>JAFRYW010000196.1 GCA_017442845.1 Ruminococcus sp.
GCTTAGTTCATCGCTCCGAGGGAAGCAAGCCGCCTGCGGCGGCTTGGTGGGGGGCTTTGCGGTCGCCCCACAGACCCCCTTCGCAGCGGAGCTTAGCTCCGCTAAATTCCCATTTATCCTAGCAAAAAAATTCAAAAATTTTCCTCCACCCTCTTGACAAATTGAAATAAATGTGATATCATAATGATATCAAAGAGAAAGAGGGTGAGAACAGTGGATCTTGTGATCGAGCTGATAGGTGAGCTTTTGAGCGCCGTCTTTGAGCTGCTGACTGAGAATGAAAGGGTGCCAAAGCCTGCGAGGATAGCTGTAACGCTTATGCTTTTCATACCATTGATCGTGATGAGTACCCTGTGTGCGGTGCTTATCGAGGGCGTGGCTGTCAAGGTGTTATTCGCTTTGGTCACACTGTTTTTTATCCTCGGCGGCTTTGTGTGTGTAAGAAGGATAATCAAAAAATAGGAGGAGAAAGTTATGAATGAAAAAATTCTATCGACAAAGAAAAACGGAATGGCCATGCTCGTGCTTGTGATATTGCTTTATATCGCAGCTGTCGGCGGTATCATCTTCGGGGGTATCAACAGCGATAAGGCGTATGGCGTTGCCTGCATAGCCGTGTCGCTTGCGTGGATAATGCTGGGGTGGATCCTGCTTTTGGGTCTTAAGGTGCTAAAGCCGCAGGAGGCGCTTGTGCTCACCCTTTTCGGAAAATATGTCGGCACCCTGAAGGGCGACGGCTTCTACTTTGTAAACCCCTTCTGTACCGCTGTTAATCCCGCAGCCTCAACAAAGCTCAGGCAGAGCGGTGATGTAGGCGCAGGCGAGGGCGCAGGTGCTCTCTCTATAAAGGCAGGTGCCGAGGGCGTGAATATCGCTACGGGTATGGTCGATAAAAGGATCTCGCTCAAGATCATGACCCTTAACAACAACAAGCAGAAGATCAATGACTGCCTGGGCAACCCTATCGAGATAGGTATTGCGGTAATGTGGCGTGTCGTTGACACGGCAAAGGCTGTGTTCGATGTTGACAACTACAAGGAATACCTCTCGCTGCAGTGCGACACGGCGCTTAGAAATATCGTTAGGATCTACCCCTATGACGTAGCGCAGGGCGTTGACACTACAGGCGACGGAATAGCCGACGAGGGAAGCCTGAGAGGCTCAAGCGAGATAGTCGCAAACAGGATCAAGGACGAGATACAGGAAAGAGTTAAAAACGCAGGCATCGAGATAATCGAGGCCAGGATAACATACCTTGCATATGCCCCCGAGATAGCTGCGGCTATGCTGCAAAGGCAGCAGGCATCGGCTGTTGTAGATGCAAGGAAGCTTATTGTTGACGGTGCGGTAGGCATGGTGGAAATGGCTCTTGACGAGCTTTCCAAAAAGCAGGTAGTAGAGCTTGACGAGGAGAGAAAGGCGGCTATGGTGTCTAATCTCTTAGTAGTTCTCTGCGGCAACCACGATGCACAGCCGATAGTCAACTCGGGAAGCTTGTACTAATGGCAGCAAAGAAGCAGGTGCCGCTCAGGCTCAGCGAAAAGCTGTATAACGATATAGCGTCCTGGGCGGAGGACGATTTCCGCTCGGTCAACGGGCAGATAGAGTATCTTCTTACCGAATGTGTAAAGCAGCGTCGCAAAAACGGGGGCTACGCAGGCAAGGAGATAGACAAGCCGCCCGAGCTTGATGTGGAAAGGTTTGAATAGCAAAAAAGGAGTGCCTCTGCACTCCTTTTTTATTATCCCTTTCTAATCGCAAGCCTTACTGCCTTGTATGCGCCGTTATATATCCCCGCCTTGTTCGCAGCGGCGATGTTGTCACGCATAAAGCCCGTCAGTTCGTCATTTTTCTGCAAGGCCTTGAGCATTGTGGTTATCTCCCTGGGGGTGTCGCACTCAAAGGTGCCGTCGCCTATCTCGGCGGCTCTTATCGCACCCCAGGCCTCGTGCCCGCCGACACGCTTTATCATAAGCTTCGGCACGGGGTAGAATGCAAGCTCGCTCGGCTTTGTGATAAGCACATCACAAGCCCTCATCAGCAGGTTTGTGGAATATACCGCCGCAAAAATATCGCTGTGGAAGAAAATGTGTATCCCCTCCACCTCGTTGTCAAGGGCGTGCGCTGCAAACTCGCTCGTTTCCGGGAAGCTGTCGTAATGCTCGTGCAAAAGCCCGCTTATGTCGGGAAGCTGCTTTCTTATGTTCTCCCAAGCGTCCTTGTGGTCGCCGAGGTTGACAAACAGCGCCGCCTTCTGCTGCTTGACAGCGGGGATAAGCTGCCTTATGATCGACACGAAGATCTCCTGCTGCGCCCCTGCGCCGCCTATCGTGAGCAGGTATCTCTTAGCCCCGCCCGAGACTGCCCTTGCCCGCCTTCTCTCGTTGTCGGGGGCGATGTTTGCTACAAGCTCGTGGTCGATGTAGTGGCCTGTGTATTTAACGCTCCCCTCCGGCATTGGCTGCAAGAGGCGCTTTTTGTCCATGCCCCTAAGCACCTTGTAGCCCATATATGCCGACTGCGTCTGTACTGTATGCACAGCCCCCTCGGAGAGGTGTAGCGCCATAGGCCAGTTGTCGGGTATTGCGTTGACAACGTTTGTCAACCCTGCGTGGATAGCTGCCTGTGCAGGCCATGCGTGCGCCGCAACAAAGGGTATGTCCTTCGGCAGGTCGGCATAAAGCCCCGTCATAAGCTCTGTCATCTTCTGGTCGGAGCAGTTATAGGCTAAGCGCCGAAACAGCTCGGTGTTGACAGGCTCCCACACAAGCTTGTTGAAAAGAAAGCTCCTCTGCGAGATCCTCGAGCCTAATGAGTAGAGGTCGTTCTGCGCCGAGATGATGTTCGTAGCGGCCGTGCCCTTAAAGGAATTAAGGTCGAGCCAGTAGGGCGTATACCCCATAGAATGTGCCGCCGACGCCAGCGCCATTGAGATCCTGTAATGCCCAAAGCCCATTCGTATGTTCCCTATTATAACGCTCCTGTCAGCGTCAAGCTCAAGGGGCGTTTCGCTCATAACAAGGTTTTTAACGCCTAAGCTCTCCCCTATCGCCGGGGTGTCTGCGGCCTTTAGGTGATAAACCTTGTCTCTGTCATCGCCGTGCTTTTTGGCAAGCTTTTTTTGGTTTTTTACCGCCTTGCTGTAGTCTCTCCTCCACATTTCGTTTTCAAAAATAAACCTCGACCTTTCCATAAAAAAAGCTCCTCTCAATAAAAATTTCTTAAAAACTATTGACATTTTCGCAAAAGTGTGATAGACTATATATCATACTGATAGTAAGTCTATCACAAAAAGGAGCGTTTGTCAAGTGGATTACAAAAAAATTATTGAAAATGCCAAAAATGACAGAATAAACGAAGCTATCGAAGCTGCGGCAGAGCTCCTGCTGCTCGGTGATGTCGAGGAGATCAAGATGACGGATATCGCCGATAAATGCGGCATAGGCGTCGCATCGCTCTACCGCTACTTCGGCACTAAGGGCGATATAGTCACCAAGGCGGGCTGCGTGCTGTGGGAGAGGATCAAGGCGCTCTTCGACGGCGTGTTTGAAAGCCCCTACTACCTTGAAAAAAGCGGCTATGAGCGGCTGTGCGAGCTGATGAAGGTGTTCAAGGTGCTGTATATCTCGCATCAGGATTTTTTAAGGTTCGTTGACAGCTTTGACCGCTTTGCTTTAAATGAAAAGATAAGCCCCGAGGCGCTTAAGGAGTATGAGGCGAGCGTTATGAACTTCTACCCCCTCTTTGAGAGCGCCTACACGGTCGGCGTTAAAGACGGCACCACCAAGGCGGGGCTTGATTTTAAGCAGATGTATATATCCGTCACCCACGCACTTATGCTAATGAGTGAGAAATTCTCAAGAGGGCGTGTCTTTGAGTCTGATACGGGCGGTGAGCAGGAGCTTGACTTTATGATACAAATGGCGCTTTCCTATATAAAAGCATAGCCGAAAAAGCAAATAAAAAACGGAGGTTTCTTGTTATGAAAAGGATAACAAACAAGGTGCTGTGGCAGTTTGCCATAGGGCAGCTCGGCTGGTCGATGCTGTCGGGTATAGTTTCTAACTGGCTGGTGTTCTTCTATATGCCTGAGGACGTAGAGCTAAAATCCGGGCAGAAGCTCTTCATCACACAGGGCAGCGTGTTTTTGGGGCTTACCGTTATAGGTATGATAACCGCAGTCGGCAGGCTTTTTGATGCCGTTACCGACCCGTATATCGCCTCCAAATCCGACAGATGCCGCCATAAGGACGGGCGCAGGATCCCGTTTATGCGTGCTATCGCCGTGCCCTTTGCAGCGATAACCGTGCTGATATTCGTCTCCCCCGTAGGCGAGGTCTCTTGGATCAACAATATCACCCTTTTGGTGACGCTGCTGCTTTTCTACCTCTTTATGACGATCTACTACACCCCCTACAACGCCCTTCTCCCCGAGCTTGGGCGTGACCCGAAGGATAGGATCAACGTTTCCACCTACATCTCCGTCACCTTCTTTGTCGGCTCGGCATTTTCCTACCTCGTGCCGAATATCGCAGGCTTCTTCCGTGATGCGGTAGGGTATGCAAACTCCTTCCGCATAACTATAGGCATACTTGCGGCAGTCGCTGCTGTATGTATGCTCGTTCCCGTTTTCACTATCAAGGAAAGCGACTATGTTGACACCACCCCCTCCGAGACCCCCGCATTCGCTTCACTTGCAAAGACCTTCTCAAACAAGGAATTTCGCAAGTTCGTCTATTCCGATATTTTCTACTGGGTGGCGCTGACGATGTTCCAGACGGGGCTTTCCTTCTATATCACCTCACTTATTGGCCTGGGCGCTGACAAGACCTTTATACTCTTTGCGACAATGACGGCTATGAGCCTTGTTTTCTACGCCCCCGTAAATATTCTCGCCAAAAAGCTCGGCAAGAAAAAGCTTGTTATGAGCGCATTCATATTCTTTAGCCTGGTGTTCCTTTTCACAGCCTTCGCAGGCAAGCTGGGGCTGCCGAAAATGGTCAACGGCTTTATGATCGCAGTGCTCGCATCTATCCCTATGGCAGTACTCGGCATTCTTCCGCAGGCAATCGTTGCCGACGTTGCACAGGCTGACGGCATCAAGACGGGCGAGAGCCGTGAGGGAATGTTCTTCGCCGCAAGAACGTTTGCTATGAAGCTGGGTCAGGCGCTTGCTATGGTGCTGTTCACATCTATCAAGGGCATCGGCGAGAACGGCTTCGGCCTAAGGCTGACGGCGGCAGTCGCAGCTATCCTTTGCCTGGTCGGCGGGCTTATACTCGGCGCCTACAACGAGCGGCAGGTAACAGGCGTTATCGCAGAGGGCTCAAAGCCGCAGGAGGGTGAGGAATGATATGAGAGAGCTGACAGATATTTTTGCAACAGTCAGGATCGGCGACTGCACCTATCAGTTTTCCGATAAGATAGATACAGACGATTTCAAGGCACGCTTAGAGCAGCGTGAGGGGCGAATAAGGCTTATCGTCTCACCAAGCGGCTCGGGGTACAGCTTTGACACCCTTGCTATAAGCGCAAAAACGCTTATCACAGGCAGAGACAGGGTGTTTATAAACGGCTATCAGTCGTGGACGGACAGCCGTGAATACGAAATAAACGAAAGAACTATCGGTATCGACCATATCCCAAGGGCAATAGTCAAAAAATACAACTTTGACAAGTACGGCGACTATAATTTCGTAAGCTACAGCGGCAGGGCGGGCGATTTTCACGGCTTCAGCTACGGCTATCTGCGTGAAAATGATGAATACACCCTCTTTGGCTCTATTTGCGAAGCTGACGGCTTTACCCTTATCCGTGTGCTCTCGCAGGACGGCGAGATAAGCTTTGAAAAGGACACAGCGGGCAAGCACCTTGAGGGTGAGTTTACAGCCCTTGACATAGCCTTCCTTTCGGGCAGCGAGGGTGAGGTGTTTGACAGCTTCTTTGCCCTCTCCGGCATAAAATGCCGTAATGCAAAGCCGCTTAAGGGCTACACGAGCTGGTACCGCCACTATCAGGATATAAGCGAGGAAAAGCTTCTGCACGACCTTGAGGGCGTGGCTAACGCAGGCGGAATGGATATATTCCAGATCGACGACGGCTACCAAAAGGGCGTCGGCGACTGGCTGAAGATCGACGCTGAAAAATTCCCCCACGGAATGAAGCTTGTCAGCGACAAGATCCACGAGAAGGGGCTTATGTCGGGCCTATGGCTCGCCCCGTTCGTGGTCGAAAAGAACTCCTACATCTTCCGCCACAGGCAGGATCTGCTGCTGCGTGACAAAAACGGCGCCCCCGTGCCCGCAGGCTGCAACTGGTCGGGCAGCTTCGTGCTCGACATTTACAATAAAGACGTTGTCAGGTATTTGGAAAAGGTCTTTGACACGGTGCTGAACAAGTGGGGCTTTGACCTTGTAAAGCTTGATTTTCTCTACGCCGTGGCGATCATACCCTACAACGGCAAGACACGTGGCGAGATAATGCACGATGCTATGGTATTGCTGCGCCGCCTTGTCGGCGACAGGCTCATCTTAGGCTGCGGCGTGCCGCTCGCCTCGGCATTCGGGCTGGTCGATTACTGCCGCATAGGCTGCGATGTGGGGCTTAGCTGGAATGACAATATGCTAATGCAGCTCACCCACCGTGAGCGTGTCTCGACCAAGAACTCTATGCTTAACACTATCTTCCGCCGCCAGCTTGACGGGCGGGCTTTCCTGAACGACCCCGATGTTTTCCTGCTGCGTGACGATAATATCTCGCTTACAGGCATACAAAAGCAGGCGCTTGCGATAGTCAACAACCTTTTTGGCAGCGTCTATTTCACCTCTGACGACCTGCTAAGCTACAGCGACAAGCAAAAGAAGATCCTAACCTTTGCCGCCTCGCTTCGTGGCTGCAATATCGAGTCGGTCGAGTATGAGGGCGGCAGCGTTATCTTCACCTACACCCGCAAGGGCAAGCGCACCAAAGCCACCCTTCTCCCAAACGGCAATATCCACGCCGAAGCCGCACGGGGATAGGTAATAGGTAATAGGTGAGATACATCTGCGAAGGGGGTTCGGGGGCACTTGCCTACTGCGAAGGCAGTGAAAGCCCCGATAAGCCGCTGCAAAGCGGCTTAACTCCCTCGGAGCATTGAGCTAAGATATGGTTCATCACTTCGGGGGGGCATATCGGGGGGCTTTGCGGTCGCCCCCCGTACCCCCTTCGCATCGCACCCTCTGCAAAACAGCAAATCCCAATTTATCTCCCCATAGACATAAATAGAGGTATCACTCGTATGAGCGATACCTCTTGTTTTTAGTCCTTCTTGTTTATCTCGTCTCTGAGCTTTTGCTGCTGCTCCTCCATGAGCTTCATAAGATCCTCGATTGATGTGTCCATCGACTTCGGGCGCTTGGGGCGAGGGGTCTGCGGCTTTCTTACCACGGGCTTTTTAGGCTGCTCGGGTATCTTCACCGTCTTGACCTCGGGCTCCTCCTTCTCTACAGGGGGAAGCTTTACCTTGTGCACCTCGGGCTCGGCTGTCTCCTCCTGCTCGGGGGCTTGCTCCGCCGTCTCTGCTGTCTCCTCGGGGGCAGGCTCAGTCTCCTTCACAGGCTGCTCGGGCTCTGCCATTTCAACAGGCTCGCCGCCGATAATGTCTGCATCGTCCTCCTCATCGGGGTAAACGCTGCCGCTGTCTATGTACTCATCGTCCTCAGCGGGCTGTGTCTTGATTATCGGTGTAGAATCGTCGCCCGAGAAGAGTATATCGTCGATAGATGTGGGCGCAGGCTCTCTTCTTATGTCCTCGTCATCGTCATCATCATCGTCATCATAGCTCTCGCTCGAGGCTATCGCCATAACAAGCTCTATAATGATCATAAGCGCTATCGGTGAGCCTATGCAGATAACCATACCGAAGCGGGAGGTCATAAAGGTTATCACCTTTCCTGCCCATGTGTAGTAGGTAGTAGCCTCGCCGACTACCTTGCTAGGCGTAAGCTCGTATGTCAGCGCAGGGTTTTTCTCCTGATAAACGGTGTAGAAAACACCGTCAGAGCCCTTTGAGTCGATAGATGCGAGCCAGAATACGCTCGTGCCGACGCCGGGAACATTCTCGCAAAGCACCGCCTTGCCGAGCTTCTCGACGCTTGGCGTATCGTTCGATGCAAGCACCAAAGCGCCCCTCGGCACCTTGTCGAGCATCTTGTCAGAATCCATTATATACAAGCTGTAGCCTGCTATAGACGGGGTAACGTCCTTATTTTTAAATACATATGAAAGCCCTATCACCACACCTGCAACGAGGATAGTGAACACAAGGAAGAACACAAACACGCTTCTTCCTGCGTGAGACTTCTGCTTTGTAACACTGGCCATAACTAATTTTCCATTCCTTTCTCTGCGATATCCGTTATCTTATTTATTATACCATACCGCAAAGCTTTTTTCAACTGTTTTTTGAAATTTCTTTAAACTCAGTTATTTTTAACATAATCCGTCAGCTCCGGCAGGGTGAAGTCCTCGTCCTTTGGTGCTGTAAGAACGATCTCGGAAAGCTCCTCACTGTCCATATCGCTGCTGTCGATCTTAACGCCTGTTAAGGCGCCGCTCTCGTTGAAGAGGTATGTTATGCTGCCCGTTACCCCCTCGTAGTCGAGCGCATATTCCTCGCTGATAACGTCTCCGTTAAGCTCGGCCTTTGTGAAAGCGCCTGTCGCTGCAAACAACGGGTCATACTGCGGCGAATTTTGGATCATATTCCCAAGCTCATCGTGGTTGTATTTTTCATATACGGTCGTGCCCTGATTGATAACGTAGAGGTCGCCCTCCTCTGTGATGTAGCGCTCTGTCACCATACCCATGACCGTTGCGCTTGCATACCTGAGGTCGCCCTTTACCTCGAACATCACTGGGTATTTGTCGCCGCCGCTTATCGAGAGCTCTCCCGAAAGCGCATAGTTGCCGCTATACTGCTCCTTCAGGCTGTCAAACATTCTTTCGTCGCCGTTCGGGTCGTATTTCGGGGCAGCCTCGCTCTCGTCCGGCGTGCTGTCAGCGGGTGTGCCGTTTGTATCAGCGGTGCTGCTTGCAGCCTCGGGGGTCGAGCTTGCGTCTCTTGTGCTTTCCTCGCTGTCGCCGCAGGCGGCAAGACACAAAGCAAGCGACAGGCCCGCTATCAAAGCGGGAATCCTTCTTTTATTCATAGTTATCACCTTTTTTACTTAGCCAAAGCAGCTATCGACTGCTCTATCTTCTCCATTTTCTCCTTAGCCCTTGCAAGCTTTTCCTTCTGCTCGTTTATAAGCTTTTCGGGCGCCTTTGCAAGGAAGCCCTGGTTTGAAAGCTTTGAGGATAAGAAGTCTATATCCTTCTGTACTGCCTTCTTTTCCTTAGTAAGGCGTGCCATTTCCTTTTCCGTGTCGATTATCTCGGAGAGGGGTATGAACATTCTTGCACAGTCAGTTACAGCCGTCGCACAGTCCTTGCCGTCAAAGCCCTGATCGACAAAGCTTATCTCGCTTGCCGACGCAAGCCTCTCAAAGAACATCTCGCCCTTTTCAAATGCAGCCCTGTCAGCCGTCTCGATAAATATCTTAGCCTTTACAGAGGGCGGAACGTTCATCTCTCCCCTTACGTTTCTTACAGCGCTTATCGCAGCTACTACCTTCTCAAAGTCGGCCTCGTCTGCTGCAAAGTCCAGCTCCTTCTCATATACGGGGAATTTCTGAACCATAATAACGCTGCCGTCATCAACGAGCGTCTGCCAGATCTCCTCTGTGATAAATGGCATAAACGGGTGCAGGAGCTTGAGCATACCCTTCATTACCCATACAAGAACGTGCTGTGCTGTAAGCGCCGTCTCGCCGCCTGCGGCTATCCTCGGCTTTGTAAGCTCGATATACCAGTCGCAGTAAACGTCCCAGATAAAGTCGTAAAGCTTTGCTACCGCAACGCCGAGCTCGAACTTATCAAGGTTCTCGTTAACCTCCTTAGCCAGGCGGTTGAACTTAGATACCACCCACTTATCCTCGGGGGCAAGCGTTTCGGGCAGGCTGTCAGACTCAAAATCGTCGGGCAGGTTCATCATAATAAAGCGTGAAGCGTTCCACAGCTTGTTTGCAAAGTTTCGTGAAGCCTTTACCTTGTCGTCGATATATCTCATATCATTGCCGGGGGCGTTGCCTGTTGCGAGCATAAATCTCAAAGCGTCTGCGCCGTAGTTGTCTATAACCTCGAGCGGGTCGATACCGTTGCCGAGGCTCTTTGACATCTTAAGGCCGTTTGCGTCTCTTACAAGGCCGTGGATAAGTATTGTCGAGAAGGGCTTTTTGCCCATATACTCCATACCCGCAACTATCATACGTGATACCCAGAAGGTTATGATGTCATACCCCGTAACGAGCGTGTCTGTCGGGTAGAATTTTTCAAGCTCGGGCGTCTTTTCCGGCCAGCCCATTACCGAGAAGGGCCACAGTGCTGATGAGAACCATGTATCGAGCGTGTCGGGATCCTGTCTCATAGGCTTGCCGCACTTGGGGCAAACTGCCGTCTCGTCCTTGGTAACTACAGTTTCGCCGCAGTCGTCGCAGTAGAATGCGGGGATCCTGTGCCCCCACCAGAGCTGACGGGAAATGCACCAGTCTCTTATATCGTTCATCCAGTTGAAGTAGTTTTTCTCAAACCTCTCGGGAACGAATTTTATGTCCTTTGTCTCAACAGCCTTTATCGCAGGCTTTGCAAGGTCTGCCATTTTAACGAACCACTGGAGCGATACCCTCGGCTCAACAGTCGTTCCGCAGCGGTAGCAGGTGCCGACGTTATGATCGTGCTCCTCTGTGTATGCAAGGAAGCCGCCCTTTTCCAAGTCCTCAACTATCTTCGCCCTGGCCTCGTACCTGTCCATACCTGCGTATGCGGGGTAATCGTCAACGATCTTGGCGTCCTCGGTCAGAACGTTTATAACTGGCAGGTCGTGCCTTCTGCCTACCTCGAAATCGTTAGGGTCGTGTGCAGGGGTTATCTTAACTACGCCCGTTCCGAACTCCATATCAACATAGCTGTCGGCAACTACGGGTATCTCCCTGCCTACAAGCGGCAGAATGAGCATTTTGCCGACAAGCTCCTTGTACCTCTCGTCCTTCGGGTTAACAGCTACAGCCGTATCGCCGAGCAGCGTCTCAGGCCTTGTAGTAGCAAGCTCAAGATAGCCGCTGCCGTCCTTGAAGGGGTATTTCAGGTGCCAGAAATGCCCTGCCTGAACCTCATAGTTTACCTCGGCATTCGAGATAGATGTAAGGCAGTGGGGGCACCAGTTTATTATCCTCTCGCCCCTGTAGATGAGCCCCTTGTTGTAGTAGCTGACAAAGACCTCCTTAACAGCCTTTGAGCAGCCCTCGTCAAGCGTGAAGCGCTCTCTCGACCAGTCGCACGAGGTACCGAGCTTTTTGAGCTGCTCGACTATCCTGCCGCCGTACTGCTTTCTCCAGTCCCATGCACGCTCCAAGAACTTTTCTCTGCCGATATCGTCCTTGGTTATGCCCTCTTTTCTCATAGCCTCAACGATCTTAGCCTCGGTCGCTATAGATGCGTGGTCTGTTCCCGGCACCCATAGCGCTTCGTAACCCGACATTCTCTTGTAGCGGATAAGTATATCCTGTAATGTATTATCAAGTGCGTGCCCCATATGCAGCTGCCCTGTGATGTTCGGCGGGGGGATAACTATCGAATAGGGCGGCTTTTTTGAATTGACGTCTGCCTTGAAATATTCGCCGTCAAGCCACATTTTATAGATCCTACCCTCGAACTCCTTAGGCTCGTAAACTTTTGCAAGCTCTTTTCTCATTTTTATCTGTCCTTTACAATAAAATGGTTTACATATTATTATCGCATATTTTACGGAAAATGTCAAGTGTCGGCAAGGCCTTCGGGCTGTCTTTCGTTTTTCTTGCTTTTAGGTTAACATATTTTTCTCTTTCCTGCAATAGGCAGACTAAACAACTCTTCAAATAAAAATAATGCAACAAATAACAAATTTACAAGTCAGCCCGCCCGACAGCCCGAAATAAGCTTACCCTCAAGGGGTATTACCCATAGCGATAACACACATTTACACTTACATTTACATTCTTACTTACATTGACATTGACATTTACATTTACATTAACATTTACATTTACATTATCAGCTTTTTTTGCTTTTTAAAAATACCATTTGCTTTTTTGATAAAGCATTTGCTAAAAATAAAAATCCATTTTACAAAAGCGTTACCGGAATAAATGAGAATTTGATCCAATGCACAATGCACAATGCACA
>JAFRYW010000197.1 GCA_017442845.1 Ruminococcus sp.
GGGGTTCTGCGTATAAATTGCCGTCAGGATCGGTAAGCTCATATGTGTATTTTTTATATATTGCATTCTCATCTTCAAATATTACGGTGTTCCCCTCGGTAATGCTATCATATTTGAAAATGTGCGCCTTGTCCTCCGCATCAAAATAGCTTGCACCTATCGGAAGGTAAGGTGCAGAGCTTACATAAAGCTTGCTTTCCTTGCCGCCCGAGTAGGTCTTATTGTCAGCCCTTATATAAAACTGCTCGCCCAGATCATTAAATGCGCTTTCAAGGCTTTCCTTTGTTTCATTTTCCTTAAGTGAGCTTAAGCTTGTGTAATACTTATCCCCGAAGGAAACGTAGTAATCAATATATTTGCTCTTTACGATAAGCTGATCGAGAGCCCCCTCGTCAAAAAAGGTCTGATACTCATCATTTCCCCACATAGCGCTGTTAATGTTTATTATATAGTCGTCGGAAATGCCGCCCTCAAAGCGCATTACGTCCGATGCCGCTATGCAGAGGTTTCTGTAGAGCCACTCAATATCCTCCGCATTTACCAGCATATAGCCGTCAGTATCCTTTACGGGCTGCTCATCGCCCATTACCGCCGCCTCTATATCCCAATCATATTCGCAGGCCTGAAGCACCTGTATCGCCGCAAGCCCATAGCCGATAAGCAGCCCTGAAATGATAAAGCAAAGCACCCTTATCCATTTAGCATTCAGCTTGTAGCGAATACTTCCCCTTGGCGGGGGAAGGCTGCCCTCCCCCTGCGCTTGCCCAAAGGGCTCTTGTTTTGTTGTCTCCTCAGTTTTGTTTTGCTCATAGTCGTTCGATCTTGTATCCAACGCCCCACACCACCTTTAAATATCTTGGCTCCTTAGGGTTTATCTCTATTTTTTCCCTAATATGCCGAATATGTACCATTACGGTATTTTCAACCGAGAAAGCGTCCTCTCTCCAGACACGGCTGTAGATCTCCTCCGCCGAGAATACTCTGCCGGCGTTGCTCATCAAAAGCTCAAGTATTTTATACTCGGTAGCGGTCAGCGTGCGCTTTTCCCCGTCGGCGGTCACGCTCTTGGTCTGCTTATCAAGCTCAAGCCCGCCTACGGTGAGGGTATCAGCCTTCTCACTAGGAGAAACTGCTGAGCCTAAGGTAAGGTATCTGCGCAGGTGTGCCTTTACCCTTGCTATCAGCTCTAATGGGTTATAGGGCTTTGTTATATAATCATCAGCCCCCATAGAAAGCCCCAGTATCTTGTCGGTATCCTCGCTCTTGGCCGAGAGCACTATAACGGGGATATTGTTATTTGCCCTTATCTTCATAAGTGCCGACAGCCCGTCAAGCCTTGGCATCATAACATCAATGATCAAAAGCTCGACCCTCTGCGAGGCTATTACATCAAGCGCCTGCAGCCCGTCATAGGCCTTTAGAACACCAATGCCCTCATCTGATAAAAGCTTTGCTATCGCCGAAACTATATCCCTATCATCATCTACCACAAGTACAGTTTGCTTATCCATTTATTCATTTCTCCTTTGAGTATATATTATCACATATTTCTTAAGAGCAAGCGGAGATTTTTCTTAAAAAAATCTTAAGATAAAAATTTTGGCTATTCAAATTATATCACAAAAGCCGCCTCAAGGCAACACCAAAAAAAGACTGCACAGACCTATATCTGCGCAGCCCTTTTTGAATGGAGACTATTTGCTGAATATGTAGTCATTGACCCCGAAAAGCAGCGTCAATGCCATTTGCTTTTGATAGACCGGGCTCTCTAAGCGTGCCGCCTCGCCCTCGTTCGAGAGAAAGCCGCACTCTGCCATAACTATCGGGCACTTTGCGTTATTAAGCAAAAACAGCTCATCGCCCACGGGCTTAGTCTCACGCTCGTTTGTTGATTGCAGGGTCGAGACTACCCTGCCCCTGAGCGCCTCGGCCAAAGCGTGCGACTCCTCGCTGGCTTTGGGGTAAAACATCTGCGCCCCGCTGTACTTTTGGTCGGTAAACTGGTTTTGATGTATCGACACGGCGACAGCGCCCTCATACTTATTGATGATCGCAAGGCGGTTATCCATATCCGACTTTTTCTGCTTTGAAAGCCCTGTAATGCCCTCATCGTGTATAGAAACATCGCTTTCCCTTGTGCAGACCACATCATAGCCCATTATCGCCGCAGCGTCACGCATGGTTTGCAGGATACTTAGGTTTATGCCCTTTTCGGGCGTGCCGTCCACACTGACACAGCCGCCGTCCGCCCCGCCGTGCCCGGCATCTATTATCAGCAGCGGGCGCTCAAAGGCCGTTGACACCATTCCCGCCGAAACCGGCTTGGCAGCCGGCTCCTCAGAAAACACAGCGGCGGCACATATACAAATTATCGCCCCTAACAGCATTATCAGCTGACTTCTTTTTCTCATTGGCTTCACTCTCCCTTTGTACAAGTCTATGCGAGGATATGCTTTATTATTCCGATGATTTATCATTGACGGGGAAAGCATTTGCTGATATAATTGTTCTTGATAAGGAACGGATAAATGAGAATTTATCTCAATGCACAATGCACAATGCACA
>JAFRYW010000198.1 GCA_017442845.1 Ruminococcus sp.
AGCCCCCCGATATGCCCCCGAAGCGATGAACTAAATCTTAGCTCAATGCTTCGGGGGAGTTAAGCCGCCTTACGGCGGCTTATTGGGGGCTTTGCGGTCGCCCCCAAACCCCTTCGCAGCCGCCTTTATAATTCGTGGGCGAAGCCGCACACCTCAATTGTGCATTGTGCATTGAAAATCACCTATCTTCAAGGAGGCTTTTTATTTATGCAAAACAACCTTATCCTCGAAAACCGCAAGACCCTGCATTTAAGCGGCGTTACCGATGTTGACTGCTTTAATGACCGTGAGATACGGCTGTATACCGAGCTTGGCACGCTTACCGTCAAGGGCAGCTCGCTTCACGTAAACGAGATCTCGGTCGAGACGGGCGACGCTGTTGTTGAGGGTGAGATCTCATCTCTGTCCTACGGCGATAAGCTCACCCGCAAGCCCGGTATCAAGGGGCTGCTGCTCAAATGATACTGCTTCGTACCTTTGAGGGTATGCTGCCTATGCAGCTAGGCGTATCACGTGAGGTCGAGCTTTTTTTGATATCCTTCCTTATAGGTGCTGCCCTTGGGCTTTGCTATCAGGCACTTCGTGCGCTGCGGCTCATCATACCTCATTTTAAGGCTGCCGTTTTTACCGAGGATCTGCTTTTCGGGCTGTTCTGCGGGTCTTGCTACTTTTTGCTGTTCTCTATGTATTCACTTAAAATGCGTGGCTTTATCGCATTTGGCATGGCACTCTCCGCCCTGCTTGTCAGCCTGCTGATAGGTGAGCCGCTCATACGCCTTTTGCGCCTTTTGCGGGATAAGCTTGCGGGTCATATCGCTAAGAAAGTGACAAAAATCCGCCGCAAATTTGTGTGAATTTACAAAAATGTTATTTTTTTTAAAATTCACCTAAAAATTGCTTGAAACAAAACCGCAAATGGGTGTATAATATAGTGGTAAGTAAGCTAAAAAGGGGGCGTGTATCTTGGCTGCAAAAAAGAAAAAGCATTCTAAGGGTAAAAAGAGCTTTTTTGTTACATTTATAAGTGTGCTGGCAATTATCTGCCTGACAGGCTACGCTTTGTGGACGATCATAGCGCAGCAGGCCGAGATAGCGCAGCTTGAAAAGGAAACAGACGAGCTCAGCGAGAAGATCACCGTTGCAAAGCAGCAAAACGATGAGTACACCCGTCTTCTCAGCGCAGATGATGAGGACGCCTATATGGAGCAGATAGCTATAGGCAAGCTCGGCTACGCTTACCCCGATGAAAAGCGCTTTTATATCATCAGCGGCGATTAAGGCTATTGCCTTTTTTGTATATATGTATATGGAATGGAAGGAATAACTAAGAATATGGAGCTTGAGGTAGGAAAGATCTACGAGTGCAAGGTCACGGGAATAACCAAATTTGGTGCTTTCGTTGAGCTTGACAAAAACACAACAGGAATGGTACATATCTCCGAGGTCGCAAACACCTTTGTAAACGAGATCAAGGATCATCTTACAGAGGGTCAGTCGGTAAAGGTAAAGGTGCTCTCAATGGGCGATGACGGCAAGATAAGCCTCTCGGTCAAGCGGGCGCTGCCCGCCCCGCCTAAAAAGGAGCATAAGGGCGGCGACAAGCGCTTTGACAAAAAGCCCGGCGGCTTCAAGAAGGAAAGAACGCCCTATGAGCCTGCTGCACCTGTTGACTTTACTAAGAACCCGCCCCCTGTATATGCAGGCAGAACGAGCGATGACGCAAGCTTTGAGGATATGCTCTCAAAATTCAAGGCAACAAGTGAGGAGAAATTCTCCGACCTTAAGCACGTTATGGATAACAAAAGGCGTGGCTCATCAAGAAGGAAATGATCTTAAACAGCTTATAGTAAACGACATTAGATTTTCGAAATAGACCGCTCGCAGATGCTGTGATACTTGCAGCTGTGAGCGGTAAATTTCAGAAAATCCTTGTCGTTTACTATAAAAGCCGCCGTGGGCAGGGCGGCTTTTGTAATTATAAGGAGTAATCAAAATGAAGGGACTAAAAAGCGCTCTCGCATTCATCTTCTTTTTCGCAGCGGGTATAGTCTTAGGCGCATTTATCAGCTACCTCGCCGAGGGCTCGGCAGTTGACTGGCTCGCCTGGGGCAAGGAGCTGGGGGTAGAGAATATAAACATTGACCTATACGTTGTCCGCTTCAGCTTCGGGCTGATGCTAAAATGCACGGTAGCGCAGCTTATCACCATACCGATAATGCTGATAGTTTATGCAAAGACCTGTAAGAATCTGTAAGGAAGGGCAGCTAAATTGAAAATACTATCAAAACTCAGGCTTGCCTGCATAGCTTTGTCACTTAGTGCGGCGCTTGCTCTCGTTTCCTGCGGGGAAGTGCCCGATGTCGAGGGCGGCGAGCTGATAAAAAAAGCAAGAGACGCCTACGCCTCATTAGACAGCGCCCGTGTTGTTATGACCAATATGGAGTCCGGCGAGCAGGAGCAGGAGTTTGTCTTTAAATACGATGAAAAGGGTATTCTCACCTACTCCTACGTTGGCAAGAGCGACAAGTCGAGCTATGCACAGTTCAACAACGGGCTTGAGAGCTTTACCGATGAAAACGGCAAGGTGACGCACCTTGTGCGGGGCGACAAGGATTTTGCGGCCTACTCAAAGGACGCAAAGCACCCGCAGGCTGACAAGGGGCTTGTGATCTACCAGCCCGCATCTGTCAAGGAGGCCGAGGTCACCGAGGAAAACGGCATTACACATATCAGGCACGATTATGATATGGAAAAGATCTCCCCCGAGCTCGAGGAGGGCGAGGCAGAGGCGTTTTATGCCGACTATTATTTCAAGGGCGACGAGCTTCTCTATTTCACCGAGACCACCGAGGCTGACATTGACGGCAGCAAAAAGACCTATGCCTACAAGATCGAGATCCTAGACAAAAACTCCGTCACCGCAGTTGAAAACCCCGTGAAGGGATAGCGTATGCTAAGATAAATGAGAATTTGATCCAATGCACAATTCACAATGCACAATGCACA
>JAFRYW010000199.1 GCA_017442845.1 Ruminococcus sp.
CACAAATTCCTATTTATCGCAGGAGCACTTTTGTAAAAAGGTCGGGGAGGGCTGTAAAAAGCCTTCCCCGTTTATTATAATGCTGCAAAACTATCCAAAATTTTAAACATTATGTGAACATACTTGACAAAAGAGGGCTCATTTGATATAATGTTACTTTGTAAGGGTTTCTAAAGGTGAAGCCTATTTAGTCGATTGCTGTTAAGCGGGCGAAGGGAGGATTTGAAATGAAAAGAACATACCAGCCTAAGAAGCTGCAGAGAAAGAAAGTTCACGGCTTTATGAGCAGAATGTCTACAAGGAACGGAAGAAAGGTTCTCGCAAGAAGAAGAGCAAAGGGCAGAGCAAGACTTAGCCACTGATAAGAATTAAGGACCGAATACCATTCACATAATTGAATAGGTATAAGGTCTTTATTGTTTTTGAGGTAGATCTTTATGCTTTTTACAAGCGTATTAAAGGACAGCAAGGGCTTTACCAGAGCCTTCAAAAAGGGTGCGTTCGCATCGAACGGGGTCGTTTCGGCGCACTTTGTAAGGAATAATACCCCGTATAACCGCCTTGGCATAAGCGTTACCAAAAAGGTCGGCGGCGCAGTCGAGCGCAACCGTGCAAAGCGCATAATAAGGGCGGCTTACAGGCTCTGCGAGCAGGAGATCCCGATAGGCTACGATATAGTTTTTTCCTGCCGCCCCGAGATAACGGATAAAAAATCGGGGGATATAGAGCGTTTTATCAGAAACAGACTTGTAAAAGAGATAAACAAAAAGAGCAGGGGTAATAAATGAAGTATATAGGCATAGCGCTCATACGGCTCTACCAAAGGTACATAAGCCCGCTCACGGGGGCGCATTGCCGCTACTACCCTACCTGCTCGCAATATGCGATAGAGGCGCTCAAAAAGCACGGCTTTATAAAGGGAAGCATACTGAGCGCTAAAAGGATACTCAGGTGCAACCCGCTGTTCAAGGGCGGGGTAGACCCTGTGCCCGAAAGGTTTACGCTAATAAGAATAAAAGGGCGGAGATAGCTTTCCGCTATTAAGGAGATATATATGTCAGCACTTTTTGGAGTTATAGCAATACCGCTCGGTTGGATAATGAAGGCCTGCTACCTTCTTGTCAAGAATTACGGTATTGCACTTATACTTTTTACGGTAATTATCAGGGTGATACTGCTGCCGCTCAATATCAAGCAGCAAAAATCCTCCGCACGTATGGCGAAGCTTCAGCCGCAGCTGCAAAAGCTTCAGAAAAAATACGCCAACAACAAGGAAAAGTATCAGGAAGAGATGATGGCGCTCTACGCCAAAGAGAATGCCTCCCCTACGGCGGGCTGCCTTCCTATGCTTATAACCATGCTGGTGCTGTTTGCACTTATCGAGGTCGTTTATAACCCGCTTTACTATGTTACCGATGTAAATAAGGAAGACCTCAACAACTCAAACACACTCATCTCAAACCTATACAGCGTTTCCTACGAGCTCGACAGGGCTGATACTGACGACAACACCTTTGCAAAGCTTTTGGAGACTATCGAAAAGGAAAACGAGGGCATCTCCGAGGACGAAAAGTATAAAAAGCTCCAGTCAGAGCTTGAGGATATAGAAAAGATAGAAAAGCTAAAGCTTTCCGACAAGCAGTGGGAGAGAGTAATAAGCGCTGTCAAGCTTCATAACGATATAGACACGGGCTTTATGCTTAACGAGGATTATATAACGCCGAGCCTTGCAAAGGGCAGACCTGCGCTGCTCAATTTCAGCTTTTTGAACAAGGCGGGCGGAAAGTATGCTGACGTTATCGACATAGTCGATGACTCGGGCAAGCTGAGAGAAACGATAGATGATTTTGACTATACCTTCTTCGGCATCAAGCTTGAGAGCTTCCCCAAGTGGAACAATCTGCTTGTGCTGGTACCTGTTCTTTCATTTGTGTTCCAGCTTTTGATGACCTTTGTTTCACAGTATTTTACAAAGAAAAACAACCCCGCAGCGGCAAACGCTATGGGCGGCATGAAGATAATGCTGTATATAATGCCTATCTTCTCGCTGATAATCACCTTCAACTTCCCTGTAGGTCTCGGTATCTACTGGGTAATGTCGAGCATCGTGGGCTTGGGGCAGACTGTGTTCCTGAATATGGTATATACCCCCGAACACGTGGAGGAGCTTATCAAGAAGGAGGACGCAAAGAAGAAAAAGAGCGGCAAAAAATCCTTTATGGAGCGTGCCCTTGAAGCGCAGCAGCAGGGTCTTGAGGGCAGAAAGAGCCTTCCCGACGACAGCGATGATGACGACGAGGAGGAAACAGAGGAGAAAAAGCTTTCCAAGGCACAGCTTAGAGAGCTGCAAAGAAAGAAGCTCAATGAAGCAAGAAAACGCATGGCTGAAAAGTACGGCGATGAGTATAAAGAAGAATAACCCCGAAAGGAAAGAGAGTGAAAATGAAAAAAGAGTTTACAGCCAAGACCGTAGAAGAGGCAAAGGCTCTTGCTGTGCAGGAGTTCGGTGTCGAAGAGGAAAAGATAACCTTTACGGTAGTAGAGGAGCCTAAGAAAGGGCTTCTGTTCACAAAGGGCGAGGCTAAGATCGAGGCGGAGTATGAGCAGACAAAGGAAGATGCAGCCGCAGAGTATATCATAGCTGTATTAAAGAATATGGGCTTTGAGGACGCAAGGGTCGATATATCCCCAATTGAGAACGGCGCTATGCTCGACATCAAGGCAGAGGGCTTTGAGGATCTGCTCGGCAAAAAGGGCGAGGTGCTCGATGCATTACAGTATCTTGCTTCCCTTGTTTCAAACAAGATCAACAGAGACTATTTCAGGATAACCACTGACTGCGCAGGCTTCAGAGAGAGAAGAAAGGCACAGCTTGAGGAGCTTGCGGGAAAAATCGCTGCTACAGTTAAGAGAACAGGCAGAACATCTGCCCTAGAGCCTATGAACCCCTACGAAAGGCGCATTATCCATGCGGCCGTTTCCGAGATTGAGGGCGTTACGAGCCGCTCTACAGGCGAGGAGCCGTACAGAAAGGTAATAATCTCCTCAACAGAAAAGCGCAGCGGAGACAGACGAGGCGGCTACGGCGGTGACAGAAGAGGCGGCAGAGGCAGAAGAAATGACAGAAAGCCCAGGGCGCACTTTGACATCACCACTTCCTTCGAGAAGGATTACAAAAAGCCCAAGCCCGAGGACACAATGGCCTCCGCAGGGCTGTACTCAAAAATAGAATTCTAACACCTGCCCGGTGCACCGAGAAGTGCACCGGGTATTTTTATTGCTGCACTTAAGGGCATCTCTAAAACCCGTTTGGTCAAAGAAAAAACAGATAGGTGCAGCAGATGCAAGGAGAGCCCTCGCAGTAGTGCCGGCGCACTGCAAGAGGGTTCGACACAGCATATGCTGCGCATAGCTGTTTTTTCTCAAAAGGGGTTTTTAGAGATGCCCTTATGTTACACTTTTCCAAAAAATCGCCGTAAAAAGGCGTAATTTCGGCATCTTTGATTTGACTTTTTACTTAAAATGTGATATAATGAAATGAACTATGTAAAAAATCGGGTGATATCACTTTGAGCGTTAAATTGATAGTTAAGGAGCATATGAAAATGCTCCTTCAGCACTCGCTGCTGCCTGCGGTGTATAAAAGAGCTGCAAAAAAGGATATACAAAAGGGGCTTGTGATCTTTGCAGATGCGCACAGCGACAAGCTGCCCTTCTCGATGCAGAAAATGTATGCCGAGGTAAAGGCGGCGGGTAAATTCGATATAAAGCTGCGGTGCAGAGACTTTTCCAAAATGGGCGGGCGTGAGCTTTCCTCGTGGCTGACGGAGTTTATGGAGCTGTATGCTGTAGCAGAGTATGTGTTTATCTGCGACAATTTCCTGCCCGTCTCCTCCTGCGAGAAGAGGAAGGAAACTACCGTGGTGCAGCTTTGGCACTCGGGCGGGCTGCTAAAGCGCTCGGGCTACGACCAGCCCTATTCCGTGCCGGAATATTACAAGGGCAACGTTTTTGCAAATTACGACCTGCTGACAGTCAGCTCAAAGGCGTGCGTGCCCGTGTTCACATCTATGATGCGCCAGGGCGAGGGGGTCGTCAGGGCAACGGGCATTTCAAGGTCGGATATGTACTATAACAAAAAATTCATCGACAATTGCAGGCGTGAGTTTTTTAAGACCTACCCCGAGGCTGTCAACAAAAAGGTGATCCTCTATGCGCCGACCTTCAGGGGCAGCGCTGCCGAGCCGACGCTTCCCGGGCAAGGGCAGGTAGATGAGGCGTTCCTCTGCCACGATGAGTTTTTCTTGGTAACAAAGCTTCACCCCCACCTTGAACGCCATATGGGAAATGCGGGCTGCGAGATCCCGACCGAGCGGCTGCTGCCTGTGACAGACCTGCTTATAACGGATTTCTCATCTGTGCTGTTCGATCACTGCATTTTTGAAAAGCCCTTTGTAATATTTGCGCCCGACTATGACGATTATATTAAAAAGGTCGGCTTTTATGCAGACATAACAAAGTTCCCCACAACAGTTGTCAAAAACAGCGAGAGGCTGATAGACGCCGTAAGGCACGAGCTAAGCTCACGGGATAAGGAAGAGCTTATCGCCTTCAAGCAGTTCCATATGGGCGAGTGCGACGGCAAGGCGACCAAGCGTATAATGAAAACCATAAATATGATATAAAGGAGAGTATTAAAATGATCACAGCGATGCTTTTTGCGGGCGGGATAGGCGCCAGAATGAAGAGCGTAGATATGCCCAAGCAGTTTTTGGAGGTAGGCGGTATGCCTATAATCATTCACACAATGGGCCACTTTGCAAGACACCCCGAGGTAGATGCGATAGTTGTCGCCTGCAAGGAGGACTGGATCGATTATCTTAAGGACCTTATCAAGCAGTATAACGTGCCGAAGGTAAAGGCTATCGTTCCCGGCGGCGCCAACGGCTTTGACTCGATCCACAACGGCGTCGTTGCAACGGCAGAGTTTCAGAAAAACGATGATGACATCATTCTCATATGCGACGGCGTTCGCCCGATGCTTTCCGAGCAGCTTATCACAAACTGCATAAACGATACCAAAAAATACGGCACGGCCGTTCCCGTAACGCCCGCTATCGACTCGCTCCTCTATTCCGAGGACGGCGAGAACTGCTCTAAGAGCTATCAGCGCAGCACTATGTATATAACACAGGCCCCGCAGGGCTACACTATGGAGCGTATCCTCTGGGCGCACGATGAGGCGTACAAGAGGGGCATACTAAACCCCGTATCCTCAAGCGAGCTGTTTATCGAGCTTGGCGAGAGCGTACACATCTTCATAGGCGAGCGCTTCAACATCAAGGTGACTACCCCCGAGGACTTAACGACGCTAAGGTCACAGTTCTACTACGAGAACTACAAGAAATTTGCAAAGGAAGAGTTAAAGTATGGCTTATGAGATAAAAAGCTTAGTCAAGCAGGGCGTATACAGAGACCTTGAGGAGATAGCCACCTCACCCATTATAGACTGGGAGAAGCTGAAGGGCACGACTATACTTATAACAGGTGCCGGCGGCTTTATAGGGTATCACCTCACTATGGCGCTGCTTTTAAGGAACGACCTGTTCGGTGACGAGATAAGCGTGATCGCAAACGTAAGGAACAAGGAAAAAGCGTATGCAAAGTACGGCGATGTGCTAAAGCGCTTTGACTTAAGCCTTAATGTTTCAGACGTTACAAGGTTTATTAACGCTACGGGTATGGACTATATTATCCACGCTGCGAGCCAGGCGAGCAACATACAGTTTGAAAACGACCCCGTCGGCACGATAAACGCAAACCTCTCGGGCACCTCTAACGTGCTTGAGCTTGCTAGGGAAAACGGCGCTGTAACGCTCATAGTTTCCTCGCTCAAGGTCTACGGTGCCTTGAAAACGGGGAATGACCGCATCTTTGAGAGCGACATAGGCGTTATCGACCACACCTCATACAAAAGCTGCTACGCTGTCGGCAAGCGGGCCTCCGAAACGCTTGCGGCAAGCTATGCCAAGCAGTACGGAATGAAGATAAAGATAGCACGCCCCTCATACATCTACGGCGCATCGAGCCTTGATGATGACAGAGTATGGGCGCAGTTTATCGCAAACATAGTCAGAAAGCAGGATATCCTGCTAAAAAGCAGCGGCGCACCGCTAAGGAGCTTTTGCTATGTGACGGATACCTGCACGGCGCTGTTTAAGATAATGCTCGACGGCGAGAATGCTGCGCCCTACAATATCGCAAACAAGGCATCTGACGTAACGATAAGGGGCTTTGCAAGGGCGGCCTGCGAGGTGTTCCCCGAGAGGGATATGCACCTCTCCTTCGCCAACAAGGAGGACGAGGCAGAGCCTGTCAGGGACACATCACCTAACGCCCCGACCCCCGAGATACTTGACAGCGAAAGGCTTATGAGCCTCGGCTGGGCGCCGAAGGTAGACCTGCACGAGGGCATAAGGCGTGCAGTAGGCATACTGGAAGAAAACGATGTATGAGGAAATAGTAAATGATATAGCAGCAGCGGTCGGGGAGGATAAGACCCTTCCCACACTGCCAAGGCTTTGCGTAATGGGCGACAGCCTGCCCGCAGAGCTCTCACGAAGAGCACTGGGGCAGCTTGGGCTATGTGATGAGGCGGCGGAAAATGTTATAGCCTTTGATGAGGTGCTTTTACCAAGGTCGGCCAAAAGGTCTGTCATCATAACGATCAACAGGCACACGGCCGAGCGGCTCAAAAAGGCATACCACGGGGCATCTGTCCTTCTTGCGAATGAGGCCGACCCCACGCTGTATGCTGCCGACCTGCTGAGGCTTGCGCTTTTCGTGCTGCTTCGTGGCAAGGCGGGCGGGATCTATTCTGAGGCGAGCGCCTCACGCTCGGGCTTTGAGCGGCTTATCTCAAGGGAGGACGCAGCCGAGATCGACCGCTATATAAAGGGCGGCTGCAGGGGGCTTTTCACCTTTTCGGACACAAGCAGCAGGGAGTTTAAAGCCCTTCAGCAAAGGGAGCTTGAGATACTCCTCGAAACAGACCGTGTATGCAGAGAAAACGGCATACGCTATTCCCTTGCGGGCGGCACGCTGCTCGGCGCTGCACGGCATAAGGGCTTTATCCCGTGGGACTATGACATAGATATAATGATGCGCCCCGAGGACCATGTGCGCTTTTGCACCCTTTCCGACAGGTTTTCGGATAAGTTCTTCCTGCAAACGCCCGCTACCGACAAGGGCGACCATTTCTTTACCAAGGTGCGCCTAAACGGCACGCTTATGACAACAGAGATGACAGACAAGCTCACAGATATCCACAACGGGATATTTATAGACATATTCCGCCATAGCTACACCGCACGCACGCACACAGGGCAGCGGCTCCACCGCTTTTTGACAAAGTGCGTAAAAAGCCTGGTATACAACAAGTGGAACGGCACCAGGGTACGAGGCGAGAAGGGCGGCAGCACCGGCAGGCTCGTCAAGGGCGCTGCGACATTTCTAAAGACCGTTCTGCCTATGGGCTTTTTGTGTGCGCTGCAAAGGGGCGTTATCGACTTCTTTAGGCGTGACACGGGGTATATGTATGACGGCTGGGGGCAGCACCTAAAAAGCGGCGCCTTCCCCTCCGGGTGGTTTGACAGCTTTACAGAGCTTGAATTTGAAGGGCACACCTTCCCCGTGATAGGTGAGTATGAAAAATACCTCGAATACCTCTACGGCGACTACAAAGCGCTTCCAAACATCTCAAAGCGGCACATAAGCCACGATATAATTAGACTAGATCTTGGAGAAAAATAAAAAAACGGGGCTATAACGCCCGAGCCGAGGCCTTTGGCGGCGGCTTACAAAAAGGAGACACAGCATTTTGAAACTTTCGGTCATATTCGTTTTTGATGGAAATGAACAATCGGCAGAAAAAACACTTGAATGTGTAAAGGGCTCAAGCTCCCTTGAGGATAGGATCCACCTTATCTTTGCAGACCTTACGGGCAGGGGCGAAGGCTTTTGCAAGGCCGCCTGCGATGATATGGCAGAGCTTGATTATATCAGCGCCCCCGAGGGCATGGGCGAGACAGAGCTTATAAAAAGCGCCTTCTCATTTATCACGGGTGAGTTTTTTACCGTTATCAAGGCGGGAGACAGCTTTGACAGCCACCTTTTTGAAAGGTGCATAAACCTTATGAACAAGCACAGCAGCTCGGTCGCTATGGGTGAAAAGCACTTTAGCTATGAGGAGATCACGGCTACAGACAAACTCTCCTCCGACAGAAAGACTATGGGAGACGTTATCGACCTTACAAGGGTACACGACAAGTTCCCGTGGTTTTTGGAGGGCACGGTGCTGCGCTCGAATATCTTAGCGGCACTTACTATCGACACCGCACTCGGATATGATGCGGTGAAGCTGTTCATACTGCGTGTGCTGCTTTTAAACGGCATGGTATGCTACGCAAAGGGCTGCAAATACACCTACTGCACCCCGTATGACAACGAATACAGGCTGTTTCAGGGCGTGTATGACAAGGACTGGTACTATAAGAGCATAGCCCTTTTCATAGCGCTGGCAAGAGAGCTTAAAAAGAACCTCGGGCGTGTGCCGAAATTCGTGCAGTATTTCCTTTTGTATATGGTCTATGCAAGGATCGATGCAAACCTCAACAACCGCAACAAGCACATTCTTGACGAGGAGGAGGCTTACACCTACAAGGACCACATCGCCCTGCTCTTAAAGGAGCTTGACGACGAGGTGATACTGAACGTAGACGCCGCAGAGATGTGCCGATACGCTGTCGAACTCAAATACCTGCTCGTAAGGATCAAGAATGACTTTGACGATTCCTATGAGCGCCTGATACAGGGCTCGGGAACGCTTTATATGACCTACAGCGATATAGTTCTCTACCGAAGCGATGAGATAAGAGTAAACGTCTGCTTTATGAACTATGTAAACGGCTGCCTTGAGATAGATGCGACCTTCCCCGATATCTACCCCAAGACAAAATGCAAGCTCGTAGCAAGGCTTGATGACAGAGACATTCTCCCCGTTTACAACGAGCGCTACACGATCACAAAGGTGTTCGGCTGCTCGGCCTACAAGCAGAGGAGCTTCCACCTCTCTATCCCGATAGACGAGCAGGAGGATATCTACCGCTTATCCTTCGCACTAAAATACAACGGCAAATACTACACCGTCAACCCCGAGTACAAATCCCACACCTCCCGCATATCGGGCAAGCTTGTGTGGATGTACTGGCCTATGACGAGCAAATATATACTCTTCCACAGCAAGGGCGCTATCTGGATCAAAAGATCCGGCAAGGGCGAGCGCTTCTACAGGCAGATGAGAATGTTTTTACAGCTTATCGAGGGGCACTCAAAGCTTGATCTGAGAGCGCTTGCAGCAAGGCTTGCCTACTGGGTAACACGCCCGCTCTACCGCAAAAAGAAGATCTGGATGTTCTTTGACAAGATCTACAAGGGCGGCGACAGCTCGGAGTATCTATTCCGCTACTCATCGGGTATGGACGACGGCATAACAAAATACTACCTGATAGACAAAAACGCCACCGACTACAAGCGAATAAAGGCAGACGGCTTCAAGCCCCTTGTGCGGGGCACCCTGAAGCACAGGCTCGTTTTCTTCAACGCACAGATGATGATAGTTTCAAACTCGACAGTCTTTGCGTTCAACGATCTTACTATGCAGGGCTCGTCCTATTTCAGAGATATAGTCGATTTCCACGTAGTATGCGTTCAGCACGGGCTGTCAGTTCAGAAGATAGCTATTGCACAAAACAGGCTAAGGGATAACACCCGCCTTTACTTCTGTGCCTCCCCCGTTGAGATCGATAATTTGAGCAGGCCTGTTTATGATTATGTGGGGTATGATGCGCTGCGCCTTACAGGCGTGCCGAGGTATGACGGGCTAAAGAACAACGATAAAAAGCAGATAATGATCTCCCCGACGTGGAGAATGCAGTCGGCCATGCTCGTTTCCAAAACGAGGGCGTTGCAAGAGATTATAACGAGCATTTTAAGGATACCTCATATTTTAAGGTGTTCAACTCTCTTATCAATGACAAGCGGCTGCTTGATGCTGCGGATAAATACGGCTACAGGATCAAGTTCGTGCTTCACCCGATAGTTTCCCCGCAGGTCGATGATTTTGACAAGAATGACAGGGTGGATATAATCCCCGCCATAGGCGATATGAGCTATGAGAAAATGTTCTGCGAGAGCTCGCTTATGGTGACGGATTTCTCGGGTATCCAATTTGACTTTGCGTATATGAGAAAGCCGCTTGTATATCTTCACCACAACGATATCCCCCAGCACTATGAGGAGGGGGCTTATCACTACGACACTATGGCGTTCGGCGAGATCGTTCATACAAACGACGAGCTTATCGACAAGCTTTGCGAGTATATGAGCACAGGCTGCGTTATGAAGGATACATACCGCAAACGTGCGGACGATTTCTTCGCTTTTGATGACCATAACAACTGCAAGCGCATATACACCGAGATGATAAAATATCAGCTTGGCGTGATAGATGCAAACAGAAAATAAAGGAGAACACATAATGAAAAAAGTTATCACCTACGGCACCTTCGACCTGCTCCATTACGGGCATATCAACCTGCTCAGAAGAGCAAAGGAGCTTGGCGATTACCTTATCGTAGCACTTTCAACAGACGAATTCAACTGGAACGAAAAGCAGAAAAAATGCTACTTCACCTACGAGGAGCGCAAAAAGCTGCTTGAAGCGATACGCTATGTCGATCTTGTTATCCCCGAGGAGAACTGGGAGCAAAAGCGCTCTGACGTCAAGGAATTCAGAGTTGACACCTTCGTTATGGGCGATGACTGGGAGGGCAAGTTCGACTTTCTTAAGGATATATGCGAGGTAGTATACCTCCCCCGCACCCCGGATATATCAACTACGCAGATAAAGACAGACCTCGGAAAGTAACGCCGCCCACGGGTCAGCATTTAGGGCATCATCAAAAGGAAAGGCACTCTTACTATGAAAGTATTAAAGCACCGCACCTGTAACGCTTCACCACAAATGGAATTAAGCTTTTCCTGCGAAAAAAGGCAGGAGGCTATTGAGCGCATCGTTCAAAAAACGGGGCTATCGCTCGATGAGAGCGAGCGAAATATCGTAAGCCACTGCTATACCCTGCCTATAGACCCAAAGGGCATACTTATCCTCGGGCTTGGCAAGAATGTAAGGGGAAATATGCAGTATATCCTCGATGTTCTCAACAAAAGCCCCGAGTTTGAGGGCTACACCTGCTATGTCAGGGCAGATGACAGCACCGACCCCTTAATATCAGGCTATAAAAAGAAAAACGGCTGGAAGCGCACAAAGATCTTCAGATCAGCCAAAAACTATGCAAGATATATGGAGGGCTGCAAGTACCTCATTACAGAGACATATTTCCCCGAGAGCTGGATCAAGCGCCCCGGGCAGGTGTATATAAACATATGGCACGGCACGCCGCTCAAAAAGCTCGGCCTTGCAAAAAACACCCGCAATATCCCCGGCAACGGCAACACGCAGAAAAACTTTGTAAATGCCGACTACCTGCTCTACCCCAACGACTACACCTTTGAGCATATGACAGAAAGCTACAAGGTGCGTGAGCTTTTAAAGGGCAGGGCGCTTATGCTGGGCTACCCCCGCTGCGGCGGGCTGCTCTCGGCCGCTAAGGACTCATCGGCGCTTCGTGAGGAGCTTGCCCCGAACGGCGAGCGGATATATGTATATATGCCGACCTTTAAGGACTACCTCCCCGATGAGGAGGTGGTCATGGAAAGCAAGACGCTGCTTGACTACCTTGACAGCAGCCTGAAGGACAGCGAGATCCTCTATGTTAACCTTCACCACCGCCTTTCGGACGTTATCGACTACTCGGTATTCAAGCACATAAAGAAATTCCCGCCGCTTATCGACAGCTACTCGCTCATGGCGGCATCAGATGCGCTGATCACGGATTACTCGAGCGTTTTCTTTGACTACCTAACGCTCGGCAAGCAGATAATACTGCACGTTGAGGATATCGAGCACTACGTTCACGCAAGGGGCACGTATATGGATATGCTCACCCTCCCCTTTGATATGGCACACTCGAAGGAGGAGATCGTTTCCTGCCTTGCCAAGGGGCGCAAGACCTATGATGACACGGCGGCAAGGAATGAATTTTGCGCCTATGACTCGCCCGACAGCGCAGCCAAGCTTTGCAGGCTCTTTAAGGACAGTGAGGAGGGGCTGACCCTGCGGGATATCCCCAAAAGCGGCAAATACACAGCCCTCGCTGTAACAGAATGCTGCGCCGACACGCCGGAATCGCTAAGGCTAATCGGCATAGCCAAGGGCTATGACAGGCAGGCAGCAGACCTCTTTATCTCATCAGACAGGGAAAAGACCGGCACCACCGCCCCCGCCTACCCTATGCTTTTTGAAACGCCCGCCTTCGGGTACAGGGGCGAGGTAAAGCTCTCCTACGAGGGCAGCGAGGTGCTCTCGCTCTACAAGCAGGGCAAGATCACCTACAGGGAAGCCTTCGAGGTGTTAAAATACGACTATTACTTAAACTCTAAGGCTATGTACGGCGAGAGCGAGTTTGGCTGCATATTCCTGTATGACGTGAGCGACCTTCACATTTTGCAGTCTGTCGCTATGATGAAGGCGCCTAAAAAGTTTTTATATATCAACAACGCCCTTATCGAAAGGCTGCTTGAAAACGACAAATACACACTTGATGTTTTAAGCGCAGTTTCGGGGTATTTCGGGCAGATCTTCGCATACAAGGCAAATATCTCAGACAGGCTCGCAGAGTGTATCGACTTATCCTCGGAAAACGCTGAGTGGATAAGCAGCGTCGAGGCGCTTGACCGCCCGAATGAAATGGGCGAGATACTTCTTACCCCGCCGGGCGGCAGGCTTGACCCGCACGATCAGCACTTTGAGCTTAGGCACTTTACCAACAAAATAACCGAGGACACCCGCACCGAGGGGCTTGACGAGGAGCTTTACAAGATCGAGCAGTTTGAGTCGGGCAGCATAGAATATTCGCTTATCGGCAACACTAATAAAAATGACGGGGGCTGCACCGTGCCGGAGCCTGCATTCAAAGCGCAGGGGTACAAGGCGGTCGGCTTCAAGCTGAGAGTTCGTGTATTCGGCGAGTGGACATGGCTTATGAAGGACGGTACCCTTGCCGTAAATAATGCAAAGGGCGGCAGAAAGCCCTCGACAAAGCTCAAGAAAAAGCTTGCCGACAGCAAATTCAAAAAAAGCAAGCTTGTCCTCCGCTTTGGGGATAAGATACCGTATATAGACACTGTCGGCGTTAACACCGTTATCGCCGAGACAGTTTGGGAAAGGAGCAAATGACCTTGCAGGGCAGCAAAGAGCAAGAAACGCAAACACGCACATCTCTGACCTTTGACATTTTCAGCAAATACAGAAGCGAGCTGTTCGGGATATCTATAATACTCATTATGATGTTCCACTATTTTCACACGATAATAAAGGCTATAGAGCCGGGCAGCACAAAATTTTCGATCTCCTATATCTACTGCCGTGTGCTTAGCAGCGTGGGGGTGGAGGTGTTCTTATTCCTCTCGGGAATGGGGCTTTACTTCTCCTACACAAAAAACAAAGACACGGGCGCATTTTTACGAAAGCGCTTTATAAGGGTGCTTATCCCCTATCTGATATACGGAACAGTGATCTGGTTCATCACCGACTGCGTGGTGAATGACAGGCCGATAACACGGTATTTCTACGACCTATCGCTCTTCTCCTTCTGGATCAGCGGCGAGAAAAGGCTGTGGTTCATAAGCGCTATCGTTATATTCTATATCTTTTTCCCGCTTTTCTACGAGCTTGTGACCTCAAAGCACAGCACCCTGAACACAGGGCTTTTTACCCTGCTTCTGATTGGCGCTATGTATGTCAGCAGCGTCGAAAAGCAAAAGCAATTTGACCTTACGGAGATAGCCCTCACAAGGCTGCCTATCTTTATATTCGGCATATATATAGGCAAAATGGTCTATGATAAGGCAAAAATAAAGCCGTGGCACATAGCTGTAGCTGTATGTACGCTGCTGCTGCGGGCATTTGACGCCTTTATCGGCATCAGGGCAAAGCTCGGCAGCCCGCTGCCTAATGCGCTTAAGACTGCTAACAGGTATCTTACCTCAACCCTTGGCAACCGTATGGAATCAAGCGCATTTTCTATAGGCTTTATGGCTTTGTGCATAGCGCTTCTTATGCTGATAAAATGGAAGCCGCTGCACAGCTTTTTAAAAAGCGCAGGCGGGCTCTCGCTTGAGCTTTATATGACACACGTTACGATAAACGGCGTTTTAAAGTCAGCGGGGCTCGATCTTTGCAGTCTGCCTGTTTACCTGCTGTCAATGGTGATCTCGGTGTGCCTTGCGATACTGCTGCACCTTGTAAGCGATATCGTGATAAAGCGCATCACCCGCCCCGCCGCACCCTCTGAAACGAAAGGATAATAAAACTATGAACAACATCTTTATCCCCTGCACCGACCCCCGCCTGTCCTTTATGGGAAGGATAGATGACAGCAAGGCCGAGAGCTTCCGCTTTATATACGCAGGCTCGTCTGTAACTATACGCTTTAAGGGAAGCAGCATAGCCGCTGTTATCGCAAATACTATGATGAGCTCGAATGAGATGTCCTTAGGCGCACTTATCGACGGCAGGCTCGTCAAGTGCGTTTTCGATAACGGCTGGGACAACCACGACAAGCAGACCGTCACCTTAGCCAAGGGGCTTGACGGCGGCGAGCATACCGTTACAATGTTCAAGCGTCAGGCGGCCTACCACTATTTTGAGTTTTTCGGCTTTGAGCTGAGCGGCGGCGCTGAGGTGCTCTCATATAAGCCGCACTACAGCTTAAGGCTTGAGGTCTTCGGCGACAGTGTCTCGGCGGGCGAGGTGGTCGAGGCTGTAGAGCACACCGCTTCAAGCGACCCCGAGGATCATCACGGGCAGTTTGACAACGCCTACTACGCATACCCGATGATCACAGCACGAAACCTGGGTGCCGAGATCCACAACAACGCCCAGGGCGGTATTGCGATATTTGACGGCACGGGCTATTTTCATATGCCCGACTCTATCGGCGTAGAGACCACGTGGAACAAGCTCTCCTACTACCCCGAGGGGCCGTACAGCGATTGGGATCTCTCACGCTACACGCCCGACATTGTCATAATGGCAGTCGGCCAGAACGACCCCCACTGCGAGGGGCAGCCCGACCGTGACATAAAAGACCCCGCCTACCGCATAAAATGGAAGGAAAAGTACAAGGAGATAACCTCCTCGCTTATGGAAAGCTACCCGAAGGCGCAGTTTATTTTCCTGCTCACCGTTTTGATGCACGACCTCGAGTGGGACAGGGCGGTCGAGGAGGTAACAGCCGAGCTTGCAAGCGAGCGTGTCCATTACCTTGAATTTACCCGCACCGGCAAAGCCACCCCCGGCCACCCGAGGATCTGTGAGCAATACGAAATGGCAGAGCAGCTGACAGCATACATAGTTAACGACCTGCTGAGATAAATAGGAATTTGTGGGGCACTCTTTTTAGCCCCCTCCCCTTTGGGGAGGGGGTTGGGGGTGGGGGAAAACGCCCC
>JAFRYW010000200.1 GCA_017442845.1 Ruminococcus sp.
GCGCCTTATAGCCTGTTTTCTTTAAAATGCCCAAGTCTCTTGCAAGGGTCTTCATATTGCAGGATATGTATATTATCTGCCTCGGTGCAAGCTTTGATACGCTGTCTAAAAAGCGCCTGTCAGCGCCCGCACGGGGCGGGTCCATTATAAGTGCGCCTATCTCGCCGCCCTCTTGTGCTATCTGCTCCATTACCTCGCCTGCGTCGGCACAGATAAATTCTGCGTTCTTTATCCCGTTGTGGGCGGCGTTTTGGCGGGCGTTTGCGACAGCGGTGCTGACACTCTCTATGCCTATCACCCGCACCGCCTTTTCGGCGCAGATAAGCCCTATCGTTCCCGTGCCGCAGTAGGCGTCGAGCAGCGTGCCCCTGCCCTCACAAAGCAGCCCCCTCGCAACCCCGTAGAGCAGCTCGGCCTGTGCGGGGTTTACCTGCATAAAGGAGCGTGCGCTTATCCTGAACCTAAGCCCCAGCAGCTCGTCCTCGATATACCCCTTGCCGAGGAGGATCTCCTCCCTGCTGCCGAGAGATATGGGCAGGCTGTCTGTGCAGATATTGTGAACTACCGTCGTTATGTCGGGGAACCTCCCCGCTATGGCGTTTGCAAACGAGCGGGGGCTTTTTATCACGGGGGAATTTGTAACTATGCAAAGCATTATTTCCCCCGTTTTGCGCCCCTTGCGAAGCAGCACGTGCCGAAGCGTACCACGCCCGCTCACGGGGTCAAAGGGGGTGAGCCTGAATGACTCAAACACCCCGCAAAGCCCCCGTGCAATCTCGCACAGGCGCTTATCCTCAAGCAGGCAGTCCTTCACCGGCACGAGCGTGTTCCCGCTCGACTTATACACCCCGCAGATCAGCCTGCCGTTTGAGGCCTTTTTATATACCCTTGTCACCTTGCAGCGGTAGCGCTCGCTCTCCCCCGAAAGGATAGGCGACACCTTGCAAAAGCGCCCCAGCAGCCCCTCGGCGGCCGCCTGCTTTCTTGCAAGCTGCTCGGCGTAGCTTATCTCATACGCACAGCCGCCGCACTGCTTGAATTTTTGGCATACCTGCCGTCCGTCAGGCAGGGTGATTATGTTTTCCTTCATATTTATGACCCCACCGTTTTATCAAAGCTTTTCCTTCAAAAGCTCTAAGCGCATATCTGCTCCCGGGAAATATACCGGCGTGAACACCCCGGCAAGGCGTGAGAACACCCTCTCGCCATAGGCAAGTCTCAGATCGTCACGCATAAGGTTCGTCGAGATTATCGTCGGACGGGAAAGGTTCATTCTGGTGTCCAAAACATTGTACAGCGTTGATTCTGTGTACTTGGTCTTGAACTCAGCGCCTAGGTCGTCTATGATAAGCACGTCGGCCTCTATCATAGTGCTCACCGTATCGCCCTGCGTGCCCTTGAAGCGCTCGTCCTCAGCCTTTCTGAAAAAGTCGAAAGCCGAGCCGAAGCACACGGCTATGCCCTGCTCGATAAGCTCACCCGCTATGCACGCCGAAAAGAACGTCTTGCCCGTGCCCGTGCTGCCCTGCAAAAGCAGCGACCGCTTGACATCGCTTGTTTTTAAGTCCTTGCAATAGCGCCTGAAAAATGAGGCCATTTTCTGCATATTTGCCTTTACTGCGGGGTCTTTGTAGATGTCAAAGCGCACCTGTGAGAAGCTTTTCAGATTTATCGCCGAGGAGCTTAGTTCCTGTGCCGAGAAGCGCTTTAACAGCTCTCTGAAACATTCACAGTTGTACCCCTCGACCGAGCCCGTGTCGTGGCACTTGGGGCAGGTGTATTTTGTGTCGAGATAATCCTCGGGGTAGCCCTTTTCACGCAGCATTCTCTTAATGTTTTGCTGCGTTTCAAGGTTTGTGTCCCTCACCTCGTTCAAAAACTCGTCGGAGGTCTTTTTCGCCGTCATAAACATTTTTACGACCGAGAAGAACGTTCCCGCCATTTTCTGCTGCTCCTGATAGATCTCGGGGCAGCGCTCCCTTATCTCTTCCAGGTGTGCTGCCTGCTCGCTCTCGGCGGCAGTTTTGCGCCTATGCAGCTCATCTCTTGCCTTATCTACTACGCTGTTCGGATAACTCATATTCTTCTTCCCCCTTTATCAAGTCGTAAGCTTGTCAAAGTCGATATTCCTTGCAAACTCGTCATATTCCTGTGTCGATATTCCGCCCTTGCTGTCATTCTTAGGCTTGTTTTGAAGCTCTGCTTTGGCCTGCTCGGCATTTGTTATGCCCTTCATATGCCAGCCCTCTAAGATCTTGTTTATGTACGGCAGCGTGAACTTGTTTTTGAGGTTCATATTCTCCTCATATGCCGCCCTTACTGTCTCAACATCAAAGCCCCAGGCTCTCCAGCGCTCAAAGAACTCACGCTGCTTTTTTGTCGTACTGCCCTGGAACTCGAAGATAGCCTTGAGCCTGCTCTCATAGCTGCTAAGCTCTGTAAGGTCGATGATCTTGCGCTCGATCTGGTCGTAATCGGTTATGCCCTCCTCAAACCAGTCCTGCGCCACGGTGAGCATATAGGCGGTGCTGCGCTTGCCGTATGTGCCGACGCAAAATTCCGCAAGCAGTATTATCCCCGCAGCGGGAAGCTGCATATGATCGTACATCTCGACTATATCGCCGATAGCTGCGTGGTTGAGCCCCCTGCCCGTAATGCCCTCGATACGGTCCTTAAGGTCTCTGAGCGTTTCGTCACGTGAGATCATTTCATCAATATCGGTATTGCTGTAGCGCACACGTGAGAGCTTTTCAAGCCTTCTGTTTGTACCCTTTATGGCCTCTGCCCCGCCTATGAGCTTTAAGTCATCTGCACTAGGCTGTGGGGCGGGCGGGCTGACAGGCTGTGCGGGTGCTTGTGGCTGTATGGGTGTATTTTGTGCCCCCGTAAGCCCCTCTGCCTGCAAAACGCCAAGCTTTGAGAAGTGTATCAAGGCCTCTCTCACCCTCTCCTCGGGCACGCCCGAAAGCTGTGAAATGCTCGCTGTATCGACCACGGGCTGCCCCTGGCAGTATATGCAAAGCAGCGCCTTCAGGTAGTCACCGTCTGTTATTTTCAAGTAATTATCTACCACGCTCGCAGGAAGCATGAACATTCTGCCTAGCATGGGAAGTGTTATTTTTATCTCCATAGTTTTTCCTTTCCTGCTATTAAAGCACTCATAAATTATTATACCATATTGCGAATGTTTTGGCAAGCTTTTTTAAAGGCTTTCACCCCCCTTCTGCCCTTCTGCCCTACTGACCGATCGGGCATTTACTTTGTACTAAGCTTGTCAAAGTCGATGCTTCTTGCAAAGGCATCGTATTCATCGACCGATATCCCCCCTTCGTTTTTAACAAGCTGCGGCTTTGGCTTTACACCGTCCTCCTCAAACCAGCGCCTTATTGAGATATAGGGCTTTGAATTGAGCTTGCGGTTCTTCTTTTGCCAATCAATTATTTTTAAAATATATCTTTCAACAGTCAGCCTGTCTGACTGACCGATCAGATCTTGCTTTTCAGCCTCTGAAAGCTCTACCCGCTCGAATTTTGAAAGCGATGCGTCATTTACACTTACACTTTCATTCTTACTTACACTTGCATTATCACTTTCATTATCATTATCACTGACATTCTCATTTACATTATCAGCTTTTTTTGCTTCTGTTTGCTTTTGCGAAAAACCATTAGCTTTTTTGGGTCTTCCACCCTTTAGGCCGTTTTCTCTTCTCTTCTGCGTTGTTTCCTCCCACTTTTTCCTGTCACGCTCAAGGGTGCTCTTCATTACCGTGAATGCAACAGCTGTTATCTGATCTAGCTTTGGCACCTTGCCGTTCACCTCAAATTCATACAGTGCCTTGACCAAAGCACCCGCCTGCTTGTCATCAAGCATAGACACTACCTCATACCAGTCCATATACATTACAAAGCTTTTTCTTTCATTCATTTTTTCTTTCTCCTTTTTTGAAAATTTTTGAGAGGAAAATTTAAAAGTCCCTCTATATACAGGGCCAAAACCCCCTTTTGTTGCATATTTTAATGCAACAAATGAGAGAGAAATTTTGAAAAAGCTTAAAATTTGTAGACTTGCACAGCTATGATATGCAACAGCTATACAACCTGACGGAAAAATTTCACGAAACTTTCACATTCATTTTAAGTAACATTAAGCTTAAAAAGCTATAATTTTAACCATAGCAGCAACCACATTTTTACAGTTTAAGGAGTTGACTTTTTATGAAAGCAAGAATAACAAAAACAGTCTCGGCACTTACGGCGGCGGCAATGCTCTCGGCATCGGCTGTATGGAGCGCATTCGCTTACGAAAGCTCTGACATCACCAACAGCTTCACCTTCACCGACTCAGGCATAACCGCCCTGACAGATGAGGGCGGCTATAAGATAAGCGGCACCGACCTTACGATCAATGCTTCAGGTACATATGTAGTAAGCGGCGAGTGCGCTGAGGGCACTATCAAGATCAAAAAGGGCACGACAGATGTTGTGCTGATCCTTGACAGCCTGACGCTCACCTCATCGACCTCGGCACCGATCTCGGTGAACAAGGGCTCGTCAGCCACAATAATTTTAGAGGGCGAGAGCAAGCTGACAGACGCCGAGGACCCCGCAAACGAGACCTCGACCGACGAGGCAGTCGCAGACGCATTCGAGGGTGCTGCAATAAAGGTAAAGGCGGGCTCGACACTTAACATTGAGGGCAGCGGCACGCTGACAGTAGACGCCTCCGCCTGCAAGAACGGCATAAAGGGCGGCGAGACATCAACTATCACAGTCGGCAGCGAGACAGACAGCCCGACAATAAATATTACCGCCGCAAACACAGGGCTTGCAGCGGACGGTGAGCTGAATATAGTAAACGGCAATTTGACCGTAGTATCCGACAATGACGGCATAAAATCCGCCCCCGACGAGGACGATACCGAGAGCCGAGGTGTTTTGAACATCTCAGGCGGCGTGATAAATGTCACCTCGGGCGATGACGGCATAAAGGGGCAGAATGAAGCCAACATCACAGGCGGCAAGATCACAGTCTCGGCAGCAGATGACGGCATAAAGAGCGACTACGTACTAAACATAGGCACCAAAGACAGCGAAGCGGGCCCCGACATCACCATAACCACCTCGACCGAGGGGCTTGAGGGGGCAACCGTAAACCTCTACAGCGGCAAGGGCAGCATAACCTCGTCAGATGACGGCATAAACGCCGCAAACAGCGACCTTACAAGCTACGACTTTGCAATAAACATCTACGGCGGCGAGTGGTACGTAAACGCAGGCGGTGACGGGCTCGACTCAAACGGCAACTTAAACATCTACGGCGGGTACACCGAGGTATTCGGCTCATCACAGAATGACAACGCAGCGCTTGACTACGGCGACAGCGGCAACGGGCTGTATGTTTACGGCGGAACTGTCGTAGGCATTGGCACAAGCGGTATGGCGACCGTTCCGACAAGCGGTAATTACTTAGTCTTCGGCTCGGGCGGAATGGGTCAGGGCGGCATGGGCGGCCAGCAGGGCGGCTTCCCCGGCGGGCAAGGTCAGCAAGGCCAGCAGGGCGGCTTCCCCGGCGGGCAAGGGCAGCAAGGCCAGCAGGGTCAGCAGACCGCCGCAGGCGGCATAAGCCTTTCAAAGGGCGACACTATCGAGATAAAGGACGCAAGCGGCACGGTGATCTACTCTGCAACAGCAGAAAAGGCGGCAAACCACATAGTATATGCCTCCGACACGCTGACAAGCGGCGACAGCTACACGCTGTACATCAACGGCACAGAGGCTGCCGCAGCAACGGTCGCTACAGGCAACGGCAGCACCTCACAGCAGCCCGGTCAGCCCGGCGAGGGCGGTCAGAGCGGCGAGCAGCCTACACCCCCCGACGGCGGCGAGGGCGGTGAGCCTATGGGCTTCCTGCTAGGTGATGCAGATGGCAGCGGCGAGGTCGATGTTTCCGATGTGCTTTTGGTACAGCAGTTTATAGCAAGCTGGGACGTAGAGATCAACCAGATGAACGCCGATATTGACCGTGACCACGAGATCACAGTCGATGATGCGCTTATGATACAGCAGATAATTGCGGGGTACACGTTCACCGCTTAAGATATTACACACAAAAACACCCCAAGGAGGCTTTCTCCTTGGGGTGAAGTGTTTTTATTCGATCTTGCCGGCAGCTTTTAAAAAGCGTAGCACCTTGCTATGATATATGCCGTATATGCACAGTAGCAGCCGACCATTATGATACCCTCAAAGCGTGAGGTGCTCTCGCCCGTCTTGGCAAAGATATAGGTTATTAACGAAACGCCTATAAGTATAGCAGCGTCAACAAGAAGATCCTTATCGACCTTGATAGGCGAAAGTGAAGATGCTATACCGAGAATAAAGAGTATATTGAAGATCGACGAGCCGACGGCGTTGCCGATAGCTATGCCGGAGTTGCCCTTTCTTGCGGCAACTATGCTTGTAACAAGCTCGGGCAGCGAGGTGCCTATAGCCACGATCGTAAGGCCTACGAGCGTCTTTGACATACCGAAATTCTCGGCGATCTTTGAGGCGTTATCTACGACCATATCGCCGCCGAAGATGATAGCAGCAGCGCCGCCTATGATATAGATGATACTCAGCCAGATAGGTATTATCTTAAGCTCCTCATCATCAGCGCCCGACTTTATAGCGCTTCTGACAAGCACGATGATATATGCCACGATACCTGCTAAAAGAATTATACCCTCATATCTCTGGATCTTGAGCCCTATCATAAACACGAGCATAAGCGCTGATGCCCCGATATTCCAGAACATATCACGCCTTAAAATATCCTTAGGCGAGGGCACGGGCTTTATGATAGCGCATATGCCTATTACCATAAGCAGGTTAAAGAGGTTTGAGCCGATAACGTTACCGAGCGAGATATCGGCGTTTCCCGACATTCCCGCAGATATGCTGACCGCAGCCTCAGGGCAGGAGGTACCTATCGACACGATAGTCAGCCCGACGATGACAGAGGGCACCTTTAATATCCCCGCCACGGAGGAGGCGCCGTCAACAAAGAAATCAGCACCCTTGATAAGCAGCACGAAGCCCACGATCAAAAGCAAATACATCATAAAATTTTACCATTCCTTTCCCTTGCAGCAAGGGCAAAAATAAAGACCTTTACTGCATTTATCGCCAAAAAGCAAGCCTAACAATGCGGTAAAAGTCTCGTCAAGGCGCTAACACGCCCCACACCGCCCGGCTCATTATTGAGCGTGCTGACGAACGGCACGACGGGGAGACACCCCGCTGACTACTCCCTAATATCAGATAAATTATACCACGGGCAGGAGAAAATGTCAATAGGCTTTATACAATGCACAATGCACGATACAATGCACAATGCACA
>JAFRYW010000201.1 GCA_017442845.1 Ruminococcus sp.
CGCTGCCAAGGCCGCGCATCTTCTTTGCTTTTATAAATGACACAAGCGTGTCAACAAAAAGCATTACCGCCATGACCATCATGATTATAAGCCCCACGCTTACAACTACCGAGTCGATGAACACCTCGACCTTCGGCTCGATGATCGTCACGATCACAAACCCTATTGCCCCGAAAAAGAGCGTATTTCTAAGGCAGATAAGCCCCTTGTAGTTAAAGCGCATATGCGAATAATCCCACCACCTTGCGTGGAACGCCTTTTCAAGCGCCGTGCCGACAAGCAGCTCGATCAGCGTACACAGCAGCATCGAAACTATTATCAGCATAAGATAATTTCCCATAAAGCTTTTGAGTATTATATTCAGTATGAGTATGCCTAGCCCGTATATCGGGCACAGCGGAAGATGCAAAAAGCCCCTGTTCTGAAGCTCCCTCGCCTCTATAGCCATATCGGCGACCTCTACTACCCAGCCTACAAAGCTCCAAAAGCAGAATATGCCGAACATTTGATAGAGGCTGTAGCCGACATACGGCAGGTCTGTCAGAACACGCTGAAAGTATGTACTGAGCATAGTTTATTCCCTCATATATCTACACAAGTTAAAAACTTTTTCCTACTATGATAATATCAGAAATAGTATGCATTTGTCAACAATTGCCGAAAAATTTACGCATTTATAACAAAATTAGTCTAAACATTTGACACATTTTAATGCGTTTTTACAATCCCCTGCTTATCCCTGCCGAGGATCAGCACGCAGACAAGCATCACCGCAGGGAAGATACAGGCACAAAGTATGCCCTTGTGCAGGTCGTCACCAAAGAGTGAAGAGAGCCTTCCCGCAAGGGTAGGCCCGCCGCCGCAGCCGAGGTCGCCCGAAAGTGCGAAAAGTGCAAACATAAGTGTTGCGCCGTTTGGTATCCTGCTGCTGGCTATACTGAACGTTCCCGGCCAGAATATACCTACAGAAAAGCCGCAGACCATACACCCGATAAGCCCCGCTGCGGCGCTGTCGGTAAGCCCGATAACAAGGTAGCAGATCAGGCACAGAACGGCACTTGCCGCCATAAAGCGCTTAAGAGACATTTTCTCGCCGTATTTGCCGAATATAGCCCTTGCGCTGCCCATAAGAAGTGCAAAGCCCATAGGCCCCAGCAGGTCGCCCGTCTGCTTTGAAACGTGCAGCCCCGCCTCGGCAAAGGCAGAAGCCCACTGGCTCACGGTAAGCTCACACGCCCCGGCGCAGAGCATCATTATCACAAACAGCCAAAACGCCTTATCCTTTATGAGCGAGGAAAGGCTTCTCCCCTGCCCGCCCTCGGGGATAAGGGTGTTTATCGGCACACGTGCAAAAAGCAGCATATTCAGCACAGGAACGGCCGCCCAAACGATCGCCAGCACACGCCAGCTGCCCACACCTGCAAGAGCAAAAAACACGGTAGACACAAGCACAGTGCCCGCCTGCCCCCAGCAGTAAAAGGAATGGAGAAGTGACATAGCCGTTTGCTTATTATCCGTCGGGCAGGCCTCAACGATAGGGCTGACAAGCACCTCCATTATCCCGCCGCCGACCGCATAGAGCGTCACGCAAACCGTAAGCCCCGCAAACGGCGAGGGCAAAAGATCCGGCAAAAAAGCAAGGCATACAAATCCAAGAGCCGACACAGCGTGCCCCAGGAGCATCGCCGCCCGATACCCTATCCTGTCAACAAAGGCGGGCGAGAGCGCATCTACAGCGAGCTGAACGCCGAAATTCACTGTTATAAGCCACGTGATCTGCGAGAGGGGTATACCAAACTCCCGCCTGAACGTCAAAAACAAAAGCGGTGCGAAATTATTGACTATCGCCTGCACGATATACCCGATAAAGCAGGCGATAAGGGTCTTACCGTATTCACTTTTTTCTTTCAAAGCTTCACCGCCTGTCATTATACATTCTCCTAAATAAGCTTCAACCCACAAAGCGTACTGCACTAAGATAAATTGGAATTTGTCTCAATGCACAATGCACA
>JAFRYW010000202.1 GCA_017442845.1 Ruminococcus sp.
ACCCTCTGCAAAATCGTAAATTCCAATTTATTTCGTCAGAAAATAATAGGTCAGGCTGAGCCATTCTCTTACCCAGTAGGAGGTGATAAAGCGCATTTCTGTTGGGGCGGCGGCGCCGTAGGCGTCAAGACCCTCGTTTTCGGCGATAAGCCCTGAACGGTAAAGATGATAGCCGTCGGAAACAAAGCAGACCTCGCCGCTAAAGCCCATATCATCAAGTATCTGCTTTGAGTAGCGCATATTTTCCCTTGTCGAGGTCGATCCACCCTCCTCGGTGATGCGGGCGGGGTCTATGCCCTTATCGACAAGGTAGCTTTTCATAACAGAGGCCTCTGTGTACTTTTCGTCACTCCCCTTGCCGCCCGAGACTATACATATGCACTCATCATTCTCCTTAAGTATATCATAGGCGGTGTCAAGCCTGTGGCGAAGCATACGTGAGGGGGCGTCATCTCTGATCTGGCAGCCGAGAACTATAACGGCACCCGGCTTTTTGTCCTCGCCCTCGTTTATCGCCCTTGCCATAAGCACAGACAGGGTGATGCAGTAGGCTATGCCTGCAATCAAGAGCACGCTTATGACTATCAGCACGGCCTTGCCCGCCGCTGTGCCCCACATAGCCCCCAGAAGCCTTTTAAACTGAGAGAAAAATATCGTTATAGCTATCAGCACCCCGCTGCCTGCAATACCCGCAGCGCAGCCTGCGCCGCCATACGGCAGTGCCCTTAAAAAGCTCCAAAGCAGCACCGATTCCAGCACTACCAGAATAAACCTTATAACCATTTTTGTTAAGCTTACTTCCCTTTCCATATCATTCTCCATTTCTACTCGATCAAGACTGCACGCCTGCCCTGCTCGTTATAGCGCTTCTCAAAGAGCGAGGCCTTGTAGACTGTCGGTATGACGCTGCGGCTTATCGGGTCGCAGACAGCCACGGTCTTTTTCACGGTATCGTAGCCTACAAGCACAAGGCAGTGCTCGTTATGCAGCCATTCTATCGTTTTGCCGTCCTTAGTCTGCCAGGTGTCAGCCACAACGGTTTTTTTCATACTGTCAGTCGCCCAGACGATAACGGGGCGGCCGTTGTTGACGTAGTTATACCAATATGAAAGCTCCTCACCGTCCTGCACCTTAGCCCTGAGATTGGTGCCCTGTGTGGTGAGGTATTTATTTGCCGCATCTGCTATCGGCTTGCTGTAGCAGCCGTAGCTGTTCTCGTCATTTGGGTCGCCCGGGAAGGAAACGTCCGGGTCTGCACCTATCAGCACCGTCTCACCGTTTTTGCCGCCGATCTTTTTCTCTTTAAAGGCTGTCTTTTCAAGGTATGTATCGGCGATCTCGTTTTTGGTAACGGTAAAGCCGTAGTATTTGAGCACCGTTGTCAGTGCCGTACACTCGCAGCCCGTAGGAAGTGCGGGCTTTGAATACTGGCACACACTTTTTATATCAAGCGTGCAGCTATCCCGCATCACAATGAGATCAAGCTCAGGCGACTGTGCTATGTATTCCTTCCTTGCACCCTCCTGCTTATAGGCTCTTAGCACAAACTCGGCGCTGTCGCCGGGGTGATAGCCGCTTACAGTGTAGCTTTTCTCACTTGCAGAGATAAAGTGCTTGTTTTCGGTATCGCCGCCCTGCTCTCTCATAGTCAGCTCATATCCGTCAGCACCGATAAACGCCTCCCAATAAAGGGTAAAGCTTTCCTTATCAGTATTGCCCCTAAAGCCCTCGATAAGGTCAAGCACCTCCTCGGCGGCCGTCTGCTGCACGGGGGCTGTGGTGCTGCCGATCAAGACAGGGGCGTCACTGCTCTCTGCCCCGCCGCCCGAGCAGGCGGTAAGCAGCGCAGCGCCAAGGGCAGCCGATATTATTTTTTTATGTTTCAAACTCAGCTCACCCCTCCGTTTTCGGTCAAAAGCTTACTTAGGATAACTCCCCTATTACAAAAAGCGTTCCTGCGATAAATGAGAATTTAGCATTTCAATGCACAATGCACA
>JAFRYW010000203.1 GCA_017442845.1 Ruminococcus sp.
ACTTAGCTTTGGACGTAAAACAAGCATATAAGCTTGCATAACGAGCAATAAACTAAGTCTTAGTTCATCTCTCCGAGGGGCAAGCCGCCTTGCGGCGGCTATTGGGGGCTTTGCGGTCGCCCCCAAACCCCTTCGCAGGTGCACCCTCTGCAAACGTGTAAAATCCAATTTATCTCAGTAGCAACGCAAAAGTTAAAATGGAGTTTTTTCATAGCATTTTTGCCCTACGCCCTATCACCTTTCCCGCTTAAAATGCATAGAATGTAAAAAAGAAAGGACACCCGATATGAAAGACAAACCACTTATATTAGCTATAAAGGGCGACGCCAGGCAGGAATATGCGATAGCGGCGCTCAAGGGATATTTTAAAACGCAGGAGGCATCATTCCCCCTGACAGGGGCGGGGGCGGCGGATATCCTGCTGCTGCCTATGCTGACGCACACGGGAAGCTTTGAGGGGGTCGAGCGGCTCCTTGCAAAAAATGCGCTGATCTTAGGCGGGCGAATACCCAAGGAGCTTAGAGAAGGCTTTGAAGCCGGGGGCTATGAGGTCATCGACTACTATGACAGCGAGGTGCTGAAAATAAAAAACGCCCTGCCCACCGCCGAGGCGGCGCTAAAGCTCGCAATAGAAAACACCGAGGGCGTTTTGAGCGGGAGCTGCGTGCTGGTAACGGGCTTCGGGGCGTGCGGCGAGCAGATAGCACGGCTCTTCTCGCTTATGGGGTGCAAGACCTTAGTATGTGCAAGAAGCAGCGTACAGCGAGCCAAAGCGCAGGTACAGGGCTTTAAAGCCCTAGCGCCCACCGGGCTTGCGGGGGCGGCGGCTGATGCAGACATCATAATAAACACCGTTCCCGCACGGCTTTTCGGCGGGCGTGAGGTAAGGGGCTTTAAGGAAAGCGCTGTCTACATCGAGATAGCCTCATACCCCTACGGGATAGATGACGGGGCGGCAAGGGCTCTCGGAAAGCGGTTCATCGCCGCACCTGCGCTGCCCGCAAAATACTCCCCCAAGGCAAGCGGGGAATATATAGCAGAAGCTGTAAGAGATATAATAAAACAAAGATCGGAGGGTGAGAATTGAATGGTAAGCTAAGGATCGGCTTTGCGCTGACGGGGTCGTTTTGCACCTTTGACAAGGCGATAGCAGCAGCACGGCGGCTAAAGGAAGCAGGGCACGAGATAATACCGATAATGTCCTTCAACGCCGCAGGAATGGACACACGCTTTGGCAAGGCGCAGGAGCATATCGAGCAGCTTGAGCGCATAAGCGGCAGAGGGGTCATAAAAACCATTGAGGGTGCCGAGCCGATAGGCCCCAAGAAAATGCTTGACGTACTCGTGGTTGCGCCCTGCACGGCAAATACCGCCGCAAAGCTCGCACTGGGTATAACCGACACGCCCGTTACAATGGCGGTAAAGAGCCATGTCCGCAACTCGCTGCCCGTTGTGATAGCCATATCGACAAATGATGCGCTTGCAGCGGCGGCAAAGAACATCGGGCTTTTGCAAAGCTTTAAAAACTATTATTTTGTTCCCTACAGGCAGGACTGCTTTGAGAAAAAGCCCTTCTCTGCCGTGGCGGACTTTGACCTTATAGAAAACACCGTTGCCGAAGCGGCCGAAGGCCGGCAAGTGCAGCCGCTGATTTTGCAGATAAAGGCTGACGGGCAGCCGTGATGACACAAAAAGCCCCCGTGGGATTTAGACGAATACCCATATAGAAGTTTTGCCCCCAAGCGTTTATGCGCTTAGGGGCATTATATTTTATACGGTTGCTAAGATAAATTAGAGTTTAATGCTCTATGATTTTAAGGTCAATGCTATTATTTACCGATAAACGAACTCTTCCACCGATAGGAAAAGAGAACATCGGAAATACATGACCGAAATCTACACCAAATACAATTGGAATGTCAGGAGATACTTTGTCCTTGACGATTGCTTTTACAATATCTTCGGTCATTTTGCAGCTTTCATCAAATCTGCCGAACACGATTCCTCTTATCGTGTCTGCTCCGCTGATTTGAAGAAGCGATTGCAGATTACGGTCAAATTCGCACACGAAGTAATCGCCCATGATATTATCATCTTCAAGGAACAATACTCTATTTTCAATCTCAGGCATATAAGGCGTACCCTGTAATAGATTCAACGTACAAAGATTTCCTCCTATTATCTCGCCCTCACATTTTCCTTTCTGAATGACTGTATAACTTTGCGAAGCTACTGACGGTGTGACAGCGAAAGAAGCGTCACTCATTATACATTCCGAAAAGTATTTTTCCGTATATTCACGCTCGTTAAGAAATCCGAGTGCCGCAAGGTGAGGTGCATGGTATGTCACCAAGCCCGTTTTTGCATAAACGGCATTCAGTAAAGCTGTTATATCCGAATATCCGCAAAGTATCTTCGGGTTTGCTCTTATCAGCTCATAATCAAGATACGGCAATATTTCATTTGCATTAAATCCACCGATACAAGCCATTACTGCCTTGACGTTTTTATCTGCAAATGCTTCACGTATATCATCGACACGAGAGCGAATAGACGAAGATAAAAACATATTAGTTTCTCTGCAATTTTTGGAAAAGGTTACATTGAAGCCCTTGCCCTTCAGAAAAGTGAATGCGCTGTCATAAATATCAGGACGAACCCTTGTCAAACTGCTTGACGGAGCGATAATGCGAATCTCATCTTCTGGGTTCAATTTTTGGGGTATCATTCTGTCACCGCCTTATTAAATTCCGATTTATGTTCGTTACAATTATAGCATAACATTGCTGCATTGTCAATAGAAAAAACGCCATAGTACTTCTGACTGTAAATCAGAAATACTATGGCTTAAAACTTCTATATGAGTATCTTTCTTAGGTGCGCCCCTACTTTGACATGAGGTCGGGGCAAGCCCCGACCCTACCGTTTTATGTGTTGTGCCGACCAAACAAAACGCCCCCTGCCGTTTCTCTCACGACGGGGGGCTTGCGCTCATACAATATAAAAAGACCCGTTCCGACAAACTTCGCATGAATAAACGGCGCGTAAGTCGGGAAAGATATAGATAACATCATGCATATAAGGAGCGATTCAAAATGAGCGTACACAGAGGAGAGATATATTACGCGGATCTCAGCCCCGTTGTCGGGTCGGAGCAGGG
>JAFRYW010000204.1 GCA_017442845.1 Ruminococcus sp.
GCGGTCGCCCCCCGTACCCCCTTCGCAGCCGCACACCTCAACCCAGCATTGTGCATTGTGCACCCAGCATTGTGCATTGATATGCTGTCACGCCTGCCCTGGTCGGGGCGGGCTTTTTTGGCAGGGTAAATAAAATCTACAAAAAAGCTTTATAAATAATCTACAAATGCCCGCCGCCTGCTTGATTGACAAAAGGGGGCAAATATGGTATTATAATATTGTATGTTTTAAGGCAATACCGCACGACCATTGTACGTCAGGCGGTGGTCGTGCGGTGTTGCCTTAATGCTTTTTATGCAATTTTCTTTCGGGAGGCTTTTTAAATGGGCGGATTTTTTGGTGCTGTTTCTAAAACAAACTGCGTATTCGATCTTTTCTACGGAACTGACTATCATTCACACTTAGGCACAAGGCGTGCAGGGCTTGCTGTTTACGGCGACAAGGGCTTTGACCGCTCGATACATAATATCGAGAACTCCCCCTTCCGCACCAAGTTTCAGGACGAAGTCGATAAAATGGACGGCTACTTCGGCATAGGCTGCATTTCGGACTATGAGCCGCAGCCGCTTATCGTAAGGAGCCACCTTGGCACCTATGCTATAACCACAGTCGGCAAGATCAACAATACCGACGAGCTCGTTGAGAGCGTTTATAAGGGCGGTACGTCGCACTTTCTGGAGATGAGCGGCGGCGATATCAACCCGACCGAGCTTGTGGCAGCACTGATCAACCAGAAGGACAGCATCGAGGAGGGCATCAGATACGTTCAGGACAGCGTTGACGGCTCTATGACCCTTCTTGTGATGACCAACAAGGGCATCTACGCCGCACGTGATAAATACGGCAGAACCCCCGTTGTTTTAGGGCAGAAGGAGGACGCATACTGCGCTTCCTTCGAGTCGTTCGCATACCTGAACTTAGGCTACAGCCATTTAAAGGAATTAGGCCCCGCCGAGATAGTATTTATGACCCCCGAGGGCGTTACGCAGGTCGCCCCGCCGCAGGAGCAGATGAAAATCTGTGCATTTTTGTGGATCTACTACGGCTACCCCTGCTCCAGCTACGAGGGCTTGTCTGTTGAGGAGATGCGCTATAACTGCGGCAAGCTCCTCGCAAAGCGTGACACCGTAAAGCCCGACCTTGTTGCCGGCGTTCCCGACTCGGGCACGGCGCACGCAATAGGCTACGCCAACGAATCGGGCGTGCCGTTTTCAAGGCCGTTTATCAAATACACGCCTACATGGCCCCGCTCATTTATGCCTACCAACCAGTCAAAGCGAAACGTTATCGCAAAGATGAAGATGCTGCCCGTTGAGGCGCTGATAAAGGATAAGAGCCTGCTTTTGATCGACGACTCTATCGTTCGTGGCACACAGCTGAGAGAGACGACCGAGTACCTCTACGCAAGCGGTGCTAAGGAGGTACACATAAGGCCTGCCTGCCCGCCGCTGCTTTTCGGGTGCAAGTACCTGAACTTCTCCCGCTCGAGCAGCGAGATGGATCTTATAACAAGGCGCATAATAAGAGAGCGTGAGGGCGATGATGTCTCTATGGAGACCTTAAAGGACTATGCCGACCCCGAGAGCAGGAACTACAAGGAAATGCTCGATGAGATTTGCAGGCAGCTCAACTTCACGACCCTTCGCTACCACAGGCTCGATGATATGATCGAGTCGATAGGCCTTGACAAGTGCAGGCTTTGCACCTACTGCTGGGACGGCGAGGAGTAAAGCGCTCGCTCACGCTCGCTAAAATAAGAAATAAGAAAGAATAAATAATAAATAATAATTGAGGTGTCGGCTGCGCCGACGGATATTTAATAAAATGATCTTAAAGAGAATTGCGGCGCTGCTTTCGGCAGCTGTTATCATGTCGGCTGCGGCCGCTGCACAGGAATATGATGACCCGGACGTTGAGCTCGTTGCGGAATTTGACAACGAGGTAGTCGATAACACGGGCGAATATGATATAGAGTTCACGGTGGGCTTCGGCACACATATGCAGCTTTCTGCCGACAACAGTGCAAGGCTTGTCATAACCGCCGAGAACGCCGAGCTTGAGGGCGCTGATGAAAGCGGCGAGAGGGTCTACGGCTATTCATCCATAGCAAGCGAAAAATATGTCTGCACACAAAGCTCAAACGGGGGCTATTACCCTAACTACGGCGAAACGGTGCGGGCAAGGCCGACCGCCGAGAAGGGCGCTGTAAACGCTAGGCTCACTATCAGCGACAAGGATAATAACGTGACCCATACCGAGGAGATGCGTGTTTATATACTAAACCGTGACAACGTCATAGTGATAAGTGACGAGGGGTATGATGACTGCGAAAAAAAGCTCGACAAGCCGCTTTACAAGCTGCTTTTGTTTTTAAAGACCCCGCTCGGAACGGCTGTAAAGATAGTGCTTTTCGTATTGCTGATAGGTATTGCCTATCTGACGCTCAACTATAAGTCGGTGCGCCGCAAAATAAGGCAGCGCAGGGCTGATAAGCAGCAGAGAAAGGAAGGAAACTGATAATATGGACAAGAAGGCCTTTTTGGATAAGCTAGGCACCGCACTTTTAAGCAAATTCGGCACAGACATAAAAAACGCCCCCTCGTGGCAGCTCCACGATGCTGTATCGGGCGCTGTTATGGAGCTTATCAGTGATAACTGGCGTGACAGCCGCAGGGCGCACCTTGACAGCAGACGTGCCTGCTACCTTTCAATGGAATTTTTAGTGGGCAGGGCTGTATATAACAACCTGCTCTGCTTAGGGGTAAAGGACGAGGTGGACGAGATCCTTAAGCAAAACGGCAGATCTCTCGCCGACCTTGAGGACATTCAGGACGCAGCCCTCGGCAACGGCGGCCTCGGAAGGCTCGCAGCCTGCTTCCTTGACTCGGCAGCGGCACACGACCTGCCGCTTGACGGCTACGGCATAAGATACAAATACGGCCTTTTCAGGCAGACTATCGAAAACGGCTTCCAGCGTGAGTATGCCGATGACTGGCAGAGATACGGCGACCCGTGGAGCGTCAGGAACGAAACCGAGGCGGTAGATGTTGTCTACAGCGATATGACGGTAAGGGCTGTCCCCTACGATATGCCGATAATAGGCTTCGGCACTAAGAATGTGGGCACCTTAAGGCTTTGGCAGGCCGAGGCGAAGGACGAATTTGATTTTAATGCCTTCAATGACGGCAAATACGAGGCGGCTGTTAAGGCTAAGACAGAAGCCGAGAACATCTCAAGGGTGCTTTACCCGAATGACAACTTTGACGAGGGCAAGGTGCTAAGGCTAAGGCAGGAGTATTTCTTCTCGGCGGCTTCGCTTGCCGACATAACTGCCAAGCACAAGGCTAAATACGGCAGCCTGGACGAGCTTTACAAATACGTCACCATTCAGCTCAACGACACACACCCCGTTATCTCGATCTTAGAGCTTATGAGGATACTTGTTGACGAGAACGGTCTCGGCTTTGACAAGGCGTTTGAGATAACCAGAAAGACCTTTAACTACACCAACCACACCGTAATGCAGGAGGCGCTTGAAAAATGGAGCACAAGGCTTGTTGAAAGGCTGCTGCCAAACGTGTTCAAGTTCGCACTTATGATAAATGAGCGCTTCTGCCTTGAAATGTATAAGCTCGGCAAGGACAAGGAGTTTATAAAAAGGCTTGCCCCAGTTGAGGGCGGGCAGCTTAAAATGGCTGACCTTGCGGTCTACGCTTCAAGCTACACAAACGGCGTGGCGCAGATACACACCGAGATACTTAAGGCAGATACCCTCAAGGGCTGGTACGAGCTCTACCCCGAGAGGTTCCAAAACAAGACAAACGGCATAACCCAGCGCCGCTGGCTCGCCCTGTGCAACGAGGAGCTGTCAGCCCTTATCACAAGGCTTTTGGGCGATGATAGGTGGGTAAAGAACCTGGACGAGCTCAAAAAGCTTGCAAAATACGCTGACGACAAC
>JAFRYW010000205.1 GCA_017442845.1 Ruminococcus sp.
GGTAGAACCCATACCTTTCTTATGTGCAAAAAACTGCATTGAAATCCTGATCATTTAAATTACACCTCCGTCATGTAATTTTCGTAAGGGAATACCCTTACCGTACATTTACATAAATCTTGACTGTGCCCGGGTATTCCTGCCCGATAAGGTCAAGCTGCAGCATAAGCCCCAAAAGGAGCTTGTCGCCCTCGCCCTTTTCGTCAGTCACGAGCTTTAGCAGAATGTCGTTTTCGTCTACATCTACCTTTGCATTAAGCTTAAATACATCGGTAACTGTATTGCAGGTCATCATCACCGCCGAGGAAACAGCGGCACAAGCCACATCGTACCCCTCATCGGCAAGCCCTGCATGACCGCTTACGTGAAAGCCCAGAAGCCTTTCATCATAGCTTTTGTAGAAATCTGCCCTTATCATTATTATGCGTTGATAGCTTCGATCTTGACCTGTGTGTAAGGCTGTCTGTGGCCCATTTTTCTCTTCTCGCCCTTCTTAGGCTTGTAAGTGAAAACTGTCACCTTCTTAGCCTTGCCGTTCTTCAAAACCTTTGCAGCAACTGTAGCGCCGTCAACATAGGGAGCGCCTACTGCTATACCGTCGTCCTTGCCAACTGCGATGACCTTGTCAAAAGTCACGTTTGCATCAGCCTCTGCGTCAAGCTTCTCGATAAAGAGGATATCACCAACGTTTACCTGATACTGCTTTCCGCCTGTTTCGATAACTGCGTACATTCTCAGATGCACCTGCCTTTACTTTAAAACTCGCTGCACAATGGCGTATAGGCATAGCTATAACTTATCTGCCATTCACAAGCGGCTTTATTATTATATAATATCCCCGCCCGCAAGTCAATGGAATTTACAAAATGTTTACATTTTTATCCCATATTGCCAAATGAAATGATTTGTGATATACTATTATTAGTTAACAGTTATAGGGGGTGCTGAAATGAGGGGGCTTATCGACAAGCTGATATTGCTTTTTGCGGGCGTGCTTATGCTGCCCTCATTGAGTGCGGGGTATGAAGCGACTGCGCTTACGCTTAGCGTGTTTATTATCTGTGCGGTTATCTCTGTATATCCGCTGCGTGCGGTAAGGCTTGGGGCGGCTGCGGCGTTTATCGTGCTTTGCGGCTTTTATCACGAGGCGGCGCTGCTAAGTGCCCCCCTGATCTACTGCCTTGCCGAGGGAAGAGATAAAAGAGAGCTGCTTTGTGCTGTGCCGATAGCGGCTTCGGCTTTCCTTGTGGGGGCGAGAGAGGGCGTTTTCTGTGCTGTGTTTATGCTGCTTGCGGTGCTGCTTTGCTACAGGCGTATAGCCTTTGAGGATAAGGACAGCGAGCTTAAGCAGACACGTGACCACGGCGTTGAGAACAGCCTTGTGCTGCTTGAGCGAAACAAGCGCCTTATCGAGCAGCAAAATAATGAGATAGGTATGGCAACGCTCAAGGAGCGCAACCGTATAGCCCGTGAGATCCACGACAGCGTGGGGCACGTGCTCTCACGCTCGCTCTTGCAGCTCGGGGCGGTAATGGCCGTCACAAAAAACGATGAGAAAATGACCGAGCTTTTGCAGCCTGTAAGGGAGAGCATGGATCTTGCGCTTGACAGCATACGCAAAAGCGTTCACGACCTGAGAGATGATTCTATTGACCTCAAAACCGCCGCCGAGGACATACTAAAGCCCTTGGAAAAAAGCTACACGGTCAAGCGGCAGTATGACTTTTCTGACAGGGTAGATAAGGACATAAAGCTTTGCATACTGGCGGTGCTCAAGGAGGCTGTCACAAACACTATGCGCCATTCCGATGCTGATACGATAAGCGTCAGCATAACCGAGCACCCGGCATTCATGCAGCTTATAATAGATGATAACGGCAAGCAAAAGTCTGCCCCCGACAGCGAGGGAATGGGGCTTTCAAATATGCGAGAGCGTGTGAGGATGCTCGGCGGCATAATCAACATAACCTCAGAGCAGGGCTTTCGCATTTTTATAACGCTTCCGAAGAAGGAGAAGAAAAATGAAGATAATAGCAGTAGATGATGACAGGCTCGTGGCGATTTCACTAAAGACGATACTTGAAGCGACCGGCAGGGTCGAGGTTGCGGCGCTGGGGGCGAATGCCGATGATGCAGTAAGGCTCTACAGCGAGCACAGGCCCGATGTGGCGCTGCTCGATATACGAATGGGCGAGGTCACGGGGATAGATGCGGCAAAGAGGATACTTGAGCTCGACCCCGAGGCGAGGGTGCTGTTTTTGACGACCTTTTCCGATGATGAATACATAGTCGAGGCGCTCAGGATCGGTGCAAAGGGCTACATTCTAAAGCAGGACTATGATGATATAGTGCCCGCACTCGAGGCAGTGATGAGCGGGCAGAATGTTTTCGGCAGCGAGGTCGTGACCCGCCTGCCCGAGCTTATGAACGGCAGCAGCAGAGGCGGCTTTGACTTTGAAGCGCACGACATAAGCGAGCGTGAGCAGGAGATAATGACCCTTGTAGCAGAGGGGCTGAGCAACAAGGAGATATCAGCAAGGCTTTTTCTGAGCGAGGGCACGGTAAGGAACTATCTCAGCACGCTGCTTGAAAAGCTCGGTCTGCGTGACAGGACGCAGCTGGCGGTGTTTTATTATAAGGAAGTCAAGTGAGGCGGGGACTGATAAGATAAATGAGAATTTGATCCAATGCACAATGCACAATGCAC
>JAFRYW010000206.1 GCA_017442845.1 Ruminococcus sp.
ATATTAAAGCCTGCCCGCCTGAGCTGGCGGGTGAGCTCGTAGCCGTCCATATTAGGCATCATTATGTCCGATATTATCATATCGATATTCGTTTTGTCGAGCATATCGAGCGCCTCGACGCCATCGTTGGCGGTGTAGGGGGTGTAGCCGTGCTGCTTGAGCGCTGCTGACATCAGGCGGCGAAGGCTCGCATCATCTTCTACTACAAGTATTTGAAACATAGGCTTTCTCCTTCTATCTTATGACGTATTGTGTATTTTGCACAAGTTTAAACGAAATAAACGTTTAAGATTTTACGTTACCAAACCGGTAAATGTCCGAAATATGTCTCTGTAGTTCATATTCGGTTCACACAGAGGGGTTATTATATAAGTACAGTAAAGCAAGGCTTGATGAACGGTAAAACCTAAAGCTGCGGCGGTAAGCCTTATCTTCCCTCTTTAAAGTGCAGATACCCCAAGCTGCACGAGGCTTACAATGCCGGTGCTTACGGGCTTTAGGTTTTACGGTTCATCAAACGCAAGGAAATTTCACTAACGTAAATTCCTTTCATAATTCTATAGGGAATCAAAGCTCATTACCTTCGGTAGTGGGCTTTGATTTTTGTCAAAGCGCCGATTTGTACATATTGCATAGATCTTGCCTGTAAAAACGATTAAGATTTTACGTTACCAAACTGGTAAATGTCCGAAATATGTCTCTGTAGTTCATATTCGGTTCACACAGGGGAGTTATTATATAAGTACAGTAAAGCAAGGCTTGATGAACGGTAAAACCTAAAGCTGCGGCAGTAAGCCTTATCTTCCCTCTTTAAAGTGCAGATACCCCAAGCTGCACGAGGCTTACAGTGCCGGTGCTTACGGGCTTTAGGTTTTACGATCCATCAAACGCAAGGAAATTTCACTAACGTAAATTCCTTTCATAATTCTATAGGGAATCAAAGCTCATTACTTTTGGTAGTGGGCTTTGATTTTTACATATAAGCATTATAGCATATTTTAAAATATTTTTCAAGAGGAGGTTTTTTAATGACCGAAAAAATAGCAAGGCTTCAGCAGATGATCGACGAGAGCAGCAGGATAGTATTTTTCGGCGGGGCAGGGGTTTCGACCGAGAGCGGCATACCCGATTTCCGATCACAGGACGGGCTTTATAATCAGAAATACGATTACCCGCCCGAGACTATCATAAGCCACAGCTTTTTTGTGAAAAACCCCGAGGAGTTTTACCGCTTCTACCGTGACAAGCTGCTGATCGAAGGGGTAGAGCCGAACATAGCCCACAAAAAGCTTGCAGAGCTTGAGGCGGCGGGCAAGCTCAAGGCTGTTGTAACACAGAATATAGACGGGCTGCACCAGTCTGCGGGCAGTAAGACGGTCTATGAGCTGCACGGCTCGGTGCTTAGGAATTACTGCACAAAGTGCCGCAGGTTTTACGGCCACGAGTTTATCAAAAACAGCGTGCCCTTGCCGATATGCGAGTGCGGCGGGCTCGTCAAGCCCGATGTTGTGCTCTATGAGGAGGGGCTTGATAACGAGATAATAGAAAACTCGGTCAAGGCGATAGGTGAGGCAGATATGCTGATAATTGCGGGAACATCACTTGTCGTTTACCCCGCAGCGGGGCTTGTGAGGTATTTCCACGGCAAGCACCTTGTTATAATAAACCGTGACGCAACACCTATGGACAACAGCGCCGACCTTGTTATCAACGAAAAGATCGGCGAGGTGCTGGGGCAGATAAAGGTGTAAATTGCAATTTTTCTCGTTCCCTCTTGCAAAATGCGGGGATATGTGGTATAATATCCTTGTAAAGATTTTTTATGGGAGGTCATAAATATGGAAGAACGTATGCAAACCATTGAGTCTGCAAAGAATAAAAAGGTAAAGATAGGCGTTATCCCCGGGCATTATGCAACCAACCACTCACACATCAATTACTATGTTGCTATGACCGAGATAAAGTCGAGTCTTAAAATGGCTAAGGAGGCTGCGGGCGAGCTTGCGAGCACCTATGCAAACACCCATATCCAGACGATAATCTGTATGGAGGGTACCGAGATCTTAGGTGCATTCCTAGCGCAGGAGCTTTCGCAGAGCGGCATCAACAAGGGCGAGGACATAAGCGTTGTAACGCCCGAGCTCAACGCAGTTAATCAGATGATTTTCAGAGACAATACACAGAAGGCTATCTGGGGCAAGCAGGTGCTCCTGCTGATCTCCTCGGCATCTACGGGCAAGACGATAAACAGGGCTATAGAGTGCCTGCAATACTACAGCGGCAACCTTGTGGCGGTAGCAGCGATATTCTCAGCTATCGGGAGTATCGACGGCATAGACGTTCACTCGCTCTTTACAGACCGTGACCTTCCCGACTACAAGAACTACGCCCCCTCCGAGTGCCCTATGTGCAGATCGGGCAAAAAGGTCGATGCGCTTGTTAACAGCTTCGGCTATTCAAAGATCTGATATATGCAAAACGCCCCGCAGTCTGCGGGGCGTTTTTTATGTGCCCGGGCGGGCAAATAAAAGCCTTATCATTTCTCGTCCTTTCCTTTTGCGGCGACCTCTATCCACGTCGGCTTAAAGCCGCAGCTGAGTGCAGTCTGCATTGAGCGGTAATTGCCTGCCGCCGAGTTATAAAACGGGTTGCCGCCACGCCTTATTATCTCGTTTTTGATAAGCGTTACAAGATAGGTCGCAACGCCCCTTCCACGGTACTGCGGGCATACATCGACCCCTATCTGGAACCAATTCGGGGCGTCCTCAGAGCAGCCCGCCATTCCCATAATATCATCGCCGTCAAGGGCGACTACGGCTATCCTGTCGGGGCAGTTTTCAAGGTACATACTGCAGATAGCGTGGGTAAAGCGCCCATCGCCGTAAAACCTGTCTATTTCACGGTCAAAGTACCATTTAACAGGGTGAGAGCACCTTGGGGAAGCATCGCTGCACGGCAGCTGCATATGAAAGCTCGGCTTTAAGGTAAAGCCGTATTTTTCAAGCTCGCAGTTTATTTCAAACAGCCTTGGCAGCTCAAAAAGGTGATAGCCGTAATATTCCTTTATATATTCCTTTAAGAAGGGGTGGAGTGCCTTATCTGCCGTAACGACCGCATTTCCGCCGAGCGTTACCGCCCCGAAGAACTTTTTCTCGCCCGAGTAGATACGCCCGCCCTTGTTTACCGCCGACTCTGTCAGCACATTTTCCTCACGCAGAAAGTCCTGCGGCGAGCAGTTATAGTCAATTGCAAGCAGATCGTAAAGTCTGCTTAGGTACTCTTTATACATTCTTTCTCCTCCTTTAGAGCTGCATTTAATTTCTCCCTTTATACTTTTGCGCTGCAGCTTCGATAAATTGGAATTTAC
>JAFRYW010000207.1 GCA_017442845.1 Ruminococcus sp.
CAGCAGTGCTGACGCACTACAAGAGGGTTCGACACAGCATATGCCGTGCATAGCTGTTTTTTCTCAAAAGGGGTTTTTAGAGATGCCCTTAAGCGAGGGTTTGGGGGCAAAACTGTGGTGTGTCAAAGGGATAACCATATTAGAAAAAGAGGTAAGAAATGACAAGAATGAAATTTGCTGCCCCGTGTATTTTCGGGCTTGAAAGTACGCTTGGCTTTGAGCTTAAAAGAATGGGCGCCGAGAATGTCAGCGTGACTGACGGGCGTGTGACCTTTGAGGGCGACTATAGTACCCTTGCCCGTGCAAATATACGCCTATCGACCGCCGAGCGTGTGCTTATCGAGCTTGGAAGCTTTAAGGCTGAGAGCTTTGCCGAGCTGTTTGACGGCGTTATGGCGCTGCCGCTTGAAGAGTTTATCGCAAGGGACGATGCCTTCCCCGTCAAGGGGCACTCGATCGACTCAAAGCTGCACAGTATCCCCGACTGCCAGAGCATAATCAAAAAAGCCGCAGTTGAGCGCCTGAAAAAGACCTACCGCATAGAGCACTTCGAGGAAACGGGCGCTGTTCACCGGCTTTCCTTTAATATTTTTAAGGACACCGCAACTGTCTACCTTGACACCTCGGGTGCGGGGCTGCATAAGCGGGGCTACCGCCGCAATTCAAACGCTGCCCCTATCAAGGAAACGCTCGCAGCGGGGATAATCGACCTTGCAAAGGTGCGGCTTTTTGATAAGATGACCGACCCTATGTGCGGCTCGGGCACGTTTGTTATCGAGAGCGTTTATAAGGCGCTCGGCGTTGCGCCGGGGCTTAGAAGAAGCTTTGCCGCAGAAAAGTGGGCGCAGATCTCGCCCGATGTTTGGCGGGAGGAGCGTGCGGCCGCTATGGCGCTGATAGATAAGGAGAAGCCCTTTAAGGCATACGGCTTCGACCTTGACACGGCGGCGGTGGATCTTACTATAGAAAATGCAAAAAAGGCGGGCGTCGGCTCAAAGGTGCAGGTCACAGAGCAGGATATTAAAGACCTAAAGCCCGTAAAAGGCGCAGTAACTATCTGCAACCCGCCCTACGGCGAGCGGCTTTTGGACATCAAGCAGGCGGAGGAGCTTTATAAGATCTTAGGTCAAAGGCTCGCCCCGGATAAGGACAGCCCCTGCTTTATCATCACCCCGCATGAGGAGTTTGAAAGGTTCTTCGGCAAAAAGGCTGATAAAAAGCGCAAGCTCTATAACGGAATGATCAAATGCAATCTCTATATGTATTTTAAGTAAGGGAGACAAGAAAATGGCAAACACGCTTCATAACGATTTTTTGGCGCTTAAGGAAAGGTGCGCCTACCTCGATAAAAAGGGCTATGTCATAAGGGATAAGGACTGCCTTGAGGAATACCTTAAGATCTCGCTTATGAAAATGCTTATCTACATAAGCGCCCTTGATGATAGGATAACTAAAAACGAGACAGAGCTTATAAGCTCGGTGCTCGGCGTGGGGCTCAGCGATACGGGCGGGCTAACACGTATCAAGAAAATGATCACCCCCGACTCTATCACCGATTCGCTTCAGCGGATAGTCAAGGTGTTTATCGACGCACAGTCTGACGGGGAGGATGCCGACTATAAGGCACTCAATTCATTTGTAAACGACCTGGGCGTTGCCTTTATGGCGGCAGACGGCGAGACAGATGACAGGGAAACGGCGTTTCTCAGCCGCCTGGTGTATAGGCTCAGGGTGTTTGGCGAGAGCTATGTCAAGGGCATAAAAAGCTCGGGCGGCTTAAGGAGCAAGTCTTCCCCCACAGCCCCCAAAGCCCCTGCACAGGCAGCTAAAAAGGACGAGCCGAAGGCAGCCCCCGCAAAAAAAGCCAAGCAGGAGGATAACTTAACTCTAGATCAGCTTCTTGACAAGCTGGATCAGCTTATCGGGCTTATGAGCGTAAAGCAGGAGGTCTACAGCCTTGCAAACCTTATCAAGGTAAGAAAGCTTCGTGAGGAGCGTGGCTTCAAGCAGCCCGAAATGTCGCTGCACCTTGTGTTCACGGGCAACCCCGGCACGGGCAAGACGACTGTTGCAAGACTTCTCGCAAAGATCTATCACCGTCTTGGCGCTGTCAGGGAGGATACCTTTGTCGAGGTAGACCGCTCGGGCCTAGTCAGCAATTACATAGGCCATACAGCTATCAAGACCCGTGAGGTGTGCGAGAGTGCGCTGGGCGGCGTGCTCTTTATTGATGAGGCCTACGCCCTTACCAACAAGACGGGGCAGAACGACTACGGTATCGAGGCTGTAAACACCCTGCTCAAATTTATGGAGGATAACAGGGGCGATATAGTTGTTATCTGTGCAGGCTATACCGACCTTATGGAGGAGTTTTTAAACTCAAACCCCGGGCTGCGCTCACGCTTTAACCGCTTTATCGAGTTTCAAGATTATAACGCTAACGAGCTCAGGCAGATGTTTGAGCTGTACCTGCGGCAGTATTCGCTTAAGGCGGGCGAGGGCGTTTCGGAGTATGTCGAGGCCTTCTTTGAGGAGCGCATAAGGAACAAGACCGAGTATTTTGCAAACGGCAGAGATGCCCGCAATTTCTTTGAAAAGGCACTCTCAAATCAGGCAGACCGCCTTGCTAAGGTTAAGGATATGTCAGATGATGAGCTTATGACGCTGACACTTGATGATGTTAAGGGGGTGGCGCTGTGAGCGGCTTTGCAGTAGTTTTTGATATGGACGGCGTTCTGTTTGACACCGAGACGGTTGGTCTGCGGGCGTGGGTAGCAGTAGGCGAGCGCCACGGCCTGGAAAACATCGAGCGCTACGCAAGAGAATGTATAGGCAGAAGCACTAAGGACAGCATAGCTATCCTTAAGGCGGCATACAGCGATATAGACATAGAGGCACTCAAGGACGAGGGTGCGGCAGAATTTAAAAGGATCATCTCAGCCGAGGGGCTTACCCTTAAAAGGGGCGTAAAGGAGCTTCTCTCGTGGCTAAGGGAGAACGGGATCAAGACAGCCGTTGCCTCATCTACCGAGATAGCTTCTGTAAAGGCAGAGCTTAAAATGGCGGGGATCGACGGCTTTTTCGAGTCGGTCACGGGCGGCGATATGGTAAAAAACTCAAAGCCCGACCCCGAGATATATCTTCGTGCCTGCGATGAGCTTGGTGTGAGCCCTGCCGATACCTTTGCGGTAGAGGACTCAAACAACGGCATAATATCTGCAAAGCGTGCAGGTATGCGCCCGCTGCTGGTTCCCGACATAGTGGAAAACACCCCCGAGGTGAAGCAAATGGCAGAGAAGATCTTTAGTGACCTTTTTGATGTAAGGGATTATCTTAAAGTGCTTTTATCATAGTTCCTTTTGACTTTTGTGCCGACAGTATAAATTGGAATTTAGCGGAGCAGCCTTTTTAGCCCCCTCCCCTTTGGG
>JAFRYW010000208.1 GCA_017442845.1 Ruminococcus sp.
AAAGAGTATGATCTTGCCCTCGCTCTTTTTTACCTCCTGCAAAACGGCCTTGAGTCTCTCCTCAAACTCGCCCCTATACTTAGCGCCGGCTATAAGTGAGCCCATATCTAATGAAAACAGCGTTCTGTCCTTAAGGTTTGAGGGAACATCGCCCTTTACTATACGCATAGCAAGCCCCTCAGCGATAGCGGTCTTACCAACACCCGGCTCGCCAATGAGAACAGGGTTATTCTTTGTCTTTCTGGAGAGGATACGAACAGCGTTTCTTATCTCAGTTTCCCTGCCGATAACAGGGTCAAGCTTATTCTTTCTTGCAAGATCTGTCAGATCCTGCCCGTACTTTTTGAGTACATCATATGTATCCTCCGGGTTTTGCGAGGTAACACGGGAATTGCCCCTAACGGTTTGCAGCGCCTTTAAAAAATCGGCCTTTTTGATACCGAAGGCATTTATGAATTTCTTAAGCTCATCATCAGCCTCGTTTACAAGCCCTAAAAAGAGGTGCTCGACGGAAACATACTCGTCCTTCATCTGCTCGGCTGTTTTCTCGGCGTTTGTTATCGCCTTTTCACACTCTGAGGAGACGTAAACGCTGTCCGCCGAGCGTGAGCCGCCATAGACCTTCGGCAAATTGTTTAGCTGCGTGTAGAGATACTGCTTTGCAGCAGTCGGGTCAATACCCATTTTCTCAAAAAGCTGAGGGATAAGCCCGCTCTCCTCATTAAGCAGTGCCGTCATAAGATGAAGCTGAGTTATCGCATTGTTCTGATACTCGGTTACAAAGCCCTGTGCTGTCTGTATAGCCTCTACCGAGCGCTGTGTCATTTTGTTGATGTTCATACATACCACCCTTTCTTTATTATATCTTTGTTATTCCCTTGTCTGCTGACTTTAAAAAGCTTTGCGTTACTGCCTGTGCAGCGAGATCATCGTTATCGGCATATGCAAAATAGCCCTTCAGCGCAGAGTCAAATGCCTTTATATACTCCCCTATCAGCTCCCCTATCTGCTCGGCTGTCGCAGAGGAAGCACCCTCGGGAAAGTATATTGCCCTTACAAGCTTATCGCTTTCTGCCTTATACTCCGGGCGGCGGCTGTTGTACTGCCGCTCTGTACCGATCCACAGTGTGAAAAAGCCGCCAAGCATATCCATAAACGCCTGACTTCTTGTGCGGAAGGATATTTTAAGACTTCCTATCCTCTCCCCCTCGGGGGCACGCAGCAGCTCGACACTGTAGCGCACTGTCGGCTTATATTTATATGCAATAGAGCTTCTGAAAGCGAGTGCCGTGCCCGCAGCTGTACTGTCCTGAATGAAGCGCTCGTCCATAAGGCGGAAAATATTATCGAAAATATCCCTCATTCTCCGCTCGGGCGTGACGACAGACACCTTCTCGGCAAGGATCTGATTGATCAGGTTAGACCTGTTCGTACCCATTTTAAGTGCTAACATATCGACAGCCGCCACGACATCATCGCTCAAAACTATACTGTATACACTCTTACTCATTTACTCACTTCCGTTTCGTGCACCTTAATTTATATATATTATAGCACACGTTTTATAATTTGTCAAGGGTTTTATATAAATTTCTTTTCACGATTTTTAAAAAAATGCCGCCCCGAGACCGAGGCGGCATAAGTGTTATACTTTTCTCTTCTTTATTTTGGCTATAAGCTTGCTTGCTGACTTATCGAGCTTCGCAAAATCCATAGCAGCGATGTAGTATTTCTCGATATCATCGTGTGCAGCCTTAGCAAGGGCTAGCGTCTTTGCAGCCTCGTCCATAAGCGTGCGGGCAGCGGTGCGGTTAAGCTTTAGGCGGGGGGCTTTAAGGGTCATAAGCTCGGGGTCATAGTATTTTGTAAGGTTTACTGCCCTGCCCGTGCGCTCGATATCGCCAAGCTTATTAAGCGAAACGAAAGCCGTATCAAGCTCGGGTATGATCAAATGCTCGGTAACATCAGAACCAAGAAGCTGACTGACACAGAGGATCACATCATAGCCCTTTGAAGAGGCAAGTGCTGCAAGCTCATCAAAAAGCATAGCACTCGCTGCAAAGCAGTCATCATTAAAAAGGCAGACCCGTGAGCGGTCAAAAAGCGTTTTGCTGTAGGTCTTGAAGCCGTCCATAGTTACAGCAGACAGCTGCCGTTCGGATATCTTGCCGCTTCCGCTTCCCCTGCCTGTGATGAGCCGCTTGCCTATCCGTGAAGCAAGCTCCTTTATACTGTGGATATCAAGCGCCTCGCAGCCCAGAGAATATGTGTCAAAGCAAATATCAGAAAGTGCACATACATATCTGCCCGAGCGTGCCAGGTATGATTTATTGAGAGCCATAGCAGCGATGATCTCGTCCTTATGTGAGATAAGCTTCCCCTCGTCCCAGAAATCGCCGAGATTTACGATGACCTGCTTTATCGCCGGGATATCCGGGTCAAAGGTATGCGGCGCTGTACCGTCAACCACTATCACTTTATAGTCATCAAGCACCACCGCATCAAGCGAGGCGGGGTCGGAGGAGCAGTGATAGAGCGTTCTATCCCCCTCGGGCAGTTCTTTTTCTATTCGCTTCATAAGAGATGATTTACCGGTTCCCGCACCGCCCTTTAAAATGTAAGTAAAGTACCCCTCACTTTCTATCACCGACTTAAATGACGTAGTAAACCCGCTGTGCGTAACAGCGCCCAAGAAAAACTCATCTGTACGGTTTGTTTCTTTTTGCATAATATATCCCCTTTCAAGAATGTTGGCAAATGCCTTATTTATAGTATGCAAAAGCTGTCTGTACGGTGAAAGTGCGCTTGACACAGGCTGATGTGTGGGGTATAATAGATATATCATTATACTTAATAAGGAGAAAACAAAATGAGAGTAGCAGTCACTTATGAAAACGGAATGATATTTCAGCATTTTGGAAGGACAGAGCAGTTCAAGCTATACGACATAGAAGAGGGCAAGGTGATAAGCGAGCAGGTCGTCGGCACAAACGGTGCAGGGCACGGGGCACTTGCAGGGTTTTTGAAAAGTGAGTCTGTCGATGTGCTTATATGCGGCGGGATCGGCGGCGGTGCACAAATAGCTATGCGTGAGGCAGGCATTACCCTTTTCGGCGGGGTGAGCGGCAGCGCAGACGGGGCTGTTGCCAGATTTCTCAGCAACACGCTTGACCAAAACGACTCACCGACCTGTGACCACCACGGGCACGGCGAGGGTCATTCCTGCGGCGAGCACAAATGCGGGGGTGCACAATGAATAGGGCACAAAGAGCTGTAGAATACAAGCACAGCGGCTATAACTGTGCACAGGCGGTGCTTGCGGCATTTGAAGACGATACAGAGCTTGACAGCGACACTCTTAAAAAGCTTGGTGCGGCGTTCGGTGTAGGAATGGGAACCTTTGAAGCGACCTGCGGGGCGCTTTGTGCGGCGCAGATGATACTCGGCTTAAAAGAATACAAGGGCAGACCCATATTTTCAGACGCTAAAAAGCTTTATCTTGATTTTAAGGCTCTTTGCGGCAGCACACGCTGTTCAGAGCTAAAGGGCATAGAAACAGGCAAGGTGCTGTGCCCGTGCGATGATTGTGTAGCTAATGCTGTTAGGGCTTTGGAAATAGCAGGGATATGATTCACGGGCGACAAAATAATCGCCCTCAGCTTTGGAGAATAAAGAAAGATAAATGAGAATTTAACATCCAATGCACAATGCACAATGCACAATGCTGGGTGAAGGTGGTGGGCTTCGCCCACGAATTATAAAGGCGGCTGCGAAGGGGTTCGGGGGCGACC
>JAFRYW010000209.1 GCA_017442845.1 Ruminococcus sp.
GCAGGATCATCACCATAACATCGTGGAACTGGTTTGCAAAGATCTTAAGGGCGCTGCTTTTTTTCTTTGAGCCTATGGTGTTTGCCCCGTCACGCAGCAGCCTCTGCGCCGCCTCCTGCTCCGACAGCCCCAGATCATCGCTTTCTGTGTCGCTTTGCACAGCGTCAAGCTCTCTTTTTAGTATCTCTAGCATTTTTGTGCTCTCCCTTCGGTTCTGTTTTTGTATATTCTATGCCGCAGGTCTCTCAAAAAGAACAAGCCCCCCGCACACTTAAAATATGTTTTTGGCATTAACAAACGCTATTAAAATTTACAAGATCTAAATTCGGGGATTTTTTTGGACAAGACAAATATTACAAAAGGTTACAGATACCGCTGTATTCGGTTACAAAAGAATATTTATTTGTAAACTGTCTGTTTTTCTTCCGTAATAAACGTGAAAAAAACTCTGAAAAAAGGCGATTTTTCGAGAAATAGCTATTGATTTTTTTTTTAATGTGTGATAAAATATTAGTGTACTAAATTTTACATATTATTTTGTTTGAGCCTATCCTGCCGAATAGTCCCGCAGCGTTTGGGGTTAAGAGTGCGAGTGTTTTTATCACCCCGTTTGAGAAGTGAGGGCAGGAAAAGTGAGTTTTGTTTTTAAATATGTAAATTCTGTTAATGCTATGGGTCAAAAATATACTTAAATTTTGCCGCCGAATGGTAATTTTTAGGTAATTAGCAGAATTTATAGTGTAAGGCTTTTAAAATGAGGTGCGCTGTGGTATAATAACGGAAAAGAAAAACAATTTCCGTAGATCAAGGGGTTGTGAACAGGTGGAAAAATTTGTGATAAGGGGCGGTACTCCGCTTAAGGGTGAGGTATCTATAAGCGGCGCCAAAAATGCTGCCGTTGCGCTCGTAGCTGCTACGCTGCTTTGTGACGAGCCGTGCGTTTTGGAAAACGTTCCCGAGATAAGCGATATAACAAAATGCGTCAAGATACTCAAGGAAATGGGTGCTGACGTTAAGATCATAGACAGAAATACCATTAGATTTGATACAAGAAATATCCGTGAGCCTGTAGTTCCCTATGAGCTTGCGATAACAATGAGGGCATCAAGCTATTTTCTGGGAACTTTGCTCGGCAGGTTCCATGAGGCATTCGTTCCTATGCCCGGCGGGTGCGATCTCGGCGATAGGCCGATAGATCAGCACCTTAAGGCGTTCCGCTCTCTCGGCGCTAAGGACGAGATCATAAACGGTGCTAACCATATCACTGCCGACAGGCTTATCGGCTCGCAGATCTACTTTGACTTTATCACGGTCGGCGCAACTATAAATGCTATCTTTGCCGCTGTTAAGGCAGAGGGGCTCACTATAATCGAAAACTGCGCTAAGGAGCCGCACATTGTAGACCTTGCAAACTTCCTAAACTCTATGGGCGCAGATATCAGGGGTGCAGGTACAGACGTGATCAAGATCCGTGGCGTTGAGTATCTCCACGGCGTGACATATGCGACTATCCCCGACCAGATCGAGGCGGGCACATATATGGTGGCTGCTGCCGCTACAAGAGGAAATGTACTTATCAAAAACGTTATCCCGAAGCACTTGGAGTCGATCACGGCAAAGCTTAGAAAGGTCGGCGTTACTGTTGAGGAGTTTGATGAGAGCGTAAGAGTAAGCGTTGAAGGCCCTATGGTAAAGACCTCGCTGAAAACTCAGCCTCACCCCGGCTTTCCGACGGATATGCAGCCGCAGTTCTCTACCCTTCTTACACTTGCGGAGGGTACAAGTATCGTGACCGATGATATATTTGACAACCGCTTCAGATATGTGGGCGAGCTTAGAAAAATGGGTGCTGATATCTCTGTTGACGGCAAGGTGGCTGTTATTCAGGGCGTTGGCGCTTTGAAGGGTGCCCCCGTTATCGCTACAGACCTTCGTGCGGGTGCTGCTATGGTCATAGCAGGTCTTGCTGCCGAGGGCGTTACCGAGATCGACAATATCTTCTATATCGAGCGTGGCTATGAGAATATTGACGAAAAGCTCAGGGGCTTGGGCGCTGATATAAAGCGTGTCTATGCCGAGGATATAAGTGCTGCAAAGATGAGCAGCTGATAAATGTATACTGCACCTTCCGCTTTGCGGGGGGTGTTTTTTATTGACTAAAGCGGGAAAATGTGTTATAATTCTATATTGGGCAAAGATGTAAAAAAAGGAGACTTGGAAAATGGCAACAGTCTACCCCCTCTACTCTTCAAGCAGCGGGAACTGTACATATATAGGCGATGCTAAGAGCGGCGTGCTCGTTGACTGCGGCGTAAGCTGCAAGCGGGCGGTCGATGCGCTGGCACAGCACGGTATACCGATAAGCGCAGTCAGGGCTATATGCATAACACACACCCATACCGACCATATACAGGGGCTTAGGGTGCTTACTAAAAAAATGCATATCCCTGTAATAGCGCAGAGGACTAATCTTGAGATAATGGCGGCAAATGATAATATCGACCCTTCGAGCAATATGACCGAGCTTGAAGCCGGGCAGACGCTTGCACTTGATGATGTTGAGATCTCTGCGTTTGAGACCCCGCACGATACCCCTGCAAGCTGCGGCTTTACCTTTGTTACAAGGGATAATAAAAGAGCAGCCGTTTGTACAGACCTGGGGGTCGTTACCGAGACTGTCAGAAGAGCACTTGCGGGCGTTGATATGGCGCTTGTTGAAGCGAATTACGATAGAAAGCTGCTGATAAACGGCCCCTACCCGTACCCGCTCAAGGAGCGTATCCTTTCCGACCACGGGCATCTTTCAAATAACGACAGCGGCGAGTTTATAAGTGAGCTTGTAAGGGGCGGAACTACGAGGATATGTCTGGGGCACTTGAGCCCGCATAACAATATCCCGCTTTTGGCAGAGAAAACTGTTTTGCAGCATCTTTCCGGCTTCAAAAGAAACGGTGATTATATGCTTGAGGTCGCAACGAAGGACTTCAGCGGATTGGCGGTGGTGTTTTGATAAAGGTCAATATCATAACCGTGGGCAAGCTTAAGGAAGGCTATCTCAGGCAGGCGCAGGAGGAATACTCAAAGCGCCTTGGCGCATTTTGTAAGCTGAATATCATAGAGCTCGCAGAGAGCAGGCTGCCCGATGACCCGTCAGACAAGGAGATAGCTGCTGCACTTTTGGCAGAGGCTAAGGCTATGGAAAAATACCTTACCCTTAAGGATACTAAAAATATTGCTATGTGTATAGAGGGCGGGCAGCTTTCAAGTGTCAGGCTTTCAAAAAGGCTTGAGGAGCTTTCCCTTTCGGCGAGCACGGTAAATTTTATAATAGGCTCGTCCTTCGGGATCGATGAGGGTGTAAAGCAGCGTGCCGACCTGCGCCTTTCGATGTCTGAAATGACCTTCCCGCACCAGCTTGCAAGAATAATGCTCTTAGAACAGATCTACAGGGCGTTCTCTATCTCGAAGGGGAGCAGGTACCATAAATAATGCACAATTCACAATGCACAATGCACAATTGATGTGTGTGCGTAGCACACAGGCTTTATAAAGCGGCAATCGTGGTTGTGATAAAGTAATGAACTAAAAACATAATAATTGTAAGCTGTTAATTAGTCGCCATTGGCGGCTGCCCGAATGGGCA
>JAFRYW010000210.1 GCA_017442845.1 Ruminococcus sp.
CATTGTACATTGTGCATTGTGCATTGTACATTGTAACCTATTACCTGTTTTCCAGCTCGGCGCTGAGGCGCAGGATCTCGGGGGCGGCTTTTTCACGCCTTGCTGCCAAGACCCTGTCATAGACGGGCTTTGCCGCTATCATCATAGGTATGCCGACTATGGCTATAAACGAGCCCAGGATATACCTCCCCCACACCAAAAAGCAGCACATACTAAGCCCGAAAACGAGCGTTCCCACAATGCCGAGCACTAAGCCCGCTATCTGTGCAGCGCTCTCGCAGCCTGCGTCAAGCCGCCGCAGCCGCTCTAGCTTGTCCTGCTCGGTGTTCTGCTGCTTCGGCAGGTATTTTTGCCTTATCCTGTCGATCTCGTTTTGCCTGCTTGCGCTGTAGCTGTAGTTAAAGCCCCTCTCACTCATTGTTTTCTTCCTCCTTTAATGTTACCGTAAACGTGCTGCCCTCGCCGGGCGCCGACCTTACGCCGATCTCGCCGTCAACAATGTCTATTATCCTCTTCACAAGCGCCAGCCCCAGCCCGTTGCCCTTTGCAGCGTGCGAGGTGTCGCCCTGATAGAATTTGTCAAAAATATGCCTTCCCGTCTCGCCGTCGATCCCGCAGCCCGTGTCGGTGACGCTCACCCTTGCGTACCCGCCCTCACGCTTTACTGAAAGCGACACTGTGCCGCCCTCGTCGGTGAACTTTATGGCGTTTGAGAAGAGGTTGCTCCACACCACGCTCAAAAGCTCGGGGTCGGAGCTGATCATAACGCCGTCCTCAATGTCGGTGTCTATGCTTATGCCCTTTTTCTCCCACTCGCTCTCAAATTCAAGCAGGCAGGTGCAAAGCTGCTCGCTAAGGTCAAAGCGTGTCCTTTCGGGGAAGATCTGCTGGTTTTCAAGCTTGTTTAGCTTTAAAATGTTCGTTATAAGGCTTGCAAGCCGCCTTGTAGCGTCACCTATGACCTGTGCATACTCCTTCCGCTCGGCATCTGTCAGCCTGTCAGAGCCAAGCAGCGCCGAATAGCTCTGTATCACCGCAAGCGGCGTTTTCATCTCGTGAGAAACGTTTGAAACAAAGTCAGTCCTTAGCGTCTCAACGCTTCCAAGCTCGCCCGCCATTTTGTTGATATAGTCGATTATCTCGTTATACTCCGCCATTCCCGAAACAGAGGGTATGTGCTCTATCCTTGTGTCAAAGCTTCCTCCTGCTATCTGCTCTAGGCCCTTTGTTATGCGCTTTATCGGGCGCTCGGTGAATATATGCCTTCTAAGCGTATCAAGCGACCAGAAGATAAGCGTTATAAGCAGCACATTCCCAAACGTCACGGGCGCTGCCGCCCTAATGTCGTCCTTTGAAAAGTGCATAAAGTGGAAAAACAGCACAAATGAACAGGTGACGACAAAGGCTATCAGCATAAAGAATATCACGAATTTATAGATCCCCGCAAGCCGTTTGTTTTTCATTTTATTACCGCCTTATAGCCAAGGCCGTGAACGGTGACTATCTCAAAATCCTCACAGCCCTCAAATTTTTCACGAAGCTTTCTCATATACACATCTACAGACCTGAGCCCCGAGGTCGCCTCTATATCCCAAAACTCATTCATAAGCTGCGATCGGGTAAAGGTCTTTTTGGGGTAGGACAGCAGCTTGTACAAGAGGTTAAATTCCCTTACCGTGAGCGGTATCTCCTCGCCCGCAAGCGTGCAGCTCTGCTCATCGGCGTTCATTTTAAGGCTGCCTATCTCTATGACCTTTGCGCTTTTGATGTTGGCCCTTCGCATTATAGCGCCAATCTTTAGCAGCAGCTCGTCAAGGTCGATAGGCTTTACAAGGTAATCATCTATCCCCAGGCGGTAGCCCCGCTGCTTTGAGAGTATATCGTCCTTTGCGGTCATAAATATTATAGGTATCTCATCACCCAGCCCCCTGACAGTCTCGGCAAGCTCAAAGCCGTCGATCTTAGGCATCATTATATCAGTCAGGATCATATCAAAGCTAGCCCCGTACATTTCATTATAAGCGCTCTGTGCATCAAGGCAGCCCGCTGCCTCAAAGCCGTTTTGCTCCAGGAATTTGCATACGGCGTTGTTAAGCTCCTTATCGTCCTCAACTACAAGTATCCTTACCATAATGAGTTCCTCCTTTTTACTTTGCGGAGCGAAGCTCCGCTTAGGTAATAGTTAATAGGTAATAGGTAATAAGTAATAAGTAATAGGTGCACCTGCGAAGGGGGTTGGGGGCACTTGCCTACTGCGAAGGCAGGCAAAGCCCCCCGAAACTGGGCGTGAAACAAATATAAAAGCTTGTATTACAAGCGATAAGCTAAGGCTTTGTTCATCGCTCCGAGGGAAGCA
>JAFRYW010000020.1 GCA_017442845.1 Ruminococcus sp.
AATAGGTAATAGGTAATAGGTGAGGTGCGCCTGCGGCGGCTGCCCGAATGGGCATCTGTCGGCGAAGCCGACACCATACTTATTACCTATTACCTATTAACTATTACCTAGCGGAGCGAAGCTCCGCTAAATTCCAATTTACATTATCAATTTCCTTCCCCCTTGCATATAATAAACAAGCTCCCCTTAGAACAAGGAGGGATAATTTGAAAAACGGGATAGATGTAAGCTACGCTCAGGGGAATATCGACTATGACCGCCTTAGAGGGCATACGGATTTTGTGATAATGCGTGCGGGCTTCGGGCGGTATGCTTCGCAGACAGACACCTGCTTTAAGCGCAACTATAGCCTTTGTAAGCAAAAAAAGATCCCCTGCGGGGCGTACTGGTTCTCATACGCACAGTCAGAGAAGGAGGCAAGGCAGGAGGCACGTGCCTGTATAAAGGTGCTAAAGGGCAAAAAATTTGAATACCCGATCTACTATGATGTCGAGGGAACGGCGCTTTTGGGCGGGGCAGATAAGGTTAGCGCAAAGTGCCGTGCCTTTTGTGACACGCTTGAAAGGGCGGGGTATTTTGCGGGGATATATATGTCGGCAAGCCCGCTTGAAACGCTGCTTGATGATAGCACCCGCAAGCGCTATGCGATCTGGGCGGCGGAATACGGCGGGGTGCTTAACTACAGCGGCCCGGTAGGTATGTGGCAAAACAGCAGCAGCGGCAGGGTAAGCGGGATAGCGGGGAATGTCGATACAGATATCTGCTATGAAGGCTACCCCGAGATCATTAAAAAAGCCGGGCTTAACGGATACGGTAAGGCAGCTGCTAAAAAGCCGAAGCAGAAGAAGAAAAAATACTACACCGTCAAAGCGGGCGACACCCTGACGGCGATAGCGAAGAGGTTCGGTACCACGGTCGATGAGCTGATGCGGCTAAATAAGGGCAAGATCAAAAACAGAGACCTTATATACAAGGGAATGAAAATACGTGTAAAATAGCCTTACAGACAACAAAAAAGGGCTGTTGCCATGTGCAACAGCCCTTTGCTTATGTATTCTATTTTGCGCCCGCAGCCTTTAGGATCTCTGAAGTAGAAACACCGAAAACCGCAACAGCTATGAAGGCGAACACGAAGGCGATAAGTGCCCATATAAGGGAAGCCCTGGCGTAGTTTGTAAGGCTCTTCTTGGTGTTCGGGCCGCCGATAGCAAGAATAATAAAGTAGATTATACCTACTATCGGGATAGCAAGCAGAATAGTTGTTATCATCCACTGGCCTATCGAAACGGGCTGCTCGCCCTGTGCCGAGTAGGGGGAGAAGGTGTTCTCGTTTAGCCCCATGTACTGGCTTTGGTTGTAGGCGTTCATGCTCTGGTTATAGGCGTTCATATTCTGCCCGTAGGGCTGCTGATACTGCTGCCCGCCATATGGCTGGCCGTAGGGCTGCTGAGGGGGCACGCCGTAGCCGCCCTGCTGCTGGGGCTGCTGGGGTGCAGTGAACTCGGCGCTTGGCATATCGCCGCTTGTCTGAGTGGGCTCAGGCTGCGGCGGCGGGGTGAAAAGCGAAACGGGCTTGCCGCAGGTGCCGCAGAAGGTCGCATCATCAGAGAGCTCCGCACCGCATGAAGTACATATCTTTGACATATTGTTTTCCTCCTAATATATTACTGTTTAAAGTTTAGCACATTAAAGCTTCGTTGTCAATCGTTTTTATCATTTTTTAGGCTGCGTGATCTGTACGGTCACATTTTCCGAGCCTGTCTCGGTCTTGAGGTAGTTTTCGATAGTTGCAAGCTCCTCGTTTGAGAGCTTTTTGCTCGATACAGCCGTGAGGAGAACATAGTCGCCCTCGCTGCTTGTCATAGTGCCGCAGGATATATCCGAAAGGTATGTAAACACCTGCGAGAGCCTGCTGCCAAGCTCACTCATTTTAGCCGAAGCCGACACCTGTGAGCTGTAGCCGTCAAGCTGCTCCTGAAGGCTTTCGAGCTGCTTATCCTTTTCGTCGAGCTCCTCGTCCTTAGAGTCAAGCTCTGTTTGCAGGTCGTTTATGGTCTTTTCCTGTATCGCCATTGTTATCCTGTCGCCGTTCTCGCCGTCGTTTGGTATAATGGCCGAGTTTTGCGTTACCTTTAGCTTAAAATCCTCGAGCCCGTAGTCGGAAAGTGACTCTTCAAGCTTTGACACAACATCGGGCGCTATCGTATTGCCGACAAGCGAGACGGTTATCTGCTTGTCTCTTATATCCGTCTCGGTCTTAACAACGGTCGTGTTGTCGAAGGTGAACTGCTCGCTCAGATAGCGTGTGATACTAGCGCTTATCACCGAGTCATAAACAGTCCGTGCGCCGATCATAATGCTTGGGATAATAACGATCATCGACACGGCGAAGATCACACGGTTTATGGTTTTCTGCCCCCGCTTTGAGATAGAGCGGTGATAGGGCACGCCCATAATAAGCGTCATTATCATAGTCGCAAGCGAGATGAACATAGTGTTTATCAAAAACAGATACCCCGCACCCAAAAAGAACTGCGACTGCCCCGTAGCTATGCCGTAGCCCGCCGTACAAAGCGGCGGCATAAGCGCCGTTGCTATAGCAACGCCGGGGATAACGTTTGACTTTTTGTTTCGGGTATTGCCGATAGCGCCTGCGATACCGCCGAAGGTGGCGATAAGCACGTCCCATATGGTCGGGCTGGTTCTTGCTATCATCTCGGTGGTCGCCTCGGAGAGCGGCGAGATGAGAAAGTAGATCGTTGAGGTGACAAGGCTTATCGTGACCTGAACGCCAAAGCGCCCGAGCGCCCTCAGCAGCAGCGAAACATCACGCACAGCGAGCGAGTAGCCCATTGTCATAATTCCGCTCATCAGCGGGGAAACGAGCATAGCGCCTATGATGACCGCAGTAGAGTTGACATTCAGCCCTATAGATGCTATGAAGGTAGCCATCATAAGTATCCACATATTAGGCCCGTGGATAATGGTGTTTTCATACATCATACGGTCGATCTCGTCATAGGTCATCTGATCGTCGCTTATATTGAAAAGGCTATGGAAGAACCTGCTCGCAGCAGAGCGGTGCTGCTTCATTTCCTCTTTCTTTTCTTCCATTTCCTGCACCAGCTCAACATGGCGGTGCTCTATTTTTTCTTTTTCCTTTTGCTTTAGTTCATGAATTATCTCGTTCATTGGAATATCCTGTTCTGTAAGATCAAATGTCTTTTGTGCTTCTCTTATAAATTGGAATTTAGCGGAGTATTGTAGAGGGTGCATTACCGAAGGGGGTACGGGGGGCGACC
>JAFRYW010000211.1 GCA_017442845.1 Ruminococcus sp.
GCATAATGCATTGTGCATTGTGCATTGTGCATTGAAAGCTTTACTTTTTGAGCTTATCCGAATTAAGGATAAGTATATCGCCGAGCTTCACCTTGAGCTCGCCCCTTGCGATGATCATTTCGTCACCTCGAAGCAGCATATATATCCTCGCCCCGTGGTCACGCTCGATGTCGCTTATGAGCATTCCATCAAGACCGCTGTGCTCGTCTATGAGCACCTCGCCTACCTCCTTGATGTCGGCAAAGGGCTTTTCACGGTTTTGCTCTCTTGAATAGCGCTCGACAAAGCCTGCGCTGATTATGCCCGTAGGTATCGCCACAACGCCAACGCCCAAAAGTGCTATCACCATACCCATTACCCGCCCGACAGCGGTTATCGGGTAAATGTCGCCGTAGCCGACCGTGAGCAGCGCCGAAATGCTCCACCACATTCCCGAGAAGGCGTTGTTGAACGCCTCGGGCTGCGCCTCGTGCTCGGCGCCGTAAATGCCGAGTGATGATGCGATCATAAGCACGATGATTATAAACAGCGACGAGAAGATCTGGTTTTTCTTGTCGATGATAACGCTTACGATAACGCCGAAGGAATCGCTGCCCGTGTTTATGCGGAAAAGGTGGAAGATCCTTGCCACCCTGAGTATCCTGAAAACGATAAAGCCCGAAAGGTAAACAAACGGAAGTATCGTCAGCAGGTCTATCACCCCGTCAAAGGACACTAAAAACCTAAGCCTTGCCTTTAGCGGGGAAAGCCTCTTGTAGAGCAGCGGCGCCGTCCAGATCCTGAGTATATACTCTGCCGCAAACACAGCCACAGTCACCCACTCTACCGCCTTGAAAAGCGCAGCAAAGCCGCTAAAGCTCTCAAAGGTCTCAAGCAGCATGGCTGCGATATTCGCAAAGATCGTGAGCGTTATGAAAATATCAAACGCCTTGCTCGGCAGGTCGCCCCTCTGCCCTATCGAGATTATCTCAAATGTTCTCTTTTTTATCCTGTCCATTTAGGACAACTCCTTTTATGCCTTAAAGCCCGCCGTTTACGCTGATGTTCTGTGCGGTGATGTATGCTGCCTCATCAGACACCAGAAATGCCGCCGCTGCCGCCACCTCGTCGGCAGTGCCCGCACGCCCCATGGGCACGTCCTCCAAAAACGCCGCCCTTGCCTCGGGGGAGACCGAGGCGTTCATCTTAGTGTCTATAAACCCCGGGGAAATGCAGTTGACCCGCACGCCGCTCGGCGCAAGCTCCTTGCCGAGCGCCTTTGCAAAGCCTATGACGCCCGCCTTTGCCGCAGAATAGACAGCCTCGCAGGAGGCCCCCTGCTCGCCCCACACCGAGGAGATGAGCAAAACGCACCCCTCGTGCCTGCTTATCATCGACGGCACAAAGGCACGTGCCGTCATAACAGCACCCGTGAGGTCGGTGTCGATCAGCCTTTTTATCTTGCCGTATGACTGCTCGGAAAAGAGCGCTATATCCGCCGCCCCCGCAGAGCAGACAAGCACTGTCGGCGAGGAAAGCTGAGCGCTTATGACATTCTTTGCCGAGTCGATAGAGTCGATCTCGGTAACGTCGCACTTAATGCTCATAGCCGTGCCGCCCCGCTGCCTGATAAGCTCTGTGACTATATCGGCCGTGGTCTTGTTCGTATTGTAGCCCACCGCCACGGCATAACCCATAGCAGCCAGCCGCAGGCAGACGGCCTTTCCTATCCCGCCGGAGCCGCCTGTAACGAATGCGGTCTTCATACTATCATCTCCTTTTAGACTCGGGAAATATTTACGGTAATCATTATACCATATTTCCGCCCCGATTGCAAGTGCCGCAGGATAACGGGCAGCCCATTGTGGATTATCTTAATATGTTGATATTTTTTACTTGCCCGCAGAGCGGGTTAAACGTTTAATATATAGCTAAAAGGTTAATAAACTCACAGGCTTGTAAAATAATTGTAAAGTGGTAAAAAAGCGGCCTTCTTTGTTGCAATTTGGCTAAAATTGTGGTATAATTTAAGTGGTGAAAAGTCCGGCTTTGCCGATAGAGGGAGGTGAGAGCATTGAATATCAAGGCACTTGATTACATTTACGCACAGAACGAATTTAATAAGGAAATGGACGCTATCCCCGCCATATTCCACCCCGAGAACGAGCGGGTGTACAAGCCGATATGCGATGTTCTCGGCATTGGCAGGGTCGATGTGGTGTATTATGATGTGGGCTGTGAGCCTGTGCCCGGCACTATATTCGTTAATGCGGGCGAGATCTCCGGCGACAGCTTCTCGCAGAGGGAGGCTGCAAGGAGCGGCGCATATTCCGATTACACCGTATTCAGAAAGCAGGGCTTCTCCGAGTGGGACGATGAGGACAGGGAGCTTATTTCGGGCTTTATAAAAACCGTCTTTATCCACAACGGCAGAGCCAAGGTCACAAGCATGGCCGAGCGGCTGATGTTCTTTGATCAGGATATGGATATAGGCAACCTAAAGGCCTTTTTCAGAAAGCTCGGCGAGATCATCGCACACGGGCGCATCGGCGAATACGGCGCCTGCTACTTCAACCTCAAGCGCTTCTCGATAGTCAACCGCACCTACGGGCGTGACAACGGCACTAAGATCATGAGGCGCTTTGTAAAAAGCCTTGCCGCAAAGCTCTCCGACGGCGGCGTTTACAGGATCGGCGGCGACAACTTCGCAGCGATCTTCGAGCAGGGGGAATTTGACGTTGTCAAGGCTCACCTTGCGGGCACAAGGATAACCGCCGAGATCCCCGGGTCGCCCGAGGTGAACGTGCTTGCAAATGCGGGCTTCTACCTATGCACGGGCGAGGAAAAGACAGTCAACGATGTAATGGACAAGATCAGCTCGGCTGTTGTAATGGCAAAAACCGTCAGCAAGGATAACTGCTTTATCTTCAATGACGAGGCAAGGCAGCGGCTCGATAACCGCAAGACGATAGAGTCGCAGTTTGCAAGCGCTATAGAAAAGCGTGAGTTCGTTGCCTTCTATCAGCCGAAGGTCGATATAGCAACGGGCAGGATCATAGGCGCAGAGGCGCTTTGCCGCTGGATACGTGACGGCAAGGTGGTGCCGCCTATGGCATTCATACCCATACTTGAGCAGTCAAACGCCATATGCACGCTAGATTTCTATATGCTCGACACGGTCTGCAAGGACATAAGGGGCTGGCTGGATAAGGGCATGAGCACGGTAAAGGTCTCGGTCAACCTGTCAAGAATGCACTTAGGCGACGAAAAGCTGCTTGAAACGGTGCTTGGCATAATCGACAAAAACCACGTTCCTCACGAGCTTATCGAGATAGAGCTTACCGAGACCACCACAGACGTTGACTTCGGCGAGCTGCGAGGCATAGTAAACGGCCTGCACCAAAACGGCATAAGCGCATCGGTTGACGATTTCGGCATAGGGTATTCATCACTTACGCTTATCAAGGAGCTCCCGTGGGACGTGCTGAAGATCGACAAGAGCTTTCTGCCCGACGGCAGCATAAACGATGAGCAAAAATCGATCATGCTAAGGCACGTAGTCTCAATGGCGCAGAGCCTGGGGCTTCAATGTATCATCGAAGGCGTAGAGACTAAGGATCAGATAAGCCTTCTTAAGGATATGAACTGCCTGCACGCACAGGGCTTCTACTTTGATAAGCCGCTGCCGAAGGCGCAGTTTGAGCAGAGAATCACATCACAGTACAGCATTTAAGGCAAGGACACAAATAACCGTTGTTCTTGCCTTTTATAATTCAATGCACAATTCAATGCACAATGCACAATGCACAATTATTGTGTGCGCCTGCGGCGCATTATGTAAGTTTGCTTGCAAACTTAGCTGTCATCGAAGATGACAAGCCCCATATCGGGCAGCCGCCTGCGGCGGCAATTAGCAATTCACAATGTAAAAGCTGCACGTACTAAATGTCTGATAATTGCCAATTGATAATTAGCGGCGAAGCCGCTTTTAAAATCCGTGGGCGAAGCCCACCACCTTCATTGTGCATTGTGCATTGTGAATTGTGCATTGAAATAATCGGGAGGAGAAGGTATGAGCACAGACATCTTTGAGACTGCATTCAAAGCAGTCGAAAACATCAAAAGCGGTATAAACACAGGTAATTCTCTTGAAGCGCACGGGCACTATGACGGCGATGATATTTCCCGCTACGAGCTCCAATGGGGCGAGCCGCCGCTCAAAAAGGAGCTTTTTGAGGCCGAGAAGGCGGCGGGCTTTAACGCCATACGCCTTCCCATAACGTGGAAGCACCACTTTGACAGCGAGGGCAATATCGACAAGGCATGGCTCGAATACACAGCGAGCCGTGTCGATGAGATACTCTCGCTCGGGCTTTACTGCATAATAAACATTCACCACGACGGCGGCGAGGGCTCGTGGATAGTTTCGACAAGGGCAGGCTTTGAAAAAAGCGGGGCGCTTTTCGCAAGGCTGTGGCAGCAGATAGCAAAAAGGTTTGAGGGCTACGGCGAGCGGCTGCTCTTCGAGGCGCTCAACGAGCCTATAAACGAGCGCCGTGAATGGGAGGCAAACGACCCCGACTCGGTAGAAGGAACGCTGCTTTACAACCAGCTCTTTATCGACACGGTAAGGGCGGGCGGCGGCTTCAACCCGCAGCGCAACCTGATAGTTATGCCCTACGCAGGCTCGGGCGTGAAGGGCAGGCTCGACACCTTCAAAATGCCCGCAGACCCCGCTTCGGATCACCTGATCCTGGAGGTGCACAACTACGACCCCGAGGGTTTTTGCTGGTTCAAGGCACCCTGGACGGTGGTAAGAGACACCTGGGGCGATGCGGCAGACCTAGAGCAGATAGCAACCTTCGCTAAGCGGCTTGACCGCTTCAAGACCGAGTGGGGCGTTCCTGCGATAGTAGGCGAGTTCGGCTCGCAGGACAAGCAGAACGAGCCCGCCCGTGCCGCACACGCCGCCGCCTTTGTGCGGGCTATGCGCATGATCGGCGTCAAGTGCTTCTGGTGGGAATGCGGGGCGTTCTGCATTTTCGACAGGAAGGAATGTAAGGTAAAGGCCCCGCTTATCGTAAAGGCACTGACAGAATCTTAAGCAATATCTTTTACACTTTTCACAATTTTGCAAATTATGGTTAATAATTTTCTGTTGACCTTTACCATATAAAGTGGTATAATGTAAGTTAGATTATTATACGCTAAAGTAAAGAAGGTGAGGTCAATATGCAGGGCAAACAGTATTTGTGTGCAGCCTTGGCTGCGGGCTTTGCAGCGGTAGGCGTTTCTGCAAACTATACGCCTGATATATCACATATTTTAGAGTCTCATTCGGGCGTTGTTTTTGACGGCGAGGCGGAGGAGTTTACCCCCGAAGCCGTAGTAAACCGTATTTACGAGCTCAAGAGCATACCCCTGCCCGCATATGACGGGGCAGAAGATGCATACATAACAGCCGAGAACAACGGCTATGCGATCTATTCGGGCGGGCAAAGGGTCGACAGGTACAGCTTTACCGACGATTCGGGGCAGCTTATCACAGCAAGTGTCGATAACGGCAAGCTATCCTTCACAAACGCCCTAGGCGAGCCGGTGACTGATTTTTATATGCACTATGAGCATATAGTTTTCGATGTAAACGGCGACCTGCACACCTCGAGCGGTATTTTGAAGGTGATGACAGACGCCCCCGAGGAGCAGAGCATAGAGCAGCTTGCAGCCTTTATCGAGGAGGATACGCAGGCCTTCAAGGCGCTTGACAACTACATTTATACAGGCGAGCTTGACGAGGCGCTCTACAGCAGCCCCGAGGAGCTTGTGGGCTTTATTAACGAGACCTATCTTAAGCTTGATAGCTACTCGGGCTTTATAGCCTCAATCGGCGATGAGGAGCTTAAGGAAAAGCTATCGGCTGTTGTTTCCGAGCTTGAGAGCATGACCGTGACAGTCAATACCGACAGCCTTGGCGACAAGGGCGGGGAGGGTGATTCGCCGCTTAATATGAACAAGCTGATCATTCTGTCAAGTGTGCTTAACAATGAATTAGAGGCTGACGGCATCGAGCCGGATCCAAGCCCCGATGACAGCAGCACGCCGCAAAGCGGCCATAGCGGGGAGACCGCTTCCTCCACCACTACCACAACAAAGCAGACCTCCGGCACGAAGGCTAAGACGACGACTACCAAAAAGAAAACCACGACTACCAAAAAGGCGACGACCACAACGGCTGCCCCCGTGCAGACCCAAGCCCCCGCACCCGTGACGACTACCACGGCTGCGCCAAGGCCCGTTGTTACGGTCGCTACCACAACAGCGCCCAGCTATACCATAACAGAATACAGCAAGACGATCTATGCGCTGCATGACTGCTCATTCTACGAGTTGCCAAGCACCTCCTCGACAAACCGAGGGAGCTGCACCAAGTATTACAACGCTACCTGCACGGGCGAGACGAGCAACGGCTTCTACAGGGTGGTAGTAAACGGCTACACGCTCTATGCCCTTAAGTCGGACTTCTCGGAGGATCCGCAGTCAACGGTAGTTACCACAAAGGCACCCACCATAAAAACAGGCAAGCTCAACAAATACACAACGGAAATGCTCGGCTATATCAACGATCTGCGTGCAAGCTACGGCGTTTCGCCGCTTGAGGGCATCGAGATACTTGACAGCGCTGCCGACATCAGGGCTAAGGAGCTTAAGACACTCTTTGACCACGTGCGCCCCGACACCACAAAATACAAGACAGTATTTGCACAGGTGGGGCTTGACTACCACAACATAGGCGAGAACATCACCTACGGCATGAACATGACCTACACGGTCAAGGACGCCTTTGAGAAGTGGAAGGCCTCGCAAGCGCACCTTTCCAATATGGTAAACCCCGACTTTAAGTATATGGCGATAGGCTTCTACTCCTTCACCGACAGTGAGGGAAATGATTTCAATTATTGGGAGCAGCTCTTCTACACGCCGTAAAAGCAGGATAAAAATAACACAGGCTGCCCCGGGAACTGTCCGGGGCAGCCAAATTGACTTTACAAGGAGATACACAAAAAATGGAAAAACAA
>JAFRYW010000212.1 GCA_017442845.1 Ruminococcus sp.
ATGGGGGCGTTTTCCCCCACCCCCAACCCCCTCCCCAAAGGGGAGGGGGCTAAAAAGAGTGCCCCGCAAATTCCTATTTATCTAAGCAGCACAAAACTAAAAAGGCTTTGCCCATGTAAATGCGGGCAAAGCCTTTGCTTATTTGCTTAGTTTTGCTTGTAGGTCTTTAAGAAATCCTCTAAGGCGTCCATAGAGGTCTTTAGCTCGTCAACGTCGGGGAGGTACACTATGCGGAAGTGGTCGGGGCTCTCCCAATGGAAGCCGCCGCCGTGAACGAGGAGAATGTGCTTTGCCTTTAGGAAATCAAGCACGAAGCGCTCGTCATCGGTTATGTTGAAGCGCTTGGCATCTATTCTCGGGAAGATGTAGAAGGCGGCCTGCGGCTTTACTGCCGAGATGCCGTCTATAGCATTCAGGCGCTTGACGATGTATTCCCTCTGCTCATAGATCCTGCCGCCGGGGGAAAGGAGCGTTTCAAGCTGCGGGTTTGCCCTCAGCGCTACGGGTATGACTGCCTGTGCGGGAACATTTGAGCAAAGGCGCATCGACGAGAGCATATTGAGCCCCTCTATGTAGCCTAAGACATTCTTTCTGTCGCCCGATAGGCTCATCCAGCCGCAGCGGAAGCCTGCTATCATGTGAGACTTTGAAAGCCCGTTGAAGGTAACGCAGAAAACGTCGGGGCAGATCGAGGCGATAGAGGTGTGCTTCCGCCCGTCCATAAGCAGCCTGTCATAGATCTCGTCAGAGAAGATGATAAGGCCGTTTTCCCTTGCAAGCTGTGCTATCTGCTCGAGGATCTCTTTGGGGTAGAGCGAGCCTGTGGGGTTGTTCGGGTTTATTATAACTATGCCCTTGGTCTTGTCGGTGATCTTTTTTCTCATATCCTCTACATCGGGGTACCAGTCGCTCTGCTCATCGCAGATGTAGTGAACGGCAGTTCCGCCCGCAAGGGTGACAGAGGCTGTCCACAGCGGGTAATCCGGTGCGGGAACGAGCACCTCATCGCCGTTGTCAAGCAGCGCCTGCATACTCATAGTAATAAGCTCCGAAGCGCCGTTGCCTGTGTAGATGTCGTCGGGGGTAACGCCCTCGATACCCTTTGTCTTGTCATATGCAGCTATCGCCTCACGTGCGGCAAACAGCCCCTTTGAGTCGGAATAGCCCTCAACGTCGGTAAGCGTCGCAGTCATCTGTGAGATCAGCTCGGCGGGTGCTCTGAAGCGGAAGGGGGCGGGGTTGCCGATGTTCAGCTTCAGTATATGCTCGCCCTTTGCGATCATAGCATTGGCCTCGTCCATTACCGGGCCTCTTATGTCATAGCACACATTGTCAAGCTTGTGTGATTTTGAGAATGTTTTCATAATATTCTTCCTTTCAAAATGTCATCATACGTAAATATTATATTACTTTTTCTTTGCCGTGTCAATAAAGGGGCGCAAACTTTGGGGAAATTTATAAAATTGTCTATTGATTTTATTTTTTTTATCTGATATAATAGAATTTGGAAATTTGTTGTTTACGGCACACTTTAACGAGGTGAAGGAATGATACTGAATTCTCTTGCAGCCCTGGTGCTGGGGTATGTAATGGATATGATGTTTGGAGATATGATCTCAAAATACAGCCTTACCGCACTTATAGATAAAGCGGCGCTTTTTTTCAAGGACAGGCTCAAGGACCGCTATGTTTCCTCGCACGAGGGGCAGACGCTGGCGGGCAGCCTGCTGCTGGCGCTTATGGTGATAATATTTATTGCCCCTGCGGTGCTGCTGTTAGTGCTTGCATATAAAATACATATGATAGCCGGCATAACGGTAGAGACACTTTACTGCTTTGCCGCAATAAACGAAAAGAAGGTAAGCTACTACGGTGCAGGTATCCTTAAAGCGCTGAGAAAGGGCAAGCCGCTTGCGGCGAGAAGAAAGCTCGGGGCGCTGACAGATGAGAACACTAAGGGGCTTCCCGAGGAGGAGATCGTCAAGCTGTCTGTAAAGGCGATAGCCGAGAACACCTTTGAAAACGGCATAGCGCCGCTCGCATTCATCTTTATCGGCGGCGGTATAGGCGGGCTTGTGTATCTTGCTGTCAATAGGACGGCGAGGGCGGTCAAGCATGAGGACGTATATTTTTCACTTGCGGCAAGGGGAATGAACGATGTGTTCGGGTATTTCCCCGCAAGGCTTGCGGCGTTTTTGAGTATAAAGGACGCAAGGCTTTTGGCGCTCGATTTCAACAATGCACAGAAGATCTGGAAGCGTGACGGAAGAAATCTCGGGCAGATAAACGCCTCGCAGACTGTTGCGGCATTTGCGGGGGCGCTTGACATCGAGGTCGTGGGCGATATATATGCAGACGAGGAGTTTATACCCAACCACCATATAGGCGACGCCAAGAAAGCCCCCGACCAGAGCGATATTTTCTATGCGCAGCAGATGTCCTACGGTGCAGTATTTATCGGTGCTGTGATATTTATGGCGATAAGGCTTGCAATCGGGTTGATATTTTTATAACCAAATGACGGCTAAGTTGTGTTTACAAATAGAGTTCTCAAAATACTTTGTGCTGAATAAAGGAGAATAGAAATGGAAGATATAAAGAAGCCTAAGGTTATAAGCCTTTTTTCAGGAGCAGGTGGTCTTGATATAGGCTTTGAAAGTGCTGGGTTTTCGATAGCTGTTGCAGTTGAAGTTGATCCTTCCTGCTGTGATACATTAAGGACAAATCGCCCTAACCTTCCTATAATAAATAAAAACATAACAGAGGTAACATCTGAAGAAATATTGAAAGCGGCGAATTTAGCACCTTTAGAAGCAGCTTTGGTTATAGGTGGACCGCCTTGCCAAAGTTTCAGCCTCGCTGGATTAAGAAAAGGACTTGACGATGAACGTGGAAAATTGTTATTTGAGTTTGTTCGTATAGTAAGAGAAACTTTACCTCTTGGCTTTGTTCTTGAAAACGTGAAGGGGTTGACAAATTGGGACTCGGGCAGAGCATTGAAAATGCTGATAGAGGAGCTTTCAAAGCCCATAGAACACGGTGGAAAGGAATATAAATATACGATAACTCCACCTAAAGTATTAAATGCCGTTGATTATGGCGTTCCGCAATTCAGAGAGAGGTTAATTCTTGTTGGTAATAGGGAAGGACAGAGTTTTGACTATCCCGTTCCAATAAATGTTGAAGATAGAAAAACCGTTCGTGATGCGATTGGAGGGCTGCCAAAGCCAGAAGCCCCCTCTGAAACTGCTCAAAATGTAGCTAAATCTATAAAAGGCAGGAGAGATAAATATGGGTATTAAAATCCCAAATCACAAAGTTACTGCACATTCACCTTCTACGTTGGAAAAAATAAAAAAAGTCGGTATTGGTCAAAAACTAGCTGATATTGAAAAAACCTTTGGTTCTACCTATCGCCGCCTTGACCCCGACAAGCCTTCTCCAACGGTAACAAGGAGTGGCTATCGTGATTTCATTCACCCTTTTGAAGATAGAATGCTAACAGTAAGAGAACTCGCTTGTTTACAGACATTTCCAATTGATTGGGAGATTAAAGGTGTTCGCCTTGACTCGTATAGCTCTAAGCGAAAAACAACTATGACCCAGTTTGGACAAGTCGGCAACGCTGTGCCGCCCAAGCTTGGAGAAGCAGTTGCTAAGGCTATAATGTCACAATGGTTTGAAACGAAAGGCAAGGAGAAAAAATAAATGGCAGATGTTCCATATGAAGTAACAAAAGAAAGCTATATACTGAAATCCACATTTTTTTATAACAAACTTAAATCAAATGGCTATTTTGAGCTGTTTATGAAGGTTCAGAATATGGCGCAGCTCGAGGGAGCAACATTAAATTGGGAACAAAGGGATAAATGGAATATTAGTGCGGCGGCGTGGACAATATTAGCTAAAAATAAAATTGATCCTATGCTTGTGTTCCTACACCCAAAGGTATTTCAAATAAATCCAACCTTTTTGAAATACTATCGTTCTGTTGCGATGATTTCCCAAAAAGGCTTGAAAGCATTATCAGGTGTTTCAAATGTCGATAAAATTGAGAACGGTAAAGTTGAGCCGGGAAGAATGTCTCAAGACACGATTAATGCCATTGTACGCATTATAAACGAAATTCTCTCCCTCGTTGTTTCTTTTGCTACTGATCTCGACAACAACGAGCTGCAAGGAATGATGTATGCAACCGCAGGAACGAATATTGACGGTTCTTGGAGAAATTCCATAGGTGCAGAAGGGGAACGAGTTATTAGGAGCATAATATTAAAAGAAGTTTTAGCTCATAAAGAGGTATTGTCAATTACAGATCGTCAAAGTAAAACGACAGCTATTGATAATCTACAGGCAGATAAAATTATTGATGACATTGACTCTATCAAATCTGTAACTCTTATAAACGGATACTCTATTCTTTTTTCTTCTGAACCTGATGTTTCAATGTTTAATGATGCAGGTGACATAGTGGGAGTTATCGAGATTAAAGCCGGTCTTGACCCGGCAGGAGCCTTGGAACGCTTGGGAGCAATGCTTAAATCTTTTGAAAACACCCTTGCTGAATATCCGGAGGCTGTAACTATTCTTGTGGCATCTTGTATTACCAAAGAGGTTGAGGCTCGGTTGGGAGCTGCGATGTCCGTTAGACAAAAATACATAACCACTGATATAACTTCAAGCGAAAACAATCAAAGAAAATTTGCTAATAGAATGAGAAAGATATTAAACCTGTTGTCGTAAATCTGACATATGACATTACACAAAAAGAGAAGCCTCTATGACATTAATAATAGCCTAAAATGACGGCGCCGAGCCGTCATTTTTAATGGAGTAATAAAAATCGCAAGCGTGCTTTCTGTTCCCCTCTTTAGAAAGGAAATTTTTATGAAAGATCTTACTGTCGGCTCGCCGACAAAGGTGCTTTGGGCATTTACGATCCCTATGTTCCTAAGCGTCGTGTTCCAGCAGCTCTATAGCATAGCAGATTCGGCTATCGCAGGTAAATTCGCAGGGGAGGACGCCCTTGCCGCTATCGGTGCCTCTTACCCTATAACTATGATATTTATGGCCGTAGCTGTAGGCAGCAATGTCGGCTGCGCTGTTGTTATCTCGCAGTTTTTCGGCGCTAAGAATTACCCCCGTGTAAAGACCTCGGCCACCACAACGCTGCTCGCAAGTACGGCTGTGGCGCTGCTGCTTACACTCTTCGGGCTGCTGTTTTGCACGCCGCTGCTCAAAATGGTAAACACCCCCGGCGATATTTTCAGCGACAGCGCTGTGTACCTGAATATCTATACCCTGGGGCTTGTGTTCTTGTTCGTATATAATGTCTGCACGGGCATATTTACCTCTCTGGGCGACTCGAAAACGCCGCTTTATTTTCTTATCGGCTCATCTGTCGGCAACGTGGCGCTCGATCTGCTGTTCGTGGCGGTGTTTGAGTGGGGCGTTTCGGGCGCTGCGTGGGCTACGTTTATAGCACAGGGCGTGTCCTGCATACTCTCGGTGATCGTCATTCTTAAAAAGCTTAAGGAAATAAAGACCGAGAGCAAGGCCCCCCTCTTCTCGTGGCGAATGCTGGGCAGGGTCGCCGCCTACGCTGTGCCGAGTATTTTGCAGCAGAGCTTTGTCTCGGTCGGCAATATCTTCATTCAAGGCCTTGTCAACAGCTTCGGCAAGAGCGTTATCGCAGGCTACAGCGCCGCTATTAAGCTGAACACCTTCGCCGTGACCAGCTTTTCTACTCTCGGCAACGCCCTTTCAAGCTTCTGTGCACAGTGCTACGGCGCAGGAAATGTCGGGCGTATCAGGCAGGGCTTCAAGGCGGGGCTTGCTATGGCGCTGATCGTGGCGGTGCCGTTTATCGGCTGCTATTTCCTGCTGCCCGATACTATGATGGGGCTGTTTTTGGATAAGTCGGCAAGCGCTGCCGTGCTTGATACGGGGCGTGAGTTTTTAAAGATCGTCGCCCCGTTCTATGCCGTTGTCGGCATAAAGCTCATGGCTGACGGGCTGCTTCGCGGAACGGGGCGTATGCCCTTCTTTATGGGCACTACCTTTTCAGACCTTATACTTAGAGTTATCCTTGCATTTGCGCTCTCAAAGCATATGGGGCAGGCACGTGGCATATGGCTCTCGTGGCCGATAGGGTGGTTTACGGCGATGGTCGTTTCGCTCATTTTCTATACGGTAACTATGAAGCAGATACGCCGTGAGATCCCCGAGGGTGTAAGCAAAACGCCAAAAACAAGCTGAAAAATTTAAGCGATCTGACGAAATTATGGGAATTGATGTAAAAATTATAATATTTTGTTGAAAAATCGGCAGAGATATGGTATCATTATTATACTAATTCAAGTAATATATTTTGGAAAGGAAATGAGATCAATGTTTAAGAAGTTTTTAAACGAGTTCAAGGAATTTGCTCTTAAGGGCAATGTAATGGACATGGCAGTCGGTGTTATCATCGGTGCTGCTTTCGGTGATATAGTTACTGCTTTCACAGATGACTTTATCAATCCTCTTATCGGCTGCATAGGCGGCGCAGAGGTAGGCGGCAAGATACACCTTATAGGTGACCAGTACATAAACTACGGCCACTTTATTTCAACTGTCATCAACTTCCTCATCATGGCTTTGTGCATATTCCTTATGATAAAGGCTGTGAACAAGCTTATGAGCCTTGGCAGAAAGAAGGCTGAGGAAGAGGCAGCAGCAGAGCCGCCCAAGGAAGAGGTCCTCCTCACCGAGATCCGTGACCTGTTAAAGGCACAGGCTGAGGCTAACGCTAAGAACGAATAATTAAAGTCAAACCGACACGTCCCGCTTCGGGGCGTGTTTTTTTATGTGCACCGGGCTTGAATAAATTGCAGGAAGGTGGTATAATAAGATAAATTGGAATTTGTATCAATGCACAATTCACAATGCACAATGCACAATTATTGTGTGCGGCTTCGCCGCACAGATGCCCATTCGGGCTTGTCAGGGCAGCGAAATCGCTTATTTTAGGGAATATCGTTAGGATGAACGGCCGAATGGCCATAATATCGCCGAAGGCGATACCTTCATTGTGCATTGTGCATTGTGAATTGTGCATTGAGATATATAATCATACGGAGGTAACTGCTATGCGTTTGCTTGCAATAGACGGAAACAGTATAATGAATAGGGCGTTTTACGGTATCAAGCTGCTCTCTAACTCGAAGGGCAGGTATACAAACGCCATAACGGGCTTTATGAATATCTATTTGAAGGAGCTTGAGGCGGTCAAGCCCGACCACGTTGCGGTGGCGTTCGATCTTAAAGCGCCGACCTTCCGCCATAAGGCAAATGCAGCGTACAAGGCTAACCGCAAGGGAATGCCCGAGGAGCTTGCCGAGCAGATGCCGCAGATCAAGGCGCTTTTAAGTGAGCTTGGTATCGCCGTCGTTACCTGCGAGGGCTATGAGGCGGACGATATCTTGGGAACGCTTTCCCGTGTCGCCGAGAAGGCGGGCGGCGAGTGCTATATCGTTACGGGCGACCGTGACAGCTATCAGCTGGTCACAGATAAAACGACCGTGCGCCTTGCGGCGACTAAGGAAACTAAGATCTACACCCCCGAGCGTATACGTGAGGAATACGGCGTTGAGCCTAAGCAGATGATCGAGATCAAGGCGCTTATGGGCGACAGCTCTGACAATATATCGGGCGTTAAGGGCATAGGCGAAAAGACCGCCGTTTCACTTATTCAGCAGGCGGGCAGTGTCGAGGGGCTGTACCAAAGCCTTGATGATATAAAGCTTACCCCCTCGGTGAGAAAAAAGCTCGACGGGGGGCATGGGGACGCTATCGAAAGCAAATTCTTAGCGACTATCGACCTTGAAGCGCCTATCTCTCGTGATATAGAGACCTATGCCTTGGGCGAGGGCGATAAGGCGGCGGCAGCGGCAAGGCTTGCAGAGCTTGAGATGTTTAGGCTTATGGAAAAGCTCGGGCTGCACGCAGGCGGCGCAGCCGCAGCCCCGGAGAAGACTGCGGCAAAGCCCAAGGTACTCAAAAAATATACCACGGCCCCGCTCACGGCTGACATCATAAGCACGCTTGATGAGGGCAAAACGGCTGTCTTTGAGCTTGCGGGCAAGGAAGATGAGCTCGTGCTGCGTGCGGTGATAGGCGATACTATTTACAGTGTCGAGAGCTTTATGGGCGGGCTTGAAGCTATACTTGCGTTTTTGACAAGCGGCTGCAAAAAGCTCACCTTTGACGGCAAGAGCGCTTATAAGCTTGCCTTTGAAAACGGCGAGCAGGCTAAAAATATAGTCTTTTCCTGCGACCTTGCGGGGTATCTGCTCAATTCGCAGGCTAAGGATTATACGGTGGAAAACCTTTGTGCTGCCTATAACGTGACCTACCGCAGCGATATGGCGGGGTATGAGACTATCGCCTCGCTGCCCGCACTTTGCGAGGGGCTTTCGGCAAAGCTTGACGGCAACGGGCTGAGAGAGCTTTTTGACAGGATCGAGCTGCCGCTGTGTGAGGTGCTCGCATCTATGGAGGTAATAGGTGTAAGGGCCGACAGAGACGGCATAAGACAGTTCGGGCAGTCGCTCACGGGGGATATCGAGCGCCTTAAGGAGCAGATATGGGAGCTTGCGGGCGGGGAGTTCAATATCCTCTCGCCAAAGCAGCTTGGCGATATTCTTTTCAGCCCCGACAGGCTAGGCCTTAAGGGCGGCAAAAAGACCAAAACAGGCTATTCGACCAATGCCGAGGTGCTGGAGGGGCTTGCGGACAAGCACCCGATAATACCGAAGATACTTGAATACCGCACGCTGACAAAGCTTATGTCCACCTATGTTGAGGGGCTTCTGAAGGTGATAGGGGCAGACGGGAGGATCCACTCATTCTTCAAGCAGACCGAGACAAGGACGGGCAGGATCTCATCGACCGAGCCGAATTTGCAGAATATCCCCGTAAGAAAATAGCTTGGGAGGAATATGCGAAAGTTCTTTATCGCCGAGGAGGGCAAGACGCTCGTTGACGCAGACTATTCGCAGATAGAGCTTAGGGTGCTCGCATCAGTCTGCGGGGATGAGAATATGCAAAAGGCGTTCCTTGACGGGGTGGATATACACACGATGACCGCAGCATCGGTATTCGGGCTGCCCGAGGATTTCGTTACACCCGAGATGAGAAGTGCGGCAAAGGCTGTAAACTTCGGCATAATCTACGGCATAGGGGCATTCTCGCTGTCAAAGGATATAGGGGTATCTGTCGCAGAGGCAAAGCAGTATATCGAAAACTACCTCAAAAACTTTCCGAAGATCTCGCAGTATATGGAGAGCACCGTTGACTTTGCACAGAAAAACGGCTACGTGCTCACGATCTTCGACAGGAGAAGGTATATCCCCGAGCTTAAGATGAGCAACAAGAATATGCAGGCATTCGGCAAGCGTGTGGCTATGAATGCACCTATACAGGGCAGCGCTGCCGACATTATAAAGATAGCTATGATAAACGTGTATAAGCGCCTTAAGCAGGATCTGCCGAAGGCAAGGCTCATTTTGCAGATACACGATGAGCTTATCATAGAGTGTGACGAGTGCGATGCAAAGGCGGCGGCGGAGATACTAAAGGAAGAAATGGAGAGTGCCGTCAAGCTCGAGGTGCCGCTCACGGTAGATGTTCACGAGGGCAAGAGCTGGTTCGAGGCGAAGGAGTAGGCGGAGCGAAGCTCCGCTAGGTAATAGGTAATAGGTATGGTGTGCGGCTTTGCTGCAAAGATGCCCATTTGGGCTTGTTAGGGGCGGCGAAATCGCTTGTTTCAGGTAATATCGCCAAAGGCGCATCTCACCCATTACCTATTACCTAATGTGATAAACCCCACTTTCCCTCACCCGATGACCGTATTGTTTCCTATTATATCCTATTATAATAGTATACCCCCAATTTCGTCAATTTAAGGAAAATTAACAAACGCTTATCATTAGCGCTATTGACAAAATAGAATAAAAAGTGTATATTATTTATTTATAAGATAAATGTTTATTGAGATGAAACGGAGGTAAAAATTATGCTTAATACTAACGCAGAGAACAAGTTTATCAAGGAGGCACTCACCTTTGATGACGTGCTGCTCGTACCCAGAGAGAGTGACTGTACCCCTGATATGGTAGACCTTCACACACATCTGACTAAGGATATAGTGCTAAATACCCCTATCCTTACATCTGCTATGGATACTGTTACCGAGTCTAAAATGGCTATCGCTATCGCAAGAGAAGGCGGTATCGGTATTATCCACAAGAATATGACGATAGCCCAGCAGGCGGAAGAGGTAGACAAGGTAAAGAGAAGCGAGAACGGCGTTATCGTAAACCCCTTCTCACTTACAGCCGATAAGACTGTTGCCGAGGCTGACAAGCTTATGGGCAAGTATAAGATCTCGGGCGTTCCGATCGTTGATGAGAACGGCAAGCTCGAGGGTATCTTAACTAACAGAGATCTTCGTTTCATCACTGATTTCAGTATAAAGATAGGCTCGGTAATGACTAAGGAAAACCTCGTTACAGCACCTGTCGGCACAGACCTCAAGGGCGCACAGGAGATCCTTATGAGGCATAAGATCGAAAAGCTCCCCCTTGTAGACAAGGACGGTATATTAAAGGGGCTGATCACAATCAAGGATATCGAGAAGAGCGTTCAGTACCCCAACTCTGCAAGAGATAAGAAGGGCAGGCTGCTCTGCGGCGCTACTATCGGTATGACGCAGGACGTTCTTGACAGAGCGGGCGCACTTATCGAGGCGCAGGTAGATATTTTGGCCCTTGACTCGGCACACGGCCACTCAAAGAATGTTGTCGAGTGCCTGAAGAAGGTAAAGGCGGCTTACCCGAACATTCCGATAATCGCAGGAAACGTTGCGACTGCCGAGGGCGCTATCGCACTGTGCGAGGCGGGCGCAGACGCTATCAAGGTAGGTATAGGCCCCGGCTCTATCTGCACTACAAGAGTTGTTGCAGGTATCGGCGTTCCGCAGATAACGGCTGTTTATGACGCTGCGTGCGCTGCTGCTAAGTACGGCATACCCGTTATCGCTGACGGCGGCATCAAGTATTCGGGCGATATCGTAAAGGCTCTTGCGGCAGGCGCAAGCTGCGTAATGCTCGGCTCGCTCCTAGCAGGCTGTGAGGAGGCGCCCGGTGAGACAGAGATCTATCAGGGCAGAAGCTTCAAGGTGTACCGTGGCATGGGCTCGCTCGCTGCTATGAACAAGGGCTCTAAGGACAGGTATTTCCAGACAAACACCAAAAAGCTCGTTCCCGAGGGCGTTGAGGGAAGAGTTGCTTATAAGGGGCCTGTTTCCGACACAGTTTATCAGCTTGTCGGCGGTATCCGTTCGGGTATGGGCTACTGCGGCTGCCGCACTATCGAGGAGCTGGCAGAAAAGGCACAGTTCGTCAAGATCACAGGCGCAGGCCTTAAGGAATCTCACCCCCACGACATCTACATCACAAAGGAAGCCCCGAACTACTCGGCGCAGATCTGAATGTAAATATAAAAGGCACTCCGCAGGGGTGCCTTTTTTACAGCGGATAATAAATCGAAATGTGATATGGTATGGGAAATGAGAAGTTATCGTTTCAATGCACAATTCACAATGCACAATGCACAATTGAGGTGTGCGGCTTCGCCGCATAGATGCCCATTCGGGCTTGTTAGGGCGGCGCAATCGCTTATTTTAGGGAATATCGTTAGGATGAACGGCCGAATGGCCATAATATCGCCGAAGGCGATACCTTCATTGTGCATTGTGCATTGTGCATTGAGACAAATTCCAATTTACCGCAGTGCCCCCCCCGGTCGGGGCGTGAAAATGAAAAGAAAAGTAAGAGGTAAGGCTTTATGGCAAAGGTAAAAAGCGTGTTCATATGCCGTGAGTGCGGGTATGAGGCGACAAAATGGAACGGAAAATGCCCCGCTTGCGGGGAGTGGAATACGCTCGAGGAGACGGAGAGCGTCGTCAGCTCGGCGGCGCCTAAATCGAAAAGGAGCGTGTCTGTCAAGGACTTGTCTGACAGTATCTACGGCATAAATGATGTTGAAATGGATAAGGACGAGGTCAGGTACGAAACAGGGCTGTCGGAGCTTGACAGGGTGCTCGGCGGCGGGCTTGTAAAGGGCTCGCTCGTGCTGCTGGGCGGCGAGCCGGGTATCGGGAAATCAACGCTGCTGCTCCAGATATGCCAGTTCCTCGGTGACGGGCATACTATTTTATATGTCTCGGGCGAGGAGAGCGCAAGGCAGATCAAGCTTCGTGCACACAGGCTCGGCGTTGACTCCGAAAACCTCTATCTTCTCGCACAGACCGATTGCGAGGCGATATGTGCGGCTATAGTCAAGGAGCGCCCCGAGATAGTAATAATCGACTCGATACAGACTATGAGCATAAACGGCCTGACGGGCACGCAGGGCAGCATAACGCAGGTAAGGGAATGTACGAATATGTTTATGCACACGGCGAAAAATGAGGAGATACCTATGTTTATCGTCGGGCACGTTAACAAGGACGGCAATATCGCAGGGCCTAAGGTAATGGAGCATATAGTTGATGCGGTAATGGTTTTTGAGGGGCAGAGAAACCTGCCCTACAGGATCCTAAGAGCAGTCAAGAACCGCTTCGGCTCGACCAATGAGATAGGCGTGTTTGAAATGGCGGGTGACGGCTTAAGAGAGGTCGATAACCCATCTGCTATGATGCTCGAGGGGCGGCCTGTAGGCGTTTCGGGGTGCTGTGTTGCCTGCGTTATGGAGGGCTCACGCCCGATAATGGCCGAGGTGCAGGCGCTTGTCACAAAATCCGGCTTCTCGGCACCCCGCCGCACCGCAACGGGGATAGACTATAACCGCCTATACATTATTATAGCGGTGCTGGAAAAGCGCCTCGGCTTCTTTTTCGGGGGCTTGGACGCTTACATAAACGTCATAGGCGGTATGCGTATCGACGAGCCCGCCTGCGACCTGTCGGTGGCGGCGGCGCTTTGGTCGAGCCTGACCGATAAGCCGATAGGGGAGGACGTTATCCATTTGGGCGAGATAGGACTCGGCGGCGAGCTCAGGAGCATTCCCTTCGCCGAGCAGCGCATACTCGAAGCGCAGCGAATGGGCTTTAATAAGATAATTTTGCCCCGCTCGGCACTTAAGGGCGTAAGGACAGACAGGCTCGATATCAAGGTCATAGGCGTAAGCTCTATAAGGCAGGCATTTGATGCGATATAACGGTAAAAAAATATTAAACTATATGTCTAAAGTGACTCTTGCTGGAATAAAATACCAAATATTTTAATAATTTTGTTAAATGTGACAAAAGAATTACAAATAAATTCAGCTAATATGCTGATTGAATAAATGTGATAATTGTGTTAAAATATGTGTATGGTATATGTTGAGGAGATATCGCTCAATATGGATCAAATTAAAAAACAATGGAGGAAATAACAATGAAGATTTCAAAGATTTTCGCAGGTATGTCCGCAGCAGCTATAGCTATGACAATGCTTGCTATCCCTGCCGGCGCTGCTGACGAGGCTGAGAAGGAAGAGGCTACACCTATCGCTACAGCTTACATAGCATACGGTGCTGACGCTTGGGTACTCGATCCTGCAAAGGTTTCCGGTACTATCGAGATTCCTGCTTCAGGCAGCTGGTGGGACGAGAAGGAAGTTCCGCTCGACACATTCACAAGCGCACTTGCTGAGGGCAAGACTCTTGAGGACGTTGCTTCTATCACATTCGGCACATCTTCAAGCGCAGGCAACGCTCGTAACTTCACAATAGGCTACAACTCTGCTGAGCTTGACGAGGAAGGCAAGAACAAGTGGGGTCAGCCTGCTGCTGATGCAACAGTTAAGACTATCACTCCTGCACTTGATGACAACTACTACCTCAAGCTCGCTAACAACACAGATGCTGATATGAAGGTAGATTTCGTTATCAACTATAAGGATACGGAGGGCTTAGACGATTCCCACCTCAATATGTGGATAACTACTGATGCTGACGGCAATAAGGGCTGGAACAACTACTACTATGATGAGAGCAGCACAGCAGGTGTTAAGGAGGACACAGCTGAGGTTTATTCCGGTAAGGAGTTCACTCTTACAGCTTACATAGGCGACGAGATCGATAAGATGTGGTTCATCGCTCCTACACTTGTTTTCGGTGAGGAGTTTGGTAAGGATGAGGACATCAACTCCAGATATGAGGTATCTGTAGCTCTTAAGATCGACGATGTAGATGTTGCTATCGACGATACAGTTAAGAAGGACGATGACGGCAATCCTGTTTACCTCTGGGCTGAGGGCACAGGTGCTAATGCAGCTTCCAACACAGCTCGTCTCTACGGTGGCTATAATGAGTGGGCTGATAAGTTCGTTGACGGCGAAAGCTTCAAGGGCGCTCACAAGGTTTCGTACACAATAACTGTTACAGATACAGCTGAGCCTGAGGACGAGACAAATACAGACGGCGAGACAAATACAGACGGCGAGAAAGAAAAGGATACTGAGAAGGATACAACAACTACAGATAAGACCGAAGATACAAAGACAGAGGGTACAACTACAGGCAACCCGAAGACTGCTGCTGTTCTCGGCCTTGGTGCTATCGCACTTGCAGGTGCTGCTGCTGTAGTTGCTAAGAAGAGAGACTAATTTTTACTAAAAAGTAAATATTAAGCTTATTAGAGAGGCCGGCAATTTGTCGGTCTCTTTTGTCTATGTAGAAAAATGATAACGTTTTCTGTAGAAAATCAACAAAAATTATGTGATAAAATTGTGATATATTTGATCACAAAAATGGTTGCGGGTACTTGATTTTTTGTAATAATTCTGTTATAATATAAGGGAATTGAAAGACAATTCAAAATAAAATTTTTGGAGGAAATGACTTATGAAAATTTCTAAGATTTTCGCTGGTATGTCTGCTCTTGCAGTAGCAGCAACAATGAGCCTTTCTGCTTTCGCTGAGGGCGGCTATGATGAAGACGGCTTCGTACAGTATCAGGTTCAGCCGGACGGCTTTTTACAGGTAATCGACACAAACGTTACATCTGTAACATTTACTGTAACTGCTGACTGGCTCAAGGCTTGCAAGGATACAAGCTCTTACTGGGGCAAGGGTGCTGATTCTGAGATCAAGGATGATGACGGCAACGTAACAGGCACAGAGGCTTGGGACGGCTTCAACATTCAGACAGGTAACAACGGCATCAAGATCACAAGCGTAGAGTTCTCTGCTCCTGTTAAGCTCCACAGCGAGCTCGACGGCGATGCTAAGACAACATTTGAGCCTACAGGTGATGACGCTATTAACGGTACTGAGGGCTGGGGTCCTGTTTTCGGTAACTGGGATGACTATATTGATTCCACAACTCTTCCTGATGAGGATCTTACTGTAACAGTAAACTTCGAGTGGTCTGATGCAGGTGCAGCTGCCGGCTACACAGCATTCAAGCCTATGTGTGCAAACGGCTATGAGGGTCTTTACAAGGTTCAGCTTGAGGACGGCGTTACATACATCAAGGACGTTCCTTACAAGGATGTTGATACAGAAGAGAACGAAGACGGCTACTATGTAAAGAAGGGCTCAGGCGAGGCTACTACTGATGACGGCACAGGTGCTGGAACAGATACAACAACAACAGACACAACAGATACAACAGCTACAACTGACAACACAGCAGCTACAACAGATACAACAACAACTACAACAACAGGCACAGGCACAGCTGCTACAGGCAACACAACAACAGGCGCTTCCGCAGGTCTTGCTCTTGCAGGTCTTGCTCTTGCAGGTGCTGCAGTTGTAGTTTCCAAGAAGAGATAATTTAAAACTATATTAAAGAGAACTCCGCAAGGGGTTCTCTTTTTTGTGTATTTTTTACAAGAGGAAAACGTTTACTTGTGCATTGTGCATAAAAGCACTGTTTTTAATTGTGAAAAAAGCATATTGAAATATTGCCGAAGATATGCTAAACTATTAACTGTAAAAACAGTTTTTTTACAATTTGTGAAAATACGAAAGGAATGGTAGACAATATGAAAAAGATCTTTGCTGCCGCACTTGCTCTTACAATGACTGCGGCTATGTTCACAGCTTGCGGCGATGATTCGTCTTCAAGCTCTTCTGCTGCAACTACAACAACAGCTGCTGCTTCCTCTGCTGCTGAGGCTTCAAGTGCTGATGCTTCGAGCGCTGATGCTTCGAGTGCTGCTGACGCTTCCTCCGAGGACGCTTCCTCCGAGGGCGGCGATTCCGGCGAGGCTGTTGAGTTTGATGTAACAAAGCTCCCCGGCTATGACGCAAGCGCTACAGAAACTGTACTTACAGTTGCTAACCCTTCAAATACCGACTGGGTAAACGGCCTTGGTACAGATGATAACGGAAACGATGTTTATATCGACGCAAGAACATTTACTAAGGATCAGGATCTTACTGTAAAGGTCGATTTTGAGCTTCCCAAGGAGGTTCTTGAGGAATTTGACCTGGGCATAAGAAAGTTTGAGACACTTAAGGAAGACGGCCAGATCAAGAAGGGCACTACACAGATCCTTGTTGGCCCTGCAAGAGCTAACGGCTGGACAAAGTTTATCGGCTTTGAGACACCTGACGGCATGAAGGTCGATTTCCCGACATACTACAATATGCCCGAGGGCGACACACACGGTACCTCCAGAGACGGCTCTGACGGTAAGGAAGACGTTTATAAGGCTGACGGCACTCTTGAGGACGTATTTGTAAAGAATGACGGCTTCATCAAGTTCGGCAACACAACGACCAACAGCGTTGAGTTCACTATCCCGAAGGAGACAGTTAACCTTATGATTGAGACAGCATTCGCTGTTCCCGAGGATCCCGAGAATGCTACAGTCGGCTGGGACGGTCTGCTTTTCCAGATTGCAGGCGGCGTAACTATCAAGACTGTTACACTTTCACAGCCTAACGTATATTTCAACACCGTTGTTAACGAGACATTTTCTGCTGAATAATTTCTAAAAGCCTTAAGACCGCTCGCCCGAGCGGTCTTTTTAGGTATTTTGCACAGTATGATAACGATTACTTATGCAATATATATAAAACGTATTCTTTAAATTGTGCAAATAATGTATTGAAAAATACGGGGCGTTATGTTATAATTTAATCGTAAATTTATGAGCCAAATGAGTAGGTTTTATTGGAGGTTTTTATTATGAAGAAAATTCTTGCGGCTGCACTTGCTCTTTCGCTGAGCGCAGCTATGTTTACCGCTTGCGGCGATGATTCGAGCTCGAGCTCTAGCGCTGCAACAACAACTACTACCACAACAGCGGCAGAGTCTTCCTCCGTTGCTGAGGAGGCTTCAAGCGCTGATGCTTCAAGCGCTGACGAGTCGGCAGCGGACGCTTCAAGCGAGGGTGATGCGTCCTCCGCTGAGGGCGGCGAGGCTGCTGAGACAGTCGATATCGCAGAGGCTGTTAAGTCATTTAAGAACTATGACAATGCACAGATCAAGTTTACGGCAGACACAGATATAAGCGCACTTGTTAAGGATATGCAGGAGGGCTTTGCTTCGATCAAGAGCGATGCTGCTTGCGTAGAGGCCGGCGAAAAGGCTAACAAGAAGGGTAAAATGGAGCCCTTCACTAAGGAAGACTTTGACAAGATCTGGACTGTAAAGGGAAAGCTCTATGGTATCGACGCTTCCTATGACGGCGAGTATGTTCAGAAGGTGCTTGCTGATGATACTAAGGATCTTCAGTACATAAGCGGTGATGAGTCGAGGGTCAACTACTCTATCGAAGAGGTCGGCGGCGTTCCGATGCTCAAAATGGAGGTTCTTGATAAGTATCCTGACGGCGTTAACTACCTTATCCCCAAGCCGCAGTTCAAGCTTGCTGAGATCTTCAAGGGTCATGAGGATCTTCTCCCGAAGGTCAACACTATCAAGTTCGATATGATCCAGAGGGCAGTCGGCGATTTCGTTGCTGACGACGGCACGGCTTTACACGTTCCCGGAAACTTTATGGGTACTATAGCTGTACAGGCTCAGAAGAACGGCAAGATGACATGGGAGCAGAATGACTTCGATGCCGGCTGGGAAGAGGTAAATGATTGGGTCTATGTTGAGGGCTCAACACAGGAGCTTCTTGTTTGGAAGAACAGTGACTTTGCAAACACAACTGATGACCAGTTCGTTACATTTATGAGATGGGGCATCCCGAACGATGCTTGCGTATATATCGCAGACATCGCATTCTATGATGTAGACGGCAACCCGATCACTTGGTAACTCAATAAAAAACAGGGCGGAAAGAGCTTTTCTTTCCGCCTTTTTGTTATTTGAAGGAAACCGCTATCTCCCCGCCGATCTCCATTGAGAGGGGTTTGTCGCCCTCGAAGGTGACTGTAAAGTCTGCGCCCTCGACCACGCCGCTGTCAATCGTTTTGCTGCCCTGCTTTTTGGCAGTTATGCCCTTTCCCGATACGCACATATCGAGCGCCTTTGTGATAAGCACCATAGGCGAAGTCTTGCTAAGCTTTTCGCAGCTTTCGGTAAAGGCGAGCTTTTCGAGCGTTACGGTGTAGCTGCCGTTTTCACTTTTGACGGTCATTCCCTTGACCGACTCGGGGGCGGAGAACTCATATTCCCACACGCCCTTGTCACGGGAGAGGGCGGCTGAGTATTCACGCCCGTTGTCGCTGATCTCAAGCTGCATGACCCCGCTCTCGGCAAGCTTTTCGGGGGTAGTGTCCGCCGCCCTGCATGAGCAGAGAAGGCAAGCCGTCATCACGGCAGCGATAAGTAATTTTTTCATATAAAAACACCCTTCATATATTAGTACTTGTACTATAGTAAACGACATTGGATTTTCGACATAGACCGCTCGCAGATGCTGTGATCCTTGCAGCTGTGAGCGGGAAATGTCAGAAAATCTTTGTTGTTTACTATAATATTATATGAAGGGTGTAATAATTTATTCCGGGGAGGAGACGATCTTCCCCTCCAGCTCGAGGATCACCTCGGGGAGGGCGGATAGTATATCTCTTGCGAGGATACTGCGCTCGGAGCGGGTCTTGCTAAGCTGCTCGGCCGTCAGCCCCAGAATACAGCAGGCAAGCGCCGAGGCTTGCTGCATATCTGCGCCCTGACAAAGCAGCGATGCGGCCATTCCCGCAAGCATATCGCCGCTGCCGCCCTTAGAAAGGGCTGTGTTGCCAAAGCTAGTGACCAGAACGCTGCTGCCCGAAACTATAAGCGTGCCCGCACTCTTTGAAACTACGGTGGTCTCATATTCTGATGAGAGCGTCTTGCAAAGCGAGAGCCTGTTTTCAAGCGCCGCAGCATTTTCTGTGCCGCAAAGCCTTGCAAGCTCGCCTATATGCGGGGTGAGGAGGGTATCACATTCGGCGGCTTTGAGTATGCTAGGGTCATCTGCAAGGCAGCCCAGCCCGTCGGCATCGATCACGACAGGGCAGCGGGCGGTCTTGAGAATGTATTCAAGCACCGCCCTTGTGTGCGCCGACCTGCCCATTCCGCAGCCGATAAGCACAGCGCCTGCGCCGTTTATTGCTTGCGAGAGCCTTTCCGGGCTGTCCTGCTCCTCAAAGGGGAGGAAGGTGCACTCGTACATCGACCCCGCCAGCACCGAGATGACCTGCGAAGGGGAGGCGAGCTGAACTATCCCCGCACCGAGCCGAAGTGCCGCATTTGCTGCAAGCGCCGCCGCACCGTAATAGCAGCCGCTGCCCGCAACGATCAAAAGCCTGCCAAAGTCGCCCTTGTGCGAGCCTGCGGGGCGAGGGGGAAGGTATTTGCATATATCCATAAGGCTCGGCTCATAGATCTCATAGTCCGAATTTTCGTACTTGTAAGATATGCCGATATCGCATACCCTTATCTCGCCGCAGTGCTGCTTGGCGGGGGAGAGCGCCATTCCTACCTTGGGGCGGTGGAAGGTGACCGTCAGATTTGCCGTGACGGAGAGCGGGTCACAAAGCCCCGTGTCGGCGTTGCAGCCCGAGGGGATATCGCACGCTATCTTGTAGGCGGGGGAGTTCGCTATGCTTTGAAACAGCGGGATAATATCCTCTCTAAGTGCCCCTCTGAAGCCTGTGCCGAAGATGCAGTCAACAAGAATATCTGCCGAGGCGATAAGCTCTGCGGCGGCTTTGTCGGCGCAGTCTGTGACGGGTATATCACCAAGGCGCTCAAATGCTGAAAGTGCGAGGTCGGTCGAGGGCGTGCCCTGTGCTAAGACAACACTTACACTTATCGCCGAGCTGCCGAGCAGGCGGGCGAGCACCAGCCCGTCACCGCCGTTATTGCCCTTGCCGGCTATTATGCATACGCTTTGTGCTGACAGCCTGTAGGCTGCACTTGTCACCTCACGGTAAAGCCCCTCGGCGGCATTATCCATAAGCTGTGCAAGCGATACGCCGCCCTTGTCCGAGCGCTGCTCGCACTCGACCATTTGTGAAACGGTCAGGTATTTTTTCATAGGTCTCCCCTTTCTTTCTGCTCGCAGACCACGAAGGCGACTGCGTATTCGTCCGTGTGTGAAAGCGAGACTATCGGCGTTAGCCCCAGGCTGTCCGCAATTTCGGCGGCCTTGCCCGAAAGCTTGAAATAGGGGGCGCCAAGCTCGTCACGCAGCACGGAGATGTCTTTGAGCTCAAAGCCCCTTACCCCTGTACCAAGTGCCTTTGCAAATGCCTCCTTTGCCGCCCAGTTAGCCGCCATAGAGGGGGCGGGGTCACGCTTTATTCTAAGAAAGGAAAGCTCCTCCTCTGAAAAAACGTGACGGAGAAAGCTTTCCTTTTGTGCGCTTTTGCGAATACGGCTTATTTCGCAGATGTCTGTACCTATCCTCATTTCTGCCTTCTCAGCTCTGCCTGGAGCTTGTGCGGGAAGAACTTCATCATAGTCTCCCTCATCTCCTCGTTGGGGTTGAAGAGGATATAGGTGTCGCCCAAGTCCTTATGCTCGACCCTGAGATACCAAATGTTCTCGCCCGTGTTGTCATCGGCTGTAACGACAGATGCGCCGCTGTCGATCTCGGTGCTCTCGTCAAACTCGGCAAACTCTGTCGCCTTGTCGAGCTTTACGGTGATAAGGCGCTTTCTTGAGCGCTGGGCTATGATCTTGTCAAAGTCCATCTCGCCGTTTGTGAGAAGGTATTCATACTCATTGTCAAAGCCCGTGGTGATATAGTATGCCCCGAACAGCACACCGCCCGCAAGCAGCAGCCCCATTCCGCCGACGCCGAACTGCGCCGTTAAGAAAAATACGGCAAACGCCACTATCAGCCCTATTATCAGCACAGCGACCTTCGCAAAGCGGTCGTGCCCCGTCTGGGCTCTTACTACATTTTGTTCCTTATAAACGTCCATTGATATTCCTCCGATAATAATTGCGGCAGCAAAGCACCGCTTCATAATATTATACCACATTATCCGCCCGATTGCAAGTGCCCCGTGCTGATAAGCGGGGCGGCTCGGCTTTTATTTTGCTGTAAAAGTATTTTTTCATTAGTTGCAAAATGACTATTGAAAATGTCGAAGCTTTGTGATATAATAGATTTGTTGTAGAATTTTTTGTACAAAAGGGTGATATTTTTGCTTATTGACCTACACGTTCACGCTTTTAATGAGAAGATAGCCGCTAAGGCGGTCGCTGTGCTGGCGGGGTATTCTTCGCTGACGCCGCTGACGGACGGAACGCTTGATGAAACTGTCAAAAGGCTCGATGAATGGGGCGTTGACAAGGCGGCAATACTATCTATAGCCACAAAGCCCTCGCAGCAGAGGGTAATAAACAGCTGGGCGGCATCTGTAAAGAGCGAGCGGCTGCTCCCCTTTGGCAGCATACACCCCGATGCACAGGACTGGTATGATGAGCTTTTGCAGATCAAAGGCTCGGGGCTGTACGGCATAAAGCTGCACCCCGATTATCAGGGGTTTAGGATCGATGATGAAAAGATGCTTGAGATCTACTCGGCGTGTGCTTCGCTCGATATACCCGTGCTGTTCCATTCGGGGTTTGATTACTATTCGCCCGATAAGATACACTGCACGCCCGAGCGGGCGATAAGGGTCATAAAGGAGACAAAGGGGCTAAAGCTCATACTTGCCCACCTTGGCGCTAACAGAATGTGGCAGGAGGTGTATGACACCCTTGCGGGTACCCCGGGCGAGGTCTATTTTGACACAGCGTTCACGCTTGAGTGCCCCGATGAGCTTATGGAGAAAATAATACTTAAGCACGGCGCTGACAGGGTGCTTTTTGCAAGCGACTGCCCTTGGGCAAGCTCTGCGGAGATAGCAGAGAAGCTCGAGCGGCTTCGCCTTAGCGATGACATCAAGGAAAAAATATTTCATATTAACGCCGAGAGACTTCTCGGTATCTGACAGAGGTGAAGGATGTGAAAAAACTGGGAGCGGCGGCGCTGCTGTCGGCTTTGATAGGTGCGGCTATGCTTTGCAGCTGCGATATACCGCTGCCCTTCGATGAGGAGAGCAGCAGCGAGGCAGTGCTTACAACAACTGTTTCGACACAGGACAGGAACAGGACTACCACAACGACCAAAAGCTATGCTATAAAGGGCGAGGAGAAGGAGTACACGACCTCGACCCGTAAAAAGACCGAGGAAGAGGATATAGACGAGAGCAGTATGGAAAGGGTGTCTGTCTATACAAAGGCGACGACCGGGAAAAAGGAGATCTCCCTTACCACGACTACTACCACGGCACGCTCGCAGTACAACACACTTCAGCAGCCGAAGGATAAGGAATACTACCAGATCGTAAAGCAGTACCGTACCTCGAAAGACACGCCGCTTCGCTTCGGGCCGTCTAATGACTATGCAGCACAGGCGAGCCTGCCTGCGGGAACGAGTCTTTCCTGCTATGGGCAGAGCGGAAAGTGGTATTATGTATTGTACAATAACACTACTTATGGCTGGGTCGAGGAGGGCTCTCTTGAAGGAATAGCCAAAAAAACGACTACAAAGAAAAAATAGCATTGTGAAACTATTGACAATGGGATATAATAGTGATATAATAGTTAAGTATGGTGTTATTATGACATTAGAATAGGAGGAGACAATCTTAAATGGATGAATCAACCAAGGAAATTGACCTTACCGAGCTGTTGGGGGCGCTGCTTCGCAGGATAAAGTTTATTATCCTTATCACAATAGTTTTCGGTGCGATAGCCTTTGCGATTGCTAAATTCATACTTCCGCTGCAATACACATCTAATATTTCAATGTACGTCAAAAACTCTGACAATAACTCTACCGATCAGGTGGCTATCAATGATATCAATGCTTCTAAAAGCCTTGTATCTACCTATATAATCATTTTGCAAAATGATGCGGTCATTGATCAGATAGGTGACAAGATCATTGAGGAATACGGTGCTGACGAGCTTGAGGATTATCTTGCTATCGGTGAAGATGACGACGGAAAGAAGTACGTTGTGACCTCGTCACTCAGAAATTGTATAACAATGACAGCTGAGCAGAACACAGAGGTAATGCTGATCACCGTAACAACAAAGAGCCCCGACCTCAGCGTTTCTATATGCAACGCTATGGAGGAGATAGGCCCCAAGGAGATTAAGCGTGTTACACAGGCAGGCTCTGTTGAGACGATAGGTGCGGCTAAAATGCCTACAGGCCCTTCCGGCCCTAATGTCAGAAGATATACTCTTATAGGTCTTATATTGGGCTTTGTTATCGCAGCCGGTATAGTTATCGTCGGCAAGCTGCTCGATACAACTATCAGAACGGGCGACGATATCAAGACAAGGTTTGACTATCCTATCCTCGGTGAGATACCCGATATCGAATCTAAGGAAAGTAAGGGAGGGTATTATAAATAATGGCGCTTTTCAAGAAAAAACAGAATTCAAGTTCTAAGAAGAGATTTACGCTTTTTGACGATAATGTACCCTTTCAGGTAACTGAGGCCTACAAGACCTTAAGAACCAATATAGTAATGGCGCTTGCTACACAGCGAAGCAAGGTGTTTGCGGTTTCGAGTGCTAGCGCAGGTGAGGGTAAGTCAACAACTGCCGCTAATCTGGCGATAGTTTTCTCGCAGGCGGGCAAGAAGGTGCTCCTGATCGACGCTGATATGAGAAAGCCTGTTCAGCACAGAGCCTTCAAGTTCAAAAATGACAAGGGCTTGTCAACGCTGCTCGGCGGTATCGACTCGTTCAAGCAGGTCTTAAAGTCAAAGACTGCTAACCTTGATGTTATCACAAGCGGGCCTATCCCGCCTAACCCTTCGGAAATGCTGGCGTCAGAGAATATGAAGATCCTCCTTGAGGAGCTTGTGAAGTATTACGATTATATAATCATAGACACACCCCCTATCAATGTAGTTACCGATACACTGACACTCAGCCCGAATATCGGCGGTATAGCTATGGTAACTCGTTCGGGCGTTGCTACCTTTGATGAGGTGAGCCGTGCGGCAACATCTATCGAGTTTGCAAACGGCAAGCTTCTGGGTGTTATCGTTACAGCTATCGATGAGGATACTGCGACCTATAAGAGGGGTTATTATAAGAAGTACTATAGGCGTGATTATGCTTACAGAGAATCCTCCGGAAGCAAGTACGCTGAGGCAGACTAAGTTAATTTTATCCGCAGATAGACCTATCTGCGGATATTTTTAAAATGAAAGGAAGATCAAATATGACCTACAAGGAAGAATTTATCAAGTTTATGGTTGAGTGCGGCGTGCTCACTTTCGGCGACTTTACGCTTAAAAGCGGCAGAAAGGCCCCCTATTTCATCAACTGCGGAAATTACAAGACGGGCGCACAGCTCTCCCGCCTGGGTGGCTTCTATGCTGACTGCATAAAGGAAAACGGCATTGAGGCACAGACGCTTTTCGGGCCTGCTTATAAGGGCATACCGCTTGCTGTTGCCGCTGTTACATCACTTGCTGATAAGTACGGTATCGACTGCTGCTATTGCTTTGACAGAAAGGAAGCTAAGGATCACGGCGAGGGCGGAATGTTCGTCGGCAAAAAGCTTGCAGACGGCGAGAAGGTCGTTATCATAGACGACGTTATGACTTCGGGCAAGGCGTTAAGAGAGAGCCTTCCCAAGCTTAAGAGCGCAGCTGATGTAGATGTTACGGCTATGGTAATAACTGTTGACAGAATGGAAAAGTCTCTGGAGGGCGAGCTTTCGGCTGTTGAGCAGGCTTATAAGGACTTCGGCGTGAAGGTCTACTCGATCGTTAATATAAACGATATAATCAAGGCGATAGAGGACGGCGTAGTCCCCGGCATGGAATACCTTGAAAGTATGAAAGAGTACAGAAAAATGTACGGAGTTGGCTGATTTTCCGGAATGCCCGCAAAACCACAAGCGGTTGTGGTCGAGGAGACTGTATGAACGGCATATTTTGAGGTCAAACCGGATTTTGTAACTAAATTGTAGTAAAATGTAATTTCTTTGTTGTTGTTATTTGCCTCAATATGGTATATAATATTAAATGTAGAACAAAGAAAGAAAAGAATGAAAAACTAAGTGACAAACTCCTTAGCTCATTTCATCCTCTCCAAAATTTTTACACAAACAAAGGGCAGTCGTCAGGCTGTCCTTTTGTTTTGCTAAAATGATCCTTTGGCTATTTACTTTTTTTAAGCTTTGTGTTATAATGATATTACTGATCAAGTAATGAAAGGATAGATATAAATGTTTAAAAGGCTTTCGGCGCTGTGTGCTGCGACGGCAGCTGCGTTGGCGCTTGGGTGTGTAGATGTAGGTGCTGCGGATATTGCTGAAAAGAAAACGCATAATTACAGCAGCGCTGTGCTTTTAGGGCTTGATGAGAACGGCAATAAGGCGGGCTTTTCAAGCGTTACCGATATAACGGGTATCTCGGCGATAACCTTTAGCTTCAGGGTCGATGAGGCTCTCGCAGAAAGAGCAGTAAGCGGGGATATCGACTTTTTCGGAACCGTGGGTACCGAGAGCGACACGCTCGGCAGGGTGGCGCACGAGTGGGCGTTTGCGCCGTATCAGCTCGATGATGAGGGCGAGGTCGTTTATGGCGACGACCTTATGCCGCTGACTGTTAAAGAGCTTACTATGGAAAAGGTAATGGACGGCTACTATACCCTTACCCTTGAAAACCCCACGGGCTTTTTTAAGGACGAGGACACCTATGCGAGGGTCTGGTTCGATACCGAGTCGGACGAGTACGATATCACGCTCACGGGAGTTGTGCTCTCGTTCGATGACAGCAGCATTGTCAAGAGCCTTATAAACTCAAAAATGACCCTCACGCAGGACAGCTTCACCTATACAGGCTCTGCCTGCAAGCCGAAGGCGAGCATTAGCTATGGCAGCAGGTTCTTAAAAGAGGGCACGGATTTTACACTCAGCTATAAGAACAATATAAATGCAGGTACGGCAACTGTTACCGCAACGGGCAAGGGCAAATGCCGTGGAAGTATCTCAAAGACCTTTACTATAGCGTCAAAGGCACTCAGCGGGGCTGCTGTTACGCTGCCAAAGGGGTCTTATGCCTACACGGGAAGCGCAATAAAGCCCGCCCCGACTGTAACACTCGGCGGAAAGAAGCTTGTAAGCGGCACTGACTACACCGTGACCTACACCAAGAACACCGCTATAGGTACGGCGACTGTCAAGGTCACGGGCAAGGGCAATTACAAGGGCACGATACTTAAAAGCTTCGGCATTGTCCCGAAGGCGACTGTTATAAAGTCGGCGGTCTCCTCAAAGACTAAGCAGGCGACAGTCAAGTGGGCTAAGAACACCACAGCCGAGGGCTACCAGATCCTTTATTCGCAGAGCAGCGGCTTTTCCGGCGCAAAGACAAAGACCGCCGCAGCCTCAAAGACGAGCCTGAACATCGGCTCGCTCACTAAGGGTAAGACCTATTATTTCAAGGTAAGAGCCTACAAGACAGTAAACGGCACAAAGTATTACGGCGCATATTCAAGCGTCAAGAGCGTAAAGATCAAATAATGAGTACAAAAAAGCTCCCTTACCATAGTGTAAGGGAGCTTGCTTTTTTATTCTTATTTCATCAAGTCGTCCATCTGCCCGATAAGCGAGCCGAAGAGCTTTAGCGCCTTGTTTATGGGCTCTGCGGTCGCCATATCGACACCCGCACCACGCAAGAGCGAGATAGGGTCCTTCGAGCAGCCGCCCGAAAGGAAGCCGATATAGTCCTTAACAGCGCTCTCGCCCTCATTTAAGATGCGTGTCGAGAGGGCTATCGCTGCGCTGTAGCCTGTAGCATACTGGTAAACATAGTAGTTGTAGTAAAAATGCGGGATCCTCGCCCACTCGAGAGTTATCTCGGGGTCATAGGTCATTCCCTCGCCGAAATAGAGCTTGTTAAGCTCCGTATAGATACTGTTGAGCATATCGGCCGTCAGGCTCTCGCCCGAGGCAACGAGCTCGTTGATCTTAAGCTCGAACTCTGCGAACATTGTCTGGCGGTAAAGCGTTGTGCGGAACTGCTCGAGGAAGTAGTTTATAAGGTATGCCTTCTCCCTCTTGTCATCGGTATTTTTGAGCAGGTACTGCATCAGCAGCGCCTCGTTGCAGGTAGAGGCGACCTCGGCCACAAAGATAACATAGTCGCTGTAGGCGACGGGCTGGTTCTTGTTTGAGAGGTAGGAGTGTATTGCGTGCCCCATTTCGTGTGCTAAGGTAAACATACAGTTGAGCGTGTCCTTATGGTTTAGCATAACGAACGGGTGAACTCTTGCGCCTGCCGAGTATGCGCCGCTTGCCTTGCCCTCGTTTTCAAAAACGTCGATCCAGCGGTTCGCAAAACCCTCACGCATTATGTTAAGATAATCCTCACCCATAGGTGCAAGAGCCTTGAGAACGGTCTCCTTAGCCTGATCAAAGGTTATCTTCATCTCAACATCTGAAACGATATGCGTGTACAGGTCGTAAAAATGCAGCTCATCGACCCCGAGCAGCCTTTTGCGAAGGGCGACGTAATCGTACATATAGTGCATATTCTGATGAACGGCCTCGATAAGGTTCGTATATACCTCAACGGGCACCTCGTGCGCTTCGAGGGAGGCCTCGAGCGAGGAGCTGTACTTTCTTGCCTTTGAGTAGAACTGAACGCTCTTTATCTGTGCACTAAGGGTAGACGCCATTGTGTTCTTGAACTTGTCATAGGTGTGGTACATCGACTCGAATACGCTCTTTCTCAACACCCTGTCGGACTGCTGCATAAGCGGCGAGTAGCTGCCGTGCGTTACCTGGTGGGCGTTGCCGTCCTTATCGAGTGCATCGGGGAATTTAAGGTCGGCGTCGGAAAACATCGAGAAGATGTTTTCGGGGCTGCTAAGTGCATCGCCCGCAAGCGCCATGATACGCTCCTCATTTTCCGAGAGAACGTGCTCCTTTTTGCGCCTGATACGGTCAAGGTTGAGCCTGTAGAGCTCCAGTGCGGGCTGCTCCTTATAAAGCTCGCTCATTCTCTCATCAGATATCGAGATCAGCTCGGGCGTTTCAAAGCTGCCCGCCGAGTTTATCTCAACATAGTAGCTCATAAGCTGCCCCATCATAGCCTGATATTTTGAGACGGCAGTGTCCTCATCGCTCTTGCGCTGTGCATAGTTTGCAAGGGAATCGACCAGCACGGATATATCGTCCGACAGCTTCAAAAACTCAAGCAGCGTGTCGCCGCTCTCGCCCAGTCTGCCCTTGAACGCTTTTATCCTGTCGGGTATTTCCCCAAGCCTTGCAAGATCCTCCGCCCACGCCTCATCGGTGGGGTAGATATCCTCTATAGCCCAGGTATACTGCTTATCTACCTCGCTTCTTTTTGGTATTCTTTGCTCTGCCATATGTGTATCTTCCTTTCTAACGGTAAGCTGTGATACTATTATACACCATTTTGGGAAAATTATCAAGTGGTGCGGTGCTGCCTTTATCTTACAATACATTACAAATTGAAAACATTTGATTTAAAGCTATTGAAAAAAATCAAAAAACATAGTATAATTATTGTGATTGGATCATTATACTTATTAAGGGAGCGCAGCTTATGAAGCTTACAGTAAAAACAAATACACTTGAAATATCCGCAAACACCTCGGGGGCGGAGCTTTGCTCGGTCAAGAAGGACGGGGTGGAGTATATCTGGCAGGCGGGCGATGCCTGGAAAAGATATGCGCCTATCCTATTCCCGTTCATATGCTCACCAAAGGGCAAAAGGTACAAGGCGGGCGGCAGGGAATACACTATGCCTTCAAACCACGGCTTTGCAAGGGATATGGAGTTTGAGCCGTTAGGCAGCGATGATAAGAGCATTTCCTTTAGGCTCACCTCTAACGAGGAAACGCTTAGGATCTACCCTTATGACTTTGAGCTTGCCGTTAGGTTCACCGTTTCGGGTGACAGCGTCGAGGTGCTAAACCGGGTCAAGAACACGGGGGATAAGGATATGTATTTCTACCTTGGCGGCCACCCGGCTTTCAACTGCCCGCTCGAGGAGGGACTCAGCTTTGATGACTACGAGATACGCTATGAAAAGAACGAAACTATAATACAGCAGCTGCCAAACGGCGGGGAGAGGGTCATAATAGATAACGAGGCGGGCTACAGGCTGACCCGTGCGATCTTCGATAACGATGTTATAATGAAGGATAAGCCAAATTCAAAGAGCATTACCCTAATGAGCGCTAAGGGAACAAGAAGCGTGACGCTTTGCTACCCCGAGAGCGAGTGCATAGCTGTATGGTCGTCAACGGGCAACGATGAGGCGAGATTCGTATGCTTGGAGCCGTGGACGAGCGTGCCTGTTTACTGCGATGATGAATATGAGGACATAGAGAAAAAGCCACACGCCGTAAAGCTTGCGGCGGGGGAGAGCTTTGACTACAGATACTTTATCGAGGTGAAATAATGAAGGCGGTCATTCAGCGTGTAAACTACGCAAGCGTTAAGGTCGAGGGCGAGACGGTCGGCGAGATCGGCAAGGGCTACCTGATCCTATTCGGGGCGGCAGAGGGTGACACGCAGGCTGATGCCGACAGGCTCGCCTCAAAGATCTCGGGGCTTAGGATATTTTCTGACGAGAATGACAAGATCAACCTGTCGCTTAGCGACGTTGGCGGGGATATACTGTGCGTTTCACAGTTCACGCTGCTTGCCGACTGCCGCAAGGGCAACAGACCCAGCTTTATCGGCGCTATGCCGCCCGATGAGGCAGACAGGCTCTATGTATATTTCTGCGAAAGGTGTGAGGAGCTTTGCGCCTGCAAGGTCGGGCGTGGCGTTTTCGGCGCAGATATGAAGGTGAGCCTTGAAAATGACGGCCCCTTTACCATTGTGCTCGAATGCAGGGAAGGGAAGATAGTTTGAACCGAGGTTTTGATAATGAACATACAGATCTTTGGCAAAGCAAAATGCTTTGATACAAAAAAGGCCGAGCGCTTCTTTAAGGAGCGGGGCATAAAATATCAGTATATCGACCTTAAGCAAAAGCCTATGAGCCGTGGTGAGCTTGAAAGCGTTATAAAGGCTGTCGGCGGGCTTGACAAGGTCATAGATGAAAACAGCAGGTCTAAAAATGCGGCACTCGTCAAATATTTGGCCTCCGACGAGGCTAAAATAGAGAAGATCCTGGAGGACGGGCTGCTGCTAAAAACACCTATCGTTAGAAACGGCAGGCAGGCGGCTGTGGGCTGTCAGACTGATATTTGGGAAAAATGGACGAAGGAGTAAACGGTGACCGAAATGAAAAGACCTATCATTTTTCTTTTGACAGCGGCGCTGGCGGGCAGTATGCTCGCAGGCTGCGGGAATACTGAGTCAAGCTCAAAGCACCCCTCGCTGCTTGATGAGATAAATAATTCATCTGCGGGGGAGAATAACGGCGGGGGAGACAGCAGCCGCTCTACCAGCTATGAATGGGTGCTATCGCCTACGATAAGTGCTGAGAATATAATAGCCCCCGACGGCGCACAGGTCAATACCGAGGGCGTTATCAACAATGCATATATGCGTGTGGCTATCATCAAGCGTGACGGCTTCTACGGCTTTATCGACTACAACGGCACTATTATGGTAAAGCCCGAGTATACCGATTACTATATCGACTATGACGGAAAGATGACGCTTTCCAAGGTGACATCTGACGGAACGGAGTACTGCGCTATCGACGAGTCGGGCTACATAATCCATAACGGCAGCGACAGGGCTATCAAGGACAGGTATTTCTTCTTTGATGACTCAAATAAGCAGTGCTTTTATCAAAACTACAAGGACAAATATGCTAAGGCATACAACGGCAAAAAGCTTGTTGCAGTACAGTCGATAAGCGCCGAGAAAAAGGGCGATAACAAGTACGGCGTTACGATCAATAATGAGAGCTTTGCGCTTTGCCAGAACAACGAGCTTCTTACAGGCTATGAGTATGAGGACGCCTATATCCCGATATACAAGGGCACCGGCAGCACGGGTATTGCCCTTTGCAAGGGCGGCAAGTGGGGTTATGTCAACGGCAAGGGCGAGCTTATCATCGACTTTATCTGCGATGCTGTGCCGCAGTCATCGCTTGCGAGCAATCTGCTTGTTTCAGAGGGGCTGCACCCCTACCTCTTCACGGGCGATTATGTTCCCGTGTCGGTAAACAGCCGCTTCGGGTACTATGACAAGAATGGCGCAGTTGTTGTTTCCCCCGGTGAGTTCGAGCAGGCAAGACCTGTGCTCAACGGCCTTGCCTGGGTGAGAAAGGACGGGCTTTGGGGCGTTGTGCAGATCGGCGAGATCGACGAATCGCTCGTTATAACCACGACGACGACCACCACTACCACGAAGGCGACAACGACCGCCTACACGGGCACCTGGGAGACCACGACGACCACTACCGAGGAAACAAAGAAGGAGACCAAGAAGACCAAAAAGACCAAGGAGACCGAGGCCGAAACTAAGCCTACCGAGACAGAGCCGCCTGTGACCGACCCGCCGCAGACCGAGCCGCCTGTGACCGACCCGCCGCTGACCGAGCCGCCTGTGACCGACCCGCCGCAGACCGATCCGCCTGCGACCGACCCGCCGACAGACCCCGAACCTGTCGAGGAGCCTGCTGCACAGTAAAGAATAAAAGCATCAAGCCGCTGCCCGACAAGGGCGGCGGCTTTTTGCAAAGGGCGATGCTGAGATAAATGAGAATTTAATCCAATGCACAATTCACAATGCACAATGCACAATGAAGGTATCGCCTTCGGCGATGTTATGGCCATTCGGCCGTTCACCCTAACGATAATGCCTAAAATAAGCGCATTCGCTTCCCTAACAAGCCCGAATGGGCATCTGTGCGGCGAAGCCGCACACCTCAATTGTGCATTGTGCATTGTGCATTGAGATAAATTCCAATTTATACACGCAGTTTATGTGTAAGGTATATTGACCGCTCACAAAGTGTCGGTTTGTCAATGATATGATACAAAGATTTCAAAAAAGTTCACCATTTGAAAGGAAGGCGCTGATATAATCAGCGGGAGACTTCCAGTTCAATGGACGCATGGGAAATTTATTGTAATTTCTGCTGTGTACAGCAAGCTGCTTTTTGAAGTCATCAAACGAATAAAACCTGTGCGTTGCATAGAAATATTCGTTGTCTTTGCGGTGAGAACGCTCGACTTTGCCGTTG
>JAFRYW010000213.1 GCA_017442845.1 Ruminococcus sp.
TATTTCGGGGGCTTTGCGGTCGCCCCCGAACCCCTTCGCACGCCGCACACAATAATTGTGCATTGTGCATTGGAACAAGTCTCACCCTCGGCACAAAAGTAAAAGGGGATTTTGATTTAGTTGACCTAAGACCTTATTGCCCGCTTTGCTGCGGCTTTCTTTTGAGCCTGCCGAGCACTGCGCCTAAGATCCTTTCAAGCATACCCTTTATCGCCTTGTAGTTTATAAGGATAAGCACGAAGTACAGCCCGAAAAGGGTAATGTAGCGCAGCCCTGTCCTTGAAATATAGTTTGCAAGCACCATAAGCACAAGGACAATGTTTGACCCGAAGAATATCACCTTATTGAACCTGAAGCCCACAAGCTTTTTAGCGTCGATCGCACGCACTATGAATACTACACCGTAGCCGCAGACTGTGGAGACCGCCGTAGCATAAAGCCCGAAGCGCTTAAGGAAGATGATGTTTATACCTATATTTATAATGCCCGCAAGAAGGCTTGTGTACATAGTTTTCTTGGTCTTTTTGGTGGCGACGTAAACGCTGCCCAAAAATGTAGTAAAGCAAATATAGATCATCGAGTAGATCAGGATAGGCGAGTAGAGCTTGGCGTCCTGAAAATCTGCGCCGATCCATAGCTTGGTGATCAGCCTTACAAAGATAAGGCAGCCGCCCGCCAGGCAGTACATAAGCGTCTGGTTAGCGTCGAATACGTTTTGGTAAAACTCGCTCCTGTCCTCCGAGTCGTTCTCGGTTATTGCGGACATATTCCACGCCTGCCCGAACATAAGGTAGATAGAGGAGACGATGTTGGGTATCTTATATGCCGCCGAGAGTATTCCCGTAGAGCCCTTGCCGAGGTAGCTTGCCGACATAAAGCTGTCGCAGGTATTTGTAAGCAGCCACAGCACCTGTGCGGGTATCATAGGTATAGAGTAGCGCAGGATAGAGTTTAAAAGCTCCCTATCCACCCGCTTAAATTCGATATACCGCCAAAGCCTTGCCGCAAAGGTCAAAAACAGAAATGAGCAAAGGTCTGAAAGGATTATCGCTAAAATATAGCCCTTTACGTCCATTTTAAAGCCTATGATCAGCAGGGCTGTCCACAGAAGGGTCATAAAGGTAGCAAGCAGCCCGTCTAAGGCGAAGAGCCTTACCATTTCGAGCGAGCGCACGAAGGAGGAATAGACCCACCTAAGCGATGCCGTACACACATAAATACACAAAAGCAGCGTGTAGTCGCCTATATACTTATCCAAAATGCCCGTAAGCTTTACAAGCGGCATTATCAGGCACATAGCCGCAAGCCCCGAAAAGACCACGAGGTTGCCGATAGAGAAGACCTGCCGCTTGTCGGTAGCCTTATCAAGGCCGAAGCGTATCATAGCCTCATACACGGTCAGCGAAAATATAGGTATCAGCCAGTTTGCGACCTGCACGACAAGGTCTGTCTGCCCGAGCTGCTCGGTGGTGAGGTAGTTGGTGTAGATAGGCACCAAAAACAGCACCAAAACCTTTGAGCTGAATGACCCGAGCGCAAATATTATAGTATTGGAGACAAGCTTTTTATAGCTGCCCGTCTTGTTTTTATCTGCCATATTTATCTCCGAAATCGTTACATTTATCCAAACGCTTAAAAACAATTATAGCACAACGTTTCCCAAAATGCAACATTATTTAAACTTTTTTTAGAAACGGCGAGGAAATTTTCAAAAAGCTATTGAAAAATTCTGCAAAATAAGTTATACTATATTTAAGGCAATACCGCCGGGTCACCGGCTGGTGCCTTTGCACGCCATCTGCTTGCCAAATTTCCGTCATATCACCTAATTTTTCCTTGACTTACGCTAGTAAGCCTGCGGAAAACTTAGGTGACCTGACGAAAATTTGGACTGCGCATCTGACGCACAATGACCCGGCGGTATTGCCTTAAGAAGAAATCTATGTACGGCAGGAGGGCGGTAGTTATGGCAAAGGCGATAAAGATAATATGCGGGGTAACGCTTTCGGCGTTGTTCGCTTACGGGGTATTCAAGGTGGTATATCTTATAATCTCGGAGAAGAGGGATTACTTTGAGGCGCCGCTGTAAGGCGGGGCCGGGTGATAAGAGATCGAAGGCGGCGCACGGGCGGTATCTCGGGCGTCGCTTTTTATGCGGAATTTGCAGGCTTGCGGCAAATTCGCTGTTTATGGTATAGATTTTTCCTGTGCCTTAGTGTATGCTGTAGATACAGGATATCTGCAAGGAGTTGATCTGAATGGACACAGTAAAAACAGGAAAGTTCTTAAAGGAGCTAAGAAAGGAAATGGGGCTTACTCAGGAGCAGCTTGGGGAAAAGGTCGGTGTTACGAACAAGACGGTTTCAAGGTGGGAGACGGGAAGCTATCTGCCGCCTGTCGAGTGCCTTGAAATGCTGTCTGATATTTACGGCGTGAGCATAAACGAGATCGTTTCGGGGCAGAGGCTAAGCGCCGAGCAGTTTGCACAAGCGGCTGAGGAGAACCTTTCAAGTGCACTTGAAATGAATGACGCACGCCGAAGGGCTGCCGAGAAAAGGCTAATGCTCACATTACTTGCCTCTACCGTTATCGCTATGGCTATTATCCTGCTGATACCTTTAGGAAACGGCGAAACGGTAAGAGGGGCGGTCATGATAGCGCTGGTCATAGCGCTTGCGTTCATAAGCAACAGCGTGAATATCGCCGCCCTTTGGCTCAATAATGAGCGCTTTGAAAAGAAAGACCCATAAAAAAGCTTTGCCGCCCCGACAGCAGGGCGGCATTTTTGTCACATACAAAACCTATGGTCGCCTATAACGGTTATCACCGGGCGTGACCAGATGAATTTGTTTGAGGTCTTTTTGGGATTATAATAGTATATGCAGCCGCCTGTCGGGTCCCAGCCGTTTAGGGCATCACGGGCGGCGCTGTAGGCCGAGTCGGAGACGGGCTGATCGAACTGACCGTCGGTAACGGCGGTAAAAGCGCCCTTTTGGAAGATGACCCCCGATAGCGTGTCGGGGAATGAGGGGTGCTCTATCCTATTTAAAATAACAGCACCCACGGCGACCTGCCCTTCATATGGCTCGCCCCTTGCCTCGGCCGAGATTATGCGGGCGAGCAGCGAGATATTAGCCTCTGTCGCAGCGGGGAGCGAGCCAACGGATATTCCTAAGGCCTTAAGAGTTGCGGGGCCTGCTATGCCCGTCTGGGAAATGCCCTGCTGCTTTTGGAACCTTTTGACAGCGGCCTCGGTGAGCGGCCCGTAATAGCCCGTAACGTCATCATAGAACAGCCCACGGGCTTTTAGCTCCTGCTGTATGGCTGTCACCTCCTTGCCACGTGAGCCGTATTGGGAGATAGCGGGGGCGGCTTCGGGCGAGAGGTTTGCGGCGACTGCTGCAACTGTAGTGCCCAAAAGGACAAAGGTTATTGCAAAA
>JAFRYW010000214.1 GCA_017442845.1 Ruminococcus sp.
AATAAGTCCACCAGGCTATCGCAATAAGGAGAAGGCCGAAGACCTTGGGTATCATTCTCATCACAAAAATGAATATCTTTGCGGGAATAGAGCAGCCCTTATAAAGCTGAAAGGCAGGCAGATAGCACTTATGCGGATCAAAGGGCGAGACCTTTACCGTGTATGTCTTATTACCGTTCACATAGGTATTGTCTTCACCTACAAGATTGACCGCCGTTGCCATGATCTCCTTGCCGCCCTCTTCATAGGTAAATACAGCGTTTTTAACGGCAATACCGCTCCCGGGGACCTTCATATCGGCTCTTGCCCTGTTTGCTATGTATTTGTTGGGGTGGCGGACATATCTTTTCCCCGGCTGCTTTACCATTGCCTGTACCTTCTTGTGATAGAACAAAAACCCGGAAATACCGAACGTCATACACCGCAGGCCGACCAGCACGAAAAGGATCACCAAAACATATTCAAAAAGATGATCTCCCATTTACTCTCTCCTTAATATGCCCAGCCGGCGTTTGCCGATCCGCCCCAGGCACGGTCGTCAATGCCGTCACCGTCGAGGTCGAGCATATTATCGTCTCTGCCGTCGCCATTATTGTCAACGTAGTAGTCGTTTACGCCGTCGCCGTCAGCGTCTGCGAACGGGCCGCCGGATTGGCCGCCCTCGATATTTGTCTTGCCGTAGATCGTCTCCTGAAGTATCCTTGCGTTTGCTGTAAAGTCAACGCTCAGGCAGTCGAGCCCGTCTATGATCTGGTTGGAGAAGGTTCCCTCTGCGGGCACCTGGAGCTGGTCTATATCATAGTTCATATAGCTGAAGGCGTTAAGGATAAGCCCTGCGACCTCGTTCTCGTTGATATCAGTCCTTACCTGAGATGCGACCTTTTCTGCGAGCTCATCAAGCTCGGAGAAGGAAAGCCCCTTAGCCTTCTTAATCATCTCAACTATCGCCTCACGCTGTCTCGAGGCTCTGCCGTAGTCATCACCGCAGCCGTAGCGAGACCTTGCGTATGCGAGCGACTGGTTGCCGTTTAGGTGCATCATTATCGAGTTATCATCAGCGGAGTTATACTCGATATATGTCCTTAGCTTTTCGTCGTTTTCATAGTCTACATAGGTGTAGCTCTCGTCCTTGCCGTACTGGTCGAAGTCGATATAGCCCTTGCCCTTTTTGTTTTTGAGGTAGTAGTTCTGCTCATCGAGCGGGTCACGCATAGCGACAGCCTCGGTAAAGCTTACATCAAGATCCAAGCCGCCCACTGCATCGACTATCTCGATAAAGGAGTTAAAGTTTACTATAACATACCTGTCGATATTGATAGCATAGTCCTGCTGCAGGGTCGCCTCGAGCAGCTCAACGCCGCCGTAGCCGTATGCCGCATTGAGCTTTGAGGAGTAATACCCCGGTATAGGCGTATATGTATCACGCAGGAAGGAGGACATTATTATCCTCTTATTATTATCATCGAGCGAAACGATCATCATAACATCGGTATTGCCACGCTCCTCGAGTGCGGTATCTCTGATATCCTCGCCTATGATAAGGATATTCTGCACGCCCTCCTCATTCATAATGGAGGCGGCGTTTTTCCTAAGCTCTGCCTTGATCCTTTCCTCCTCACTCTCCTTGTCGATAGTGTTTGAGGATTCGGTATCCTTAGCAAGCGAGAAGGTAGAGTCTATCTTCCCGTCATCTGTCTTCAGAAGGCTGTTCCACTTATGGAAATAGCTGTAAACTATCAGGAATATCGCAAACAGGAACACAAATATTATCCCGCCGATGATAAGCGCCTTTTTGCGCTTTGACATTCTTTTCTTTTTATGCACCTGCGACGAACTGCCGCCCTTTGAGCCTTCTGCACGGCTGCTTTGGCGGCTGCTGCTTCTCGGCGGGGGCGGGGCCTTTACTGCCCGTGAAGGGGCAGCCTCGCTCTGCCTTGCAGGCCTTGCGGCAGGCTGTGCGCCCTCCCGCTTTTTTTCATGGCTCAAAAGATCGACCGAGCCTACCCTTTCAACGCTCTTTGTGCTCACATCTATCACAAAATGCTCCTGCTCTGCGGCTTCCTTTTGGCTTTGGGCAACGCCGTCCTTATTCTGCTTTGCCTTATTGATAGCATCTGCTACCTTGAATTGCAGGGTGCTTGAAAGCTCCTCCTGCTTTTTAAAGTCTATATCGGGTAAGTCCCCGCCCTCGGGGAGCCTGTCTTTTTTATTATCTTCCATAAAAATACCTCATAGGTCATTTTTCGTATATTAAGCCATTACTGCAAAATGCACTTTTAGGCAACACCGCACGGCCATTGTATGTCAGATACGCAGTCAGATTTTTTGTCAGATCGCCTAAATTTGCCGCAGGAATACTATCGTATTTCACGGTAAATTTGGGTGATATGACGAAAAATATGCAAGTAGATGGCATACAAAGGCGTAAGCCGGTGGTCGTGCGGTGTTGCCTTTATTATTATACAGCATTTTTTTATTCATTTCAACAATTATTTGTAACAAATTTTACTCATTTGGCAGGGCTCTTTTTCAATGATTAGTATATTTTTCAGCTGCCTATCACACATTTAACACTCAAAAAAACAAGGAGAATAAATATGTTACAGAAAAATTAAATAAAACATAACGAAATTTCGGGAAGTCAATCGTTTTCGTAAGCTTTGGTTATTATCCACAACAAAAAGCAATTATATTTGTGACAGATTTAGTCCTCCTGTTGATTGACAATAATCAGTATTTATAGTATAATGATAGTGTAAGCAATAATATTTTTTTTAGGAGGGAAACAAATGAAAAAGACAAGTAAAGGCTTTACACTTGTAGAGCTGATAGTGGTCATCGCTATCATAGGTGTGCTTGCAGCTATACTTGTTCCGGCACTTTTGGGGTATGTGACGGATTCAAAGCTGAGCGCTGCAAATTCAAACGCAAAGGGCGTATATACCGCCATATCAAGAATATCCGCCAAGAAAGAGGCTGCAGGCTACAGCATAGGCACGGGCAGGTTATTCAAGCAGACGAGCAGCGGCTCCGGCGCATATGGTGCAGGTATCGACGCCAGTGCTATCTCTTTTAATGAGATCGACAAAGAGCTGGGCTCCGCCTCAAAATGGCTCTATTATATCGAGATGAAGGACGGCCTGCCGGAAACTGTCTACTGTGCAAAAACAGCTACAGACAAATATATCGGCTCTTACCCCGCCGAGGCTGATGACAAGTGCAGCAGCGGCATCACAAACCTGAGAGGTCCTTACACCAAAACACAAAAAGCAAACGATATTTTATAAGACCCTGTGCCCTGTATCTTAAGCGCAGGCGCTGCAAAGAAGTTTTTATCCGGACACTTCGGCTGTACTACGGCAGG
>JAFRYW010000021.1 GCA_017442845.1 Ruminococcus sp.
GAAAGCTTGCCCAGTGGTGCAAGACTATGATTTCATCAACGGTTTTCTTTCAGATCTTTACCGAGAGTGTAGACCGTAATAGGATCGACTCTATATGCTCGCTTATCGAGCGTGAGATGCCGGGTGCTTTATATATGGGCTGCTCTACGAACGGCAATATCTTAAACGGGGAGTTTACCGGCTATGACACGGCTGTCACCTGTACCGTGTGTGAGTATCCCTCTACTCAGGTCGCAGTAAAGCAGTTTGACCTATCTCCAAAAACGGAGGTCGCCGTTACAGATGGTGTCATAGATTACATAAACCGTAACCCTTGGGTCAAGGCGGTCGAGATGCTTATTACTATACGTGGGCTTTCTATGACGGGCTTTTGTAACAGACTCGATAAGATAAGAGACGGTGTCAATGTTTTCGGCGGCGGTGCCTTTATCCCTGATTTCGGAAATAATGCCTGCGTTTTTTCAAGTGACGGCGGCTATACCGAGAAGGGCGTTGTTTTCCTCTTCTTGGGCGGTGACGATCTGCATATAGACACTACATATATCACAGGCTGGAAGCCGCTCGGAAGGGAGCTTGTTGTCAATAAGGCTAAGGGCGCTATCCTTTACGAGCTTGACGGCAGGCCGGCATTTGAAACGTACTATAAGTATCTTAATATACAAAACGATGAGCACTTCTTCACAAATACGCTCGAGTTCCCGTTTGTTTATGAACTCAACGGCATCAATATCCTGAGAGCGCCTATCGCCAGCAACGAGGACGGCTCTCTTGAGATGACTGCTGATATAGAGGAGGGTGTAAATGCCCGTATCGCCTACGGTGACCCGTGGACGATACTTGAATCTGTCAAAAACGGCGCTGAGGGCATACGCCCCTTCCAGCCTGAGATCATTCACGTGTTCTCCTGCGCTGCAAGGCGTACCTTCTGGGGTAAGGACGAGGTGTCGAAGGAAACTATGCCCTTCCAGACCTTAGCCCCCACCTCGGGCTTCTATACCTCGGGCGAGTTTTTAAAGAGCCAGGGCCATGTCAATCAGCATAACGTAACTCTTGTTGTTGCTGCTATGCGTGAGGGTGAGCTGGTCGGTGACTATAACGATAATTTTGAGATGAAGGAAGAGAACTTCTCGGGCAAGGTATCTATGATCAACCGCCTTGCTACCTTTATCGAGGCAGCTACAGAGGAGCTTGAGGAGGCTAACGCTAAGCTTGCACGTATGGCTGTTACCGATGCTCTGACAGGGCTTTTCAACAGAGGCGAGATCCAAAAGCAGATCTCGGCGGGTATCAAGGCCGGTAATGATGTTGCACTGATAATGCTCGATCTTGATAATTTCAAGAGCGTTAACGATACCTATGGCCATAAAGAGGGCGACAATGTCATCAGGGGCATTTGCAGCGTTATGAATGAAACACTTAAGAAGATGTCGGTAAACGGACGAGCCGGTAGGTGGGGCGGCGAGGAGTTTATGATACTTCTTGAAAATGAAGATGCCGCTAAGGCTGAGGAAATTGCCGAGAGCATAAGAAAGACCTTTTCTGAGACTGACTTTGCTGTATGCGGCAGGAGAACTGTCAGCATAGGCGTTACCTGTGCTAAGAAGGGTGAAAAGACCGATGCAGTTGTAATGAGGGCTGATAATGCGCTTTATCAGGCAAAGGGCACCGGTAAAAATAAGGTCGTTGTGGAGTAAAGACGGCTGGCTAATTGGGGAATTATTATGGAGAGAATTACTGATATTCGTAAAAACAGAATAGACAGGATTTACGAAGCTATGGCGATGATAGCCGAGGGCTGTTATGTTTACGTCTGTGATGTTCGCTACGATTATTCAAGGTGGAGCGAGCGGGCTGTGGATTATTTCGGCCTGCCCGGGAAATATATGTATAATGCAGGTAAGATCTGGGAGGAGCATATACACGAGGAAAACCGTGAAGCCTTCGCCGAACAGATACGTGCTATATTTGAAGGCACAGGTATGGGGCATGATATGCAGTACCGTGCAAGAAGAGCAGACGGCACGTATGTTGTCTGTACCTGCAAGGGCATAGTCCTGCGCTCTGTTGAGGGCGAGCCGGAGTTTTTTGTAGGCTCTATAAAGAATAATGAAAGTATAGGTACTGTCGATACCCTTACAGGGCTTAAAAATCTTTACGGCTTTTTTGAGGACTTAAAGGGTATTTTCTGGCAGCATAAGTGGTCAACTATCCTGATGATAGGCGCTACAGGCTTTGATGATATCAACGATGTATACGGCTATAGCTTCGGCAACCGTGTGCTGCAAAGCCTTGGGCGTTACTTGGAGGGCATATTTGCAGGCAGGGGCGTGGTTTACCGTATGGACGGAACTAAGTTCTGTATCCTTACAAGTGAGCTTACCTTGCTTGAGATAGAAAACCTGTACAAGGTCATCTCCGAAAAGCACTCGCACGATTTCTATGTTGACGGAAAGCATTTAAGCCTTTCGCTCAATGCAGGTGCGGTAGTGGTTGATAACTTTGAGATCTCAAAGGAGACTGCATATTCCTTCCTGCGGTATTCATACTACCAGTCAAAGCTCAGAAAGCTTGGCGAGCTTGTGGTCTTTGAGGATACCCTCAATGATGAAAACAGGCAAATGGTAGAAAAGATAAATGTCATAAGAAACAGTATCACCGAGAACTGTGCAGGCTTCTATCTGTGCTATCAGCCGATAATGGATGCTAAGAATGAGACGCTTAAGGGCTTTGAGGCACTTGTTCGCTGGAGAAATGAGGAGTACGGCTCTGTGCCGCCGATGCAGTTTATCCCCGTGCTTGAGCAGGATTCGCTCTTTAACGAGCTTGGTGCCTGGATCTTGAAAACAGCTATGCTTGACGGCTTAGACCTGCTAAAGCGCTACCCCGGTATCGTTATAAACGTTAACCTTTCTTATACACAGATCGAGAAGCGTGACTTTGTTTCCGAGGTCATAGGGCTGCTTGAGGAAACAGGCTTCCCGCCCGAGAACCTCTGCCTTGAGATAACAGAGAGGTGCAGGCTGCTCGATACGGCGCTTTTGAAGAATATGTTTGCAGCATTCCGTGCTAAGGGTATAAAGGTCGCACTTGACGATTTCGGAACAGGCTTCTCATCGCTCGGTATCCTGCGTGAGCTTCCTGTCGATACGGTAAAGATCGACCGTGAGTTTGTCAAGAATATCGAAAACAGCGAGTCGGATCAGAACACCGTCGAGTTTATCTCAGGCCTTGCAAACGCCTTTGCGGCGGAGGTGTGTGTCGAGGGTGTCGAGACTGAGAGTATGCGTGATTTTCTCAGGCGTTTCCTGGTCAATTCCTTCCAGGGCTATCTGTATTCACAGCCTGTCGAGAAGGAAGATATTGAAAAGATCGGTAAGATATGAGTTTTCTGCCCGTGCCGTTTGGCGGTCTCGGGCAGCTTTTGTAAGGAGGGGTTTCTCTTGCAAAGCGAGCGCAATATCAGGCGGCATTTTCGTTTTTACGGCAGAGTTCAGGGCGTGGGCTTTCGCTATAGGGCATATTATGCTGCTAGGAATTACGGCATTACAGGCTATGTTAAAAACCTCTATGACGGCTCTGTCGAAATGGAGGTGCAGGCACCCGAGGAGTGTATCGATAAGATGATCCTCTCAATTGAAAAGGGAAGCTTTATCCAAATAGATAATTTAGAGGTCAGCGATCTGCCTGTCAAGGAGAACGAGCGGGAGTTTCGTGTTGTGGATTGAGGTCGTGCATATGGAAGGCTATATTATGGGGCTTAGAAAGCTTGTCGGGCATATCCCGCTTTTGCAGTGTGCCGCAAGCGTTATGATCGTTGATGAAAAGGGGAGGCTTTTGCTCGGCAAGCGCAGCGACAGCGGCTATTGGGGCTACTCCGGAGGCTCTGTCGAGCTTGATGAGCCTGTTGAGGCTTGCGCTAAGCGTGAGCTATACGAGGAAATGGGCATAAAGCCAAAGGGGCTTGAGCTTTTTATGATAAATTCAGGCCCTGAAACTCACTATATCTACCCAAACGGTGATGAAGTCTCAAATGTAGAGATAGTGTATATATCCCACGGCTTTGAGGGTGTGCCGCAGGCGATAGACGGTGAGCATACCGAGCTTAGATTTTTTGAGCTTTCAGAGCTGTCTATGTATATGATCAACCCGCCCATTCGCCCCGTTATAAGAGAATATATCATAAGACAGAAAGGTAATAATAATGAGCTATGATTTTGATACCCCCGTTGATAGACGGGGGACATTTTGTGAAAAATGGGATATAAAAGAAAACGAGCTGCCTATGTGGGTCGCAGATATGGACTTTAAGACAGCCCCCGAGATCACGGCCGCTCTGCTCAAAAGAGTGCAGCACGGCGTTTTCGGCTATACAGGCGTGCCTGATGAGTGGTATGATGCGTATATCACCCATTGGCAGCGCCGCCACGGCTCAGCGCTGAAAAGAGAGGGCCTTGTATATAGTGCGGGCGTTGTTCCGACTATATCGAGCGCTGTCAGAAAGCTGACGACCCCCGGAGAAAATGTTGTTCTTATGACGCCTGTATATAATATTTTTTATAATAGTGTACAAAATAACGGACGAAATGTCGTTGAGTCGCCCTTGGTTTATGACGGAGAGCGCTATCATATCGACTTTAATGACCTTGAAAAGAAGCTAAGCGATAAGCAGACCTCTATGCTGCTGCTGTGCAACCCGCAAAACCCCGCAGGTATCATCTGGTCAAGAGAGGAGCTTGCAAGGATCGGCGAGCTTGCCTATGATAACGGCGTTGTTGTGGTTTGCGATGAGGTGCACTGCGACCTGACCTACCCGGGCAAGGAATATGTACCCTTTGTAGGCGTCAGCGAAAAGTGCCGTATGAATTCTATTACCTGTATCGCCCCGACAAAGGCGTTCAATATCGCAGGCATACAGACCTCGGCCGCCTACAGCGAAAACCCTGTGCTGCGCCATAAGATCTGGCGTGCAGTCAATACAGACGAGGTGGGCGAGCCGAACGCCTTTGCGATAAATGCCACTATCGCCGCCTTTAACGAGGGCTTGCCTTGGCTCGATGCGCTCAGAGAATATTTTTATAAAAATTCACTCAGGGTGGGGGAATTTGTTGAAAGCGAGCTTCCGAAGGTCAAGCTCTACCCCTCTGAGGCGACGTACCTTTTGTGGCTAGATGTGTCAAGGTACGGTGTTCCCTCTAAAAAGCTTGCTGCAAGGATACGCTCTTTTTCGGGGCTTTTCCTGTCTCACGGTGAGCTCTACGGCGGAACGGGCAAGGATTTTCTGCGTATGAATATTGCCTGCCCCCGCTCATATGTTGAGGACGGGCTTATGCGGCTCAAGCGCTCGCTCGATGCTGTAGACAATGGGCTTATTTAGCTAATAATTTTATATTTTCTTGATTTCGATATGATTATTTGACTATTTTAACTATTGACTATAAGTAAGTATTCTGCTATAATTGTTTAGTAAACTGATATTACTGATGCAATAGGAGACCTGGAAATGACCGAGAACGAAAGAAAAGATTATATCAACAGCCTATTCACTATCTACCCCGTATGCCGTAAGCTCGTATTTGATACATTTGATAAGAAAAAGTACGGCATTACAAGAACTCAGCAGGTTATCATGCTTACTTTGAATGTTAACGGCACGCTTACAATGTCAGGGCTCGCCTCGAAGATCAACACCTCAAACGAGCAGGCGACAAGGGCTGTCGCTCAGCTTGTGGAAAAAGGCTTTATTGAGCGTATGCATGACAGCGCCAACAGGCGTGTCATCAAGATAAAGCTTACCGATGAGGCTAAGGCTTTTGTTGAGAATATCAAGCGTGAGATGCATGAGGATTTTTTGGAGAGGTTTTCCGTATTTTCCGATGATGAATTAGAGCAGCTCGTAAGCGCCACAAATGTTATCGCCGATAAGCTCGCTAAGCTGTCAGTATAAAGGCAACACCGCCGGGCCATTGTATGCCGGTGGCC
>JAFRYW010000215.1 GCA_017442845.1 Ruminococcus sp.
ATTGTCATAAACCACAACTGGATCGTCCGTTACAAGGATTGTATGTCCAGACGCTCCACAGAGCGTTAAATTAGTACAAACCTCCTTATGTGCTAAGACATCGCCATAGTATAAGGAGACTTGAACTATGACCCCAATATTTCTCTGCGGCTTTATGGGCTGCGGCAAATCTACAGTCGGCAGAGTTGTCGCCGATATAACCGGAAGGGCGTTTATCGACCTTGATGAATATATCGAGGAGGCGGCCTCAATGTCGATCCCCGAGATTTTTGAAAAATACGGTGAAAAGCATTTCCGTGCCCTTGAGACCGAGGCGCTCAAGGTTCTCGGCAACAGCTTTACCGTTATAGCAACGGGCGGCGGGGCGCTGCTCTCACCGCAAAATGTATGTATCGCAAGCAGCACGGGGCTGGTTATTTTTATTGACACGCCCTTTGATTTGTGCTATGATAGAATAAAGGACGACCCCCACCGCCCGATAGCTGCTTCATCAACTAAGGAAGAGCTTAAGGCACGCTTTGATGAAAGGTATGTAAAATACAAGAAAAATTCCGCACTCTGCGTAAGCGGAGAGGGCACCCCCGAACAGATCGCTCGCAGGATACTTGAAATAGTTTGATAAAAAAGGAATAGGAGCTGCAAAAATGTCAGAACAGGTAAATTTAAAAATGAAAAAGAAAAAAATGAGCAAAAAGAAAAAGCTGCTGATAGCGCTGCTTATCGTGGTGATAATTGCGATAATCGGCGTGATAACAGCCGTTGCGATAATCTTCCACTATATCGACAAGGTCGAGGTCGAGGACCCCGTAAAGGCTTTCCCGATAGTTGAATCGGTCACCGATGACGACCTCACCTCAGAGCCCGACTCGCCGCCCGAGGTGATCGAGAAGGCTGAGAAGAAGATCGATGAGAACCTCGCCAAAAACGCCACCGAGATCATGAGTGACGATAATGTCGTAAACGTGCTGCTTATCGGTACCGACTCACGTGGCAACGACGACCGTGGAAGAAGCGACAGCATGATCCTAGTCTCGATAAACAAAAACACCAAAAAGGTCATTATGACCTCATTCCTGCGTGATATATACTGCTATATCCCGGATATTGAGTACACAAGGCTCAACCACTCCTATGCCTACGGCGGGCCGGATCTGCTCATCAAGACCCTTGAAGCCAACTTCAAGGTGAGGATCGACAGATATGTGCGTGTCAACTTCTACTCGTTCTGCGATGTCGTAGACCAGGTCGGCGGCGTTGATATAGACGTTACCGAGGAGGAGATTCCCTATCTAAATACAGGTATGAGCGAAATAAACGCCCTTAAGGGCTACGATGCTGACGACAGCCTTGTTACACATTCCGGTATGCAGACCCTTAACGGCAGACAGGCGCTCTCTTACTCCAGAATACGCTACCTGGGCACCGACTTTGCAAGAAGCCAGCGCCAGCGAACAGTTCTTGAAAACATCATCACCAAGATGAAGGGTCTTAGCCTAAGCGAGCTTTCAGACCTGCTCGATGTGCTGCTGCCGCAGCTTGCTACGAATATGACAGAGGGCGAGATGTTCTCGTTCGTTGTTGACTCACCCGTATATCTGAAATACGAGGTAGTACAAAACCGCATACCCGCAGACGGCACGTGGAGCTTTATCACAGTAAGGCAGATGAGCGTTATAGATGTAAACTTCGACCAGAACATTGACGAGCTGCAAGAGGTCATCTACGGGAAATAACTGTTAAAGAGGGCGAAGAAATATGAAGATATGCGTTGTGGGCTTAGGGCTTATAGGCGGCTCGCTTGCAAAGGCAATAAAGAAAAACACCGATGAGATAGTTTATGGCATAGACATAAACAAGACCTCCGTTGCAAGTGCCTTAGCGCAGGAGGCTATAGACGGCGAGCTTACCGTCAGCGAGCTTTCGGGTATCGACCTTGTGATCTTAGGGCTTTACCCGCAGGCGACTATCGACTTTATAAAGGAAAACAAGCAGCACTTCAAAAAGGGCGGCATGATCATCGACACCTGCGGCATAAAAAAAGCAGTTGTAGATATAGCCGAGAGCGAGCTTGCGGGCACAGATGTCAGCTTTCTCGGCTGCCACCCTATGGCAGGGCGTGAGTTCTGGGGCTTTGCCTACTCGGTAGACAACCTTTTTGACAGGGCGAGCTTTATCATGACCCCGACAGAGAACACCCCCGCCGAGGTCATAGACACCGTTTCAAGCCTTGCTTTGAGGATAGGCTTTGCGGGCTGCGTTACCGCCTCACCGCAGGAGCATGATGAGGTGATAGCCTTTACCTCGCAGCTGGCGCACGTTGTGTCGAGCGCATATGTCAAGAGCCCGAGCCTTTTAAAGCAGGCGGGCTTCTCGGCAGGGTCGTTTAAAGACCTGACGAGGGTAGCAAAGCTAAATGAGGATATGTGGACATCGCTTTTCCTGCTGAACCGTGAGCCGCTGCTGTTTGAGATCGACCACATAATAGGTGCACTTACCGATTACCGTGATGCGATAAGGGATAACGACGCCGCCCGCCTTCGTGAGCTGCTGAAGGAGGGCAGAGAGCTAAAGGAGCTCTCGATAGCAAACACAGTAAAAAAGAGGTAATAAAAAAGAGGTATCACGCCGCTTGTGATACCTCTTATATTTTCTCCCTTTTTACAATAGTGTTCCTAATATAAATGAGAATTTGTCGTTCAATGCACAATTCACAAT
>JAFRYW010000216.1 GCA_017442845.1 Ruminococcus sp.
CTTCATAACGCCTATCTCCCTGAATTCCTCGGCTATGGTAAAGCCGATAGTGAATTTCAGCACCACGAAGGAAATAAGTATCAGGCATATGCTCACCACCAACACTACTGCCGCTATGATAAGTGCCATGATGTCCGATGTCTTTACCATTTGCTTGTCGCATGAAAAGCGTATATTGGGAGTCTCCGCCGTGTCATTCAATACTTCCTCGGGCTGCTCTGACGATACATAAAGCACAGCGCCCCGGCTTTTGCTGTAAATGCTCTCGTTTTCAAGTATCTCATCATAGTCATCATTATTTATAAGAAAGCGGTAGTTCTGCATCATGTCCGAGCCTAAGAATGCGTCCTTTAATATCCCTGCAAATTCAAGCTCCTTTTTAGTTCCGTCCATTTCAAAGCTTATCCTGTCACCGACTGTAAGCTCTGCCTTTTTTGCAAGGGAGTTGGTGATGTAGACCTTTCCCTTTTCAACGCTTTTTATGATCTCATTGTCCTTGTCAAAGAAATTTATCTTTGTGTTGTCAACACTCAGCACAAATGCGGTGCTTGTAAAGTCGTAGAGCTTTTTACCGTCACGCTTGAAGCAGTCCGATGTGATAAAGATACAATCCTCTTTTTTTACGTCGCTCACCTTGTCATTTTCAAGCACCTTGTCATAAAGCTCGCACCCGCCCTGCTCGTCGTATGATACGATGTAGAAAAGATCTGTCAGCCCCGCCTTTTCAAAGTAGCTGTCAAGCCCCGTTCCAATGGCGATGATGTTGTTGACGCTCGACGCTGCGAACATAACAGAAAGTATCACAAACAAAAGCAGTATGCAGTTCATAGTCTTTTTTCGCTTTAGGTCTTTTTTTAGAATTGAGAAGTACATATCCATTCCTCCCGTTAGTATCACTTTTTCCCTGTGACTAAAGTATATCACATCAATTATTAAATAATCCTTAAATGTCTTTAATAATCGTAAATGCACAGAAGGCTTCAAGTTTACATTTTGTTAATTCACTGTACGATTTATAGCTATATGTTCACATTATAATAATAGTACTATCAGCTAGGGAGGAAATAATATGAGGATAATAGCAAAGATAAGGGTCTTGTTTTTGGCGTTTGCAATAATATTTTTAGGCTTCGGGCTTATGTGTATAGCAGGTAAGGGCAGTATCGAGAAGATGAGAGATGACGCAAAGGCAAAGCCTGCCGCCGAGGTCGAGTACCTTAACGAGAAAATGTCCTATGATGACTTTTTGGAGAAATCCGAAAAAGATATGGACGCAGTGGGTGAGGTTTGCAAGTTTTCAATGTGTCTTTTCGGCTTTAATGCTGTGATATTCATTTTAGGGCAGGTCAAGGCAAGCAAGATCAAAAAGGAAAAAGCGCAGGAGCGTGAATGATCTTAACACCAAAAAAGCCCCCGAAAGCTCGGCATTTTTACTGCGATAACATCTTATCATGACGGGTACAGCAAAATAGTGTAGAAAATGCGCTATGTTTACAAAACTGCAACAGGTTGTTAAATATATATAAATATATTCGTACTATAATTTTAATAAATCAAGGTTGTTCCTTATAATAGATTTAAACCGAAAGGAAGTATTTTTATGAAAAAACAGCTTGCGGCGGTGCTTGCCGCTGTAACACTTATGTCGGCGCAGGCATTGCCTTTTGCGGATAGTGTGAACCAAACGTTATTTGACACGGCTGTAACGGCGAGTGCTGTTGATGCGCCTGCAAAGGTGACGGGTGTTAAGGCAGGCGGGATAACCGAAACATCGGCTGTCATTTCATGGAAAAAGGTGACAAATGCCAAGGGCTACCGAATTTATAAATACAACGCAAAAACAAAGAAATATGAAAAGATAAAGACATTATCAAAAAACACCACAGTAAAATATACGCTTGACGGCTTAAAGCCCGACAGCGAATACAAGCTTAAGGTAAGAGCCTACAGCAAGGTAAACGGCAAGACAGTTTGGGGAACATCAAGTGCCGCTGTAACAGTAAAAACTCTTTCGTATGAGCCTGCAAAGGTAACGGGGGTAAAGGCGGCGGCAACCTCTGAAACCTCGGGCAAGCTTAGCTGGACAAAGGTGAAAAATGCCAAAGGCTACAGAGTTTACCTTTACAACGCGGCGGCAAAAAAGTATGAAAAGATCGCGACGATAAGCTCAAATACAGCAAGCTACAGCCTTAAGGGGCTAAAGGCGAACACAAGCTACAAATACAAGGTAAGGGCTTACCGCAAGGTGGGCGGCACTACCTACTGGGGATCATCAAGCGCCGCTGTAACGCTTAAAACACCTGCACACTATGATGAACAAATGGCTAAGGCGCTGAAAGAAAAAGGCGAGGAAGAGTTTTATTCTATCGTTGAGTATGCGGAGATGTACCACATTAGAGTCGAGAATATTAGCATAATACTAGAAACTGATACGCAATTTGGAATACGCGGTTTACTCATAGACCCGGGCAGGTGGTATGATGAATTTTTGATTATTTGTAAATGTGAATTTAAAAACGGCCAAATCAATGCAAAGTTGTTTGAAATAGGAAGAGGTCAATCTCCAAATGATTATGATAATTATACTATCGAAATATCAAAAGATGATCTTTTGTCTATGTTTGCTAAAGATGGCTACTTAGACGAATAAGGCTATATGTGGGAATAAAGCTTTCCCACGCAGTATGTAAACAACAAACCAAAAGCCCCCGAAAGTTCGGGGGCTTTATCTATGCCGTTTTATCAGAATGCTTTCTTATATATTTCAAGAATGCTCTCGACTGTGCAGGGTCTTGGGTTGCCGCCCGTGCAGACGTCTGCCATAGCCGCCTCGGAGAGGGATTGCAGGTCTTCCTCCTTAACGCCTATCTCGTGGAGCTTTTCGGGAATGCCTACGTCCTTTGAAAGCTGTCTTACAGCGTCAACTGCGGCCTTTCTGTATTCCTCCTGTGACATACCCTTTACATCAACGCCCATAGCCTTTGCTATGTCCTTAAACTTTTCGCCCGTATAGGGTGCGTTGTATTCCATAACGTAGGGTAGCAAAACTGCGTTTGCTATGCCGTGCGGCGTATCGTAAAATGCACCCAGCGGGTGTGCCATTCCGTGAACGACACCAAGGCCGACATTCGAGAAGCCCATTCCCGCAACGTACTGACCGAGCGCCATATCCTCTCTGCCCTTAGGCTCGTTAGCAACGGCCGAGCGCAGAGATCTGCTGATGATCTCTATCGCCTTAAGGTGCATCATATCTGTAAGCTCCCAGGCGGCAAGGGTGGTGTAGCCTTCGATCGCGTGTGTGAGCGCGTCCATACCTGTAGAGGCTGTCAGCCCCTTGGGCATTGATGACATCATATCGCTGTCAACTACTGCAACTATCGGAATGTCGTGCGGATCGACACATACGAATTTCCTCTTCTTCTCCTCATCGGTGATAACGTAGTTTATTGTTACCTCCGCCGCTGTGCCGGCTGTTGTGGGAACTGCGATTATCGGAACACAGGGGTTCTTTGTGGGGGCAACGCCCTCAAGAGATACAACGTCGGAAAACTCGGGGTTGTTGATGATTATGCCTATGCCCTTAGAGGTGTCTATAGGCGAGCCGCCGCCTATAGCTATAAGGTAGTCAGCACCTGAAGCTCTGAATACCTCAACGCCCTTTTTAACTATTGCGACAGTAGGGTTAGCCTTTACCTCGTCATAGACCTCGTAAGCCATGCCCTCCTTATCAAGCAGGTCTGTAACCTTCTTGACAACGTTGAATTTTACAAGATCCTTGTCTGTAACGATAAGAGCCTTTGTAAAGCCCCTGTTCTTAGCCTCGGCAGCGATATTCTCGATAGCGCCTGCGCCGAAGTAAGATGTTTCGTTTAAGATCATTCTTGCCATTTTAAAACCACTCCTTCAATTTAGCTTTTTAACGGGATATATTTTGCCGCTGCATATATTATATAACATCGACAAAATAATTTCAAGTGTATTTTGTAAATTTATGCAGAATGATCCTGCCGCTGTATGAAAATACCGAAAATAAGAAATGTAAACGTTGACAAAATCCAAAAAACGTGATATTATAGTAAACGACAAGGATCTTCTGACATTTCCCACTCACAGCTGCAAGGATCACAGCATCTGCGAGCGGGAAATGTCGAAGATCAAATGTAGTTTACTATATTAAAGATAATATCTAAATAGGCAAAGGCGTGAAGCCTTGCCCCCAGCAACTGTAGAAATATCAAAAAAATATAAGGAGAACAATATGAGCGTAACAATCAAAGATGTAGCACGTGAAGCGGGCGTTTCTGTAGCTACGGTGTCAAGGGTATTGAACGGCAGCGCAAATGTCAGCGAGGCATCCTCAAGGCTTGTGAACGAGACTATAAAAAAGCTCGGCTATTCGCCGAATTTCCTCGGGCGCAACCTGAGAAAGAGGGAGACAAATGTTATACTTGTCATAATGCCCTCCTCCGAGCATTCGCTTTACGGCACTATCATCACGGGTATGCAGGATTATGCAAATAAGCTGGGCTACGATATAATCTCGGCTGTGTCAAATTCCGCATCGTATATTGAGACAAGGCAGATGAATATGCTCTTTAACCGCACGGTAGACGGGGCGGTCATGCTTGGAACGTCGCTCTCTGCCGAGGAGCTCAATGAGCTTGCCGAGAACTACAATATAGCCCTATGCTGCGAGGGCGTTGAGGGCGCAAATGTGCTCACCGTTGCAGTAGATGACGAGCAGGCGGGCTATGACGCCGCAAAGGCGCTTATCTCGCTCGGGCATAGAAAGATAGCGCTTATCAGCGTTGATTCGGCGGTCGTTTCCTCACGTAAGCGTGAAAACGGCTATATACGTGCCCTTAAGGACGCAGGTATAGAGGTGCGTGACGAGTATATCTGGCACGGCACATACCTTGCCCATAACGGCGGTGACGCTATGGAGCATTTTATGAGCCTTGACGATAAGCCGACTGCTGTTTTCGCAGTTTCCGACCTTCTCGCAGTCGCAGCCTGCAAAAAGGCGCAGAGCATGGGGCTTACGGTCGGCAAGGATATATCTGTAATGGGCTTTGACAATATCTCGCTTTGCGATATGTTCACCCCCTCGCTTTCGACAGTCTCGCAGCCGTGCAGGAAAATGGGCGAGTTTGTGATAAGAAAGCTTATAGAAAACCTCACCACTGCAAATAAGGATAATAAATACTACGCCCTTGGCCACGAGGTCATATTGCGTGAGTCAACGGGTAAAATATGAAATAGGGCAAAAATATGAAACAAGGCCGCCGCTTATTTTGAGCAGCGGCCTTGTATTTTTGTGTAACAGCCCTATTCTGCGCTGCGAAACCGATTACGCTTTATTTTGCGGGCTTATAGGGATATTTTAGCTAATGCAAGAATATGCACAAGGTGTATTTTTGTGCAAGCCCTGTAACAAGCGGTTACAAATAGGTGTACTATATTCACAAAAGGAGGAACGTAAAATTGTGCAACCTTCCAAAACTTATGACAAAAAATATACATAGCCTTTTTATTTCTTGACAACGTTTACATTCTTTGCTATACTTAAAGTCGGGTAGGAGCGTGAAATGCGCCCGCCCAAGGTAATGAAAGCTTTATTTTCAGATAAATTTGTTTTGAAGGAAACGGAGGAAACAGCATTATGAAGAATATCAAGAAAATGCTTGCGGGCTCTATGGCGCTTTTGATGGCATTCGGCGTTGTAGGCTGCGGCAAGGGTGATGACAGCGATTCAAGCAGCTATGTTCAGCAGGTCGAGGTAGATACCGAGGCTATCAAGGACAGTATCGCAGCTATCCCCGAGGGCTCTGACGGCGAGATCACATGGATGTCCTATTTCGACATCAACCCCGGAAAGAATGTTCCCGAGAAGAGAACAGACCTTACCCTTTTCGAGTCTCTCGGCGGTAAGATCAACTACAGCAGAACAACATCTCTCAACAAGTTTGAAAAGCTTGCTACAGCAGTTATGTCAGACCAGGTGCCTGATATATTCTGGTACGAGCAGGGCATGACATTCCCCTACAGCGTTATCGCAGGAATGTTCCAGCCTATCGACTCTATCGTAAACTTTGACGACCCGCTCTGGTCGGGCGTAAAGGGCACGGCAGATCAGTTCGTGCTAAACGGTGAGCATTACGTTGCACCTATCAATATGCTCCCGCTTTCTGTTATGACATATGATAAGCATATCCTCGAGGCTGCAAACCTTGACGATCCTTATGAGCTCTATCAGAAGGGCGAGTGGGACTGGAATGCTTGGTACGATATGATGGAGGAGTACTGCTCGCAGTCAACTGAGGAAGAGCCGCTCTACGGCGTAAACGGCTGGTTCGCCCCCTTCTTCTACCATTCCACAGGCTCTACACTTGTTAAGTATGACGCTGAGAAGAACGAGTATGTAAACAATCTTGATGACGGCAACCTCACAAGAGCAGCAGAGTTCCTCTCAAATGTTCAGAAGAACGGCTACTATGACCCCGAGTGGATAGGCGGCGCTCCCGAGGCGTTCCAGAAGAAGATACTCTTCTATGCTATGGGCCCGTGGGCTTCCTTTGACGACCATACACCTGCTGACGGCGAGGAGTGGGGCATGGTACCGATCCCGAAGGATCCCGATACCGATACACTTTACCAGTCTATCGACGTTAACGCTTATATGTGGGTAAAGGGCTCGAAGAAGGCTGACGCTGTTAAGTGCTGGCAGGAGTGTGCAAGGATCGTTTATGTTGACGATGCCTACAAGCAGACCGAGAAGGAGAAGTTTGACGTTACCAACCCGAACTGGACTGATGAGATGTATAACCTCGTTTACGATGAGCTTATCAGCGATAAGTACACTCAGGTATTTGACCCCAGCTACGGTATCTCCACAAGGCTTTCCGATAATGACGCTGCAACTAACGATACCAAGGAGGCTTATACCGCACTTACCTACAGAGGCGTTCTTACGACCGATGAGGACGGCAACCAGCTTACATGGACACAGATCAAGGAGCAGAATTCAAACGTATTCGATTCCGAGCTTGCAGAGTTCAACAAGAAGCTCAAGGAGTTCTCTAACAAATAATAAAGCAAATAAAGGCGGCAGGGCTTTCCTGCCGCTTTTTTGTTAGTGTAGGTGTCGATATATAAAAAAAAGGCAGGGGGCGTGCTGCCCTCTGCCTTTGTGTTATGCTAATAGATCAAGCCATACCTGCTGTTATGATAGCCATTTTGTAGACCTCGTCAGCGTTGCAGCCTCTTGAAAGGTCGTTGATAGGTGCGTTAAGCCCCTGAAGGATCGGGCCGTAGGCCTCGTACCCGCCGAGACGCTGTGCGATCTTGTAACCGATGTTTCCTGCCTCGATAAGCGGGAAGATAAATGTGTTTGCCTGACCTGCCACCTTAGAGTCGGGGCACTTTGTCTTTGCGACCTCTGCGGAAACGGCAGCGTCGAACTGGAACTCGCCGTCGATAGTAAGCTTGGGGTCGAGCTTTCTGGCTTCGATAACTGCGTCGTGCGAGAGCTGAACTGTACCGCCCTTGCCCGAGCCGTAGGTCGAGAATGAAAGAACTGCTACCTTCGGGTCGATACCGAAGAAATCGGCTGTTCTTGCTGTTTCAACTGCTACCTCAGCGAGCTGCTGTGCGGCTGTCAGAACAACGTTACCGTCCTTATCGAGCCTGTCTGTGTAGCCCAGGTTGATAGCGCAGTCGCCCATAGCTATCTTCTCTTCCTTGCCGTCCTTTGTTCTGAAAAGGATAAATGAAGAGCTTACAAGGTTTGAGCCCTTCTTTGTCTTGATGATCTGAAGAGCGGGGCGAACCGTGTCGGCTGTAGAGTATGTAGCGCCGCCGAGCAGAGCGTCAGCCTTGCCCGCCTTAACGAGCATAGTGCCGAAGTAGTTGCTCTTTTTAAGTGCAGCCCTTACGTCCTCTTCTGTCATTTTGCCCTTTCTGAGCTCTACCATCTGTGCAACGAGTGCGTCCATCTCGGGGTAGGTCTCGGGGTCGAGTATCTCGGCAGCCGATACATCAAAGCCGCCCTTTGAAGCAGCAGCCTTTACCTCGTCAACGTTTCCGCAAAGGATAACGCCCATGAGCCCCTCCTTCAACAGCCTGTCAGCCGCCGAAAGGATCCTCTCATCAGTACCCTCTGTGAAAACTATAGTTTTCTTGCTTGCCTGTAGGTTTGCGATAAGCTTGTCAAGCATTCCCATTGTAATTGA
>JAFRYW010000217.1 GCA_017442845.1 Ruminococcus sp.
CAGACACAGGCATTATGGGCGAGTCTACTATGGAGATCACCTCTCTCACAGTAGGCGGCGTAACTATCGAGCTTCCCGACACAACAGGCCTTACACTTATAACAAAGGAAGATATGGAAGCAGCAGCTGCTGAGGAAGCTGAGTAATTACAAAACTGACAGTTATGAATACAAGGGCATTTCCAAAAAGGAGATGCCCTTTTTTGCCGGCTTCAGTGCCCTTTGATAGTTGCCGGCTTGGCTGCACATAAGCTGAAAATAAACAGAGCGTTATCCAAACGGATAACGCTCTCAGCTTTTTATTTGCCCGAATATTCAACGGCTGCTCTTATGAAATCCTTAAATAATACCTGTGCGTGATTGGGTCTTGACTTAAATTCGGGGTGGAACTGAACGCCCACAAACCACGGGTGAACGCTCTTTGGCAGCTCAACGATCTCAACAAGCTTCTCGTCGGGGGATATGCCCGCAAGCACTAAGCCCGCCTCCTGAAGTGCCTTTCTGTAGGCGTTGTTGAACTCCCAGCGGTGACGGTGGCGCTCATAGATAAGATCCTGCCCGTATACCTCACGGCTTATAGTGCCCTCAGCGAGCTTGCAGGGGTAAAGCCCCAAGCGCATAGTGCCGCCCTTTTCGGTAATGTCCTTCTGCTCGTCCATAATGTCTATTACGGGGTTTTCCGTATCGCCGAACTCTGTTGAGTTTGCGCCCTTTAGACCTGCTGCGTGCCTTGCAAATTCCACAACGCTCATCTGCATACCAAGGCAGATGCCGAACATAGGTATGCCGTTTTCTCTTGCATACTTGATAGCCGAGATCATGCCCTCGATGCCTCTGTCGCCAAAGCCGCCGGGAACTATGATACCGTCGCAGCCCTCAAGCTTTTTGCCTGCATTGTCGTCTGTTATGTCCTCAGACTGTATCCACTTTATATCTACCTCTGCGCCGTTTTCAAAGCCGCCGTGACGCAGCGCCTCGGCAACTGAGAGATAAGCGTCCTCAAGCTCGACGTATTTGCCGACTAAGCCTATCGTGATCTTCTTGTCGCAGTTTTTGATCCTGTCGATCATAGCCTTCCAGCCTTCAAGCTTAGGCTCACGCTTTTCAAGCCCTAAGTGCTCGCAGACTATGTCAGCAAGCCCTTCCTTTTCGAGCCAGAGCGGCACCTCGTAGAGTGAAGGGGCTGTGAGGTTTTGGATAACATCCTCAGCACGAACGTTGCAGAAAAGGCCTATCTTCTGCTTCATATCCTCTGGAATCTCCATTTCCGAGCGAAGAACTAAAATGTTAGGCTGTATGCCTATCGAGAGCAGCTCCTTGACGCTGTGCTGTGTGGGCTTGCTCTTAAGCTCCTTAGAGCCTGATATGTAGGGGAGAAGGCAAACGTGTATAAACACCGAATTGCCCCTGCCGAGCTCGATAGATGCCTGCCTTATGGCTTCAAGGAACGGTGTTGACTCGATATCGCCGACAGTGCCGCCGATCTCGGTGATGACAACGTCTATCTCCTTTGACTTTGCTACCCTGTAAAGGCGCTCCTTGATCTCGTTTGTTATGTGCGGAACTACCTGAACGGTGCCGCCCAGATAATCGCCCCGCCTTTCCTTGTTGAGCACGTTCCAGTAGACCTTGCCCGTGGTGACGTTTGAGTTTATCGAGAGGTTCTCGTCGATAAACCTCTCATAGTGCCCGAGGTCGAGGTCGGTCTCGGCACCGTCATCGGTCACAAATACCTCGCCGTGCTGATAGGGCGACATGGTGCCCGGGTCAACATTGATGTAGGGGTCAAACTTCTGTATGGTCACGCTGTAGCCCCTTGCCTTTAAAAGCCTTCCTAAAGATGCCGCCGTGATGCCCTTGCCGAGCCCCGAAACGACACCGCCTGTTACGAATACATATTTTGTTGGCATAATAATAGTCCTCCATAATATTCATTTACATACTAAATACTATCATACCAAATTTTTTACAAAATTACAACCCCTTTGAGCCTATTTTTTTAAAATCGTCATTTTGACTATTTGTAAGGGCATTCTATTGACAATAGATATTTAATTATGGTATACTTAATTTTGATAAAGTATAAATTATAGGAGGAGTAGATATGAAAAAACAACTGACAGCTCTGCTTGCGGCAGCGGTGATGATATTTGGTACAGTGCCTGTGACGGAGGGTATTCTCCCTGAAGGGGCGCAGACGGGTATTCTGGCTGGTGCATATGCCGAAGATGATCTCACGCCCGAACAGCCTGTGGCTTTTCATTCATCTGCCGGTTATACATGGGTGGATCTTACTTGGTGGCCGGCAAACAATGCTAAGGGCTACCGTGTGTATGTTTATGATGAGTCTGCAAAAAAATACAAAAAAGTTATAACCTTGACAAAGGGTCAAACCGAGTATCGTGTCAATGGGCTTAAAAACGGAAAGACATACAAATTCAAGGTGCGTGCTTACAATAAAGCCAATGGAAAGACCTACTGGGGCAAGCCCAGTGAGGCCAACACCATAAGCACCATACCCTATGTTCCCGAACAGATCAAAGTGGTATATGCAAGGCCTGCATCGACTACGGCAGGTGTACTCAACTGGCCGAAGGTTGAAAAGGCAAAGGGCTATAGGATATACATATATGATAGTGCGGCTAAAAAGTATAAAAAGCTCAAGACCGTAACAGGAGAGAATAACAACACCTATGAGCTTAAAGGCCTTAAAGCAGGAAAAAGCTATAAATATAAGGTAAGAGCTTATCGCAAGGTCAATGGCAAGACCTATTGGGGCAAGCCCAGCGCCGCTGTTACGCTCACCACTCTTACAAAGGGGCATAAGAATGATTGCTATTACGGCTTATCATATGACAAGCAGGCTGCTGCTGACAAGATAGCAAAAAGTGTTGCCAAGAAGATAATGAGCAATTCAAAATACAAGACAGACCTTGACAGAGTAAGGGCTGCTGCGGAGTATGTATGCGAACAGATAAACGGCGAGAAATATGGTTTTGACAGTAATAATTATTACTGCACGCCTTATGGTGTTCTGGTCGCAGGGGTGTTCACCTGTGCGGGTACAACTACTACTTTAGGAAGAATACTTGATTATATGGGCTATGAATGGTATCACGTAAATGAAAACCAATATCTGCACCAGTGGTGTACGCTCGTTATGGACGGCAAGGTGGGCTATGCCTGCGGTATGGCAGGCCTTGCAGGCTACGGCGATCTGAGAGATGAAGACGGAATATATTTTGAGGGGTAAAAAGCCGGTGCGATACAAAGAGATTGCTGTTTTTGCAGCAGTCTCTTTTGTGTATATGTTGCATTTTTCATAAAAATATGTTATAATGATAATAGACCTACACGGCATAGGAAGTGATACAATGACCCCCGAGCTTGAAAAGCCGATAACAAACCTAAAGGGCGTAGGCCCTAAGAAAAGTGAATATTATAAAAAGCTCGGTATCGAGACGGTGTTCGACCTGCTTTACCATTTTCCCAGGAGGTATATCGACTTTTCCGCCCCCGTGAAGATCGCAGACGCCCCGAGAGATGAGCCCTGCGTTATCAGGGCTGAGCTTGTCAAAAAGCTATCCGCCGCCGTTGTGCGAAGCGGGCTTTCGATATTCAAGGCCGTGCTGACCGACGGCGAGAGCGATATAACGCTTGTGATGTATAATAACAAATACGGCTTCGATATGCTCTGCGTCGGCAAGGAATACTGCCTTTACGGCAAGGTCACGGGTGACCTTATCAGAAAGGAGATCTCCTCGCCGCTTATCCTCGATCTGTCAACGGGCGAGACGGTCGAGCCTGTCTATCTGCTGACCGAGGGGCTTACGCAGTTTGCGCTGCGCCAGTCGGTAAGAAACGCACTTTTAACGCTTGGTAACAATATATACGAGCCGCTGCCTAAGTGGGTGATGAAGGAGTATAAGCTTTGCTCGCTTAGCTATGCGCTTGAAAATATACACTTCCCGAAGGATATGAATACCTGCGCTATCGCTAAAAACAGGCTCGTCTTTGACGAGCTGCTGACGCTAAGCCTTGGTATGCGCCTGCTTAAGGACAGGAGCCGTGAGCAGTCGGGCTGCGTTATGCGTAAGAAGGACATCTCTGCGTATTATGACTCGCTGCCCTTTGAGCTGACGGGTGCACAGAAGCGTGCTATAGGCGAGGTAACGGGCGATATGTGCCGTGAGATACCTATGAACAGGCTCGTTCAGGGAGATGTCGGCTCGGGCAAGACGGCTGTTGCGGCGGGGGCGGCGTTCTTTGCGTTCCTTAACGGCTTCCAGACCGCTATGATGGCGCCGACCGAGATACTTGCTTCGCAGCATTACGAAACGCTTTCGGGCTTTTTGGAGCCGCTCGGCGTTAAGTGCGCCCTGCTTACGGGAAGCCTTACCCCAAAGAAAAAGCAGGCCTTGAAGGACGAGATAGCGGCGGGGGAGTATGCCGTCGTTGTCGGCACCCACGCACTTGTGCAGGAGTCAACGCATTTTCAAAGGCTCGGGCTTGTTATCACAGACGAGCAGCACCGCTTCGGCGTAAGGCAGCGTGCGGCGCTTTCGGATAAGGGCGAGAACCCGCACAAGCTCGTTATGAGCGCTACGCCTATACCGAGAACGCTTGCGCTTATGATCTACGGCGACCTCGATCTGTCGATACTTGACGAGCTGCCTGCGGGCAGGCAAAAGATCGAGACCTACGCCGTCACGGGCAAGCTTCGTGAGCGTGCCTTCGGCTTTGTGAAGAAGGAGCTTGACAGCGGCAGGCAGGCATATATCGTCTGCCCCATGATAGATGAAAACGAAAAGACTGAGCTTGCAAACGTCAAGTCCTACGCCAAGGAGCTTTCAGAGGGGTTCTTTAAGGATTATAAGATAGGGCTTCTCCATGGCAAGCTCGCCCCGGATAAGAAAGAAAAGGTCATGCGTGACTTTAAGGACAAAAAAACGGACATTTTGGTCTCGACTACTGTTGTCGAGGTCGGGGTCGATGTGCCGAACGCCACCTGTATGGTGATAGAGAATGCCGACCGCTTCGGGCTCTCGCAGCTTCACCAGCTAAGGGGCAGGGTAGGCAGGGGCAAATACAGCTCGTACTGTATACTTATCACCGATAATACAAATGAGGACAGCCGCTATAGGCTCAAGGTGCTTTCCAAGACCTCTGACGGCTTTGCTATATCCGAGGAGGATCTAAAGCTTAGGGGGCCGGGAGATTTCTTCGGCTCACGCCAGCACGGTCTGCCGAAAATGAAGATCGCCGATATGAGTGAGAATGTCGATATACTTCGGCAGGCGCAGCACTGTGCAGGTGAGATATTAAGGCGTGATGAGAAGCTCACCTCACCCGAGAACAAGGGGCTAAAGGAGCTTATAGATAAGCTCTTTGCCGATAAAATGAGTGAAAACTGATTTGCTTTTGATTTGAGAAGGAGAATGGATATGGACGAAAATTTAAGGGCGGCATACAGGCTCAGGCTTGAAAAGACCGCAAGGGCACTTGAAAAGAACAATATGAAGGCTTACGTTGCCGACACCTGCGAGGAGGCACGCAGCATAGTGAGCGAGATACTCAAGGAGGGCGAGCAGATCTCCTGCGGCGGCTCTATGACGCTTAATGAATGCGGTGTTATGGATATAATGCGCAGCGGCAAGTACGATTTTTTGGATAGGTCTAAGGCGGGCAGCCCCGAGGAGGTAGCTAAGATCTACAGAGATGCGTTCTTCTGCGACACCTACCTTTCCTCGTCAAATGCGATAACCGAGAACGGTGAGCTTTATAACGTTGACGGCAACTGCAACCGTGTTGCCGCTATCACCTTCGGCCCTAAGCAGGTGATCATCATAGCGGGCAGAAACAAGATAGTTCCCGACATTGAGCGGGCTGTTGACTACGTCAAGCGTGTCAGCGCCCCGGCAAACGCAAAGCGCCTGTCTCTTGATACGCCCTGTGCTTCTCTTGGCGAGTGTGCGGGCGCAAATTCAGATAATATGTGCACAGGCTGTAAGAGTGATAAGCGGATCTGCTGCGGCTATGTTGTTACAGGCTATCAGCGTGATCCCGAGAGGATAAAGGTCATTCTCGTCAACGAGGAGCTTGGGTATTGAGCCCCCTTTTTTACTATTACATCTGACAGAGGAGTTTTTCTATGGATTCATTTAAGGCTATGCTATATACCTTTGCACGTATCGGGCTTATGCTGCTGCTGGATATATTCGGTATGTTCGTGGGGGCTGTGCTGTTCCCGGGGATAGCTTCGCTTGTTCCGGCAAGCGGCAGCGGTGTCGATAAAAAGGGGCATATCACCATAACCGGCGCTAAGGCCTTCTTTACCGACCCGATAGTCGGCTCGGTCATAGGGTTTATCGTTATGACGGCTATACTTGTCTGGATCTTTTATGACGACGGCAAAAAGCACGCCGCCTATGAGGAGTGGAGCTGGGAAAATATACTTATTATAATAGTACTTATGCTTATGGCGGCGTTCGTGCCCTCGATCTTCAGAGAGTCGTTCAAGGAGAGCGCCACTATGACCGTTTTCTATAACGGGCTGTATTATCCTCTTAGCTGGCTTTGCGACGGCGTCGGCACGGGGCTTACCCGCTCTTACGCCGAGGAAACGCCTTCGGGGCTCGGGCTGCCGTATACGATAGGCGTGCTTATCGGCAACGGCGTTCAGCTTGGGGCTTGCTTTGCGGCGTATGTTTTCTCCTTTAAGCTCTATGTCAAAAAGCACCCCGTGGTGCTAAAGCGTATAGAGGAAGAACCTGAGGAGGACAATGACGAAAAAAACCTGACGTGATAGGTTTTCTTTGGTAAATGAATTAACAAAGATAAAAAAATATTCGCTTTTTGTGCGATATTTAACTCTTTTTTGTGCAAAATGCATCGTCAATTGGTAAAACAACCAAAAAAAGCGGCTACTTTTCGTCAAATTTTCCTTGAAAAAATTTTAATAAAATCTTGATTAAAGTGTGAAAAAATGTTATAATTATAAAAAGTGTGTTTGTAAATTGGCGAACTGCGACGGCGGTCATTTCCGTGGCGTGCAATAGCTTTTAACAGGCACGTCATTAGGTGGAGGTGTAACTACAAAAATGAAAAAATTTGCCTATGTTGCAAAGGATACTGCGGGTAAGACCATAAAAGGTACCTTAGAAGCAGAGAGCGCAAACGATGTGCTTGACAGGATCCATGAGCAGGGCTGGTATTGCGTAAGCTATACCGAGGCGTTGGGCGGAGGCTTTGGCAAGAAGGGTATACACAAATTCAATGCCAAGGAAATGTCCTTCTGCTGCCGTCAGCTTTCTGCGATGATGACTTCCGGTCTGACTATCGTTAAAGCACTTGATATTCTTTACAAACAGGAAGAGAAGAAGGGCCCGCAGGAGGCCTGGCAGGGCGTTTATGAGGACGTAAACAAGGGCTCTACGTTCACAGAGGCTCTGAGAGCTAGGGAGGGCAGCTTCCCTGACTTCTTCATATCAATGGTCGAAGCCGGCGAGTCGGCGGGTACGCTTGATACGACTATGCAGAGGCTGAGCGATTACTACGATAACTCCAACAAGCTCAATAACAAGGTCAAGGGCGCTATGATCTACCCTGCCGTACTGGGCGTAATGGTAGTAGCTATCGTACTTATCATGTTCACATTCGTAATGCCTACGTTTGCGGGTATGATGGAGGAGGATCAGATGCCTGCGATCTCAAAGGCGCTGTTCGCTATCTCCGACTTTATCAAGAGTAAGTGGTATATCCTTATCGGCGCCATAGTTATTATCGTTATAGCGATAATCTATGCACTTAAGGTGCCCAGTGTAAGGATCAAGTGGGATAAGTTCAAGATCAAAGCCCCCGTTATCGGGCCGCTTATCGTTACTATCTATACAGGTAGATTTTCTCAGACACTTTCATCTCTTTACTCCAGCGGTATCCCGATGGTCGAGTGTCTTGAAAGGTCTTCCAAGATCCTCGGCAATACATATATCGACCAGATGTTCATTCAGGTCGTTGACGAGGTAAAGCAAGGTCAGGCGCTTTCTACAGCTATCACAAAGACTGAGATATTCAGCGGAATGTTCTGCTCTATCATCTACGTCGGTGAAGAGTCGGGTGCGCTCGATGAGATCCTTGAAAAGACTGCGGCCTTCTATAATGAAGAGGCTGACTCGGCCGTTCAGAAGATAGTAGGGCTTATGGAGCCTTTGATGATCATCATCATGGGTCTTGCGATAGGTCTTGTGCTTGCGGGTATCTTCCCGATGCTCTACGGCGGACTTGATGATATCAACTAAAATATATCAAAATATTATTATTTGAGGTGAAGAAATAAATGCTGTCATTTGATATTTCAGATAAGCAGATCAATATTGTCAAGGGCGAGAATTCGGCTAACAGAATAAAGATCGACAAGTCACTCTCCCTTGAGATCCCTGAGAATGAGGATTATATCCTCAACGGTGAGGTAATAAACCTTTCCGGCCTTGCTGAGTTTGTACTTGCTAATCTCAGACAGGAAAATATGATGGATAAGGACGCTGTAGTAACCTTTTCATCAAGCAATATCGTTTTTAAGGAGCTTATAGTTCCTAATGCAAAGGGCGAGCAGTTCCTTACAATGGTACAGAATACTATGAGCCATGAAATGGGTATCACTGACGATTACTCTATCTCATATACTAAGGTAGGTGCGGCAGGCGAGGATAACCCCGGCGCTGTAAAGGTACTTGCTACCGCCTGCCCCAGCTCAGTAGTTGAGAGCTACAGAAAGTTCTTCAGCATCCTGGGCATAAACCTAAAGTCGGTAAATATCGGCTGTAACTCTATCGCACGTATAGTTTTGGCAGATAAGGCGAACCACGATAAGATGCCGCTTCTCGTTTGCCAGCTTGATAAGAACTTCCTTGGACTTACGCTCTTCGAGAACGGCCAGATGGCTTTCGCAAGATATGTTCCTATCTCTGAGGAGGATTACGGCTCTGAGGACTATATCCTTGAAGCACTCAATGAGAACATCTTTAAGATGGAGCAGTTCAATAAGGCAAGAGGCGGCTCGGGTCTTTCCAACGTTATCCTCTATGGCGTTATCGATGACTATATCAAGGTAGTTGACGCACTTGACGGGCTTGTGGCTCAGGTCTCCGTTTTAAGTGTTCCTACAGCTATCTCAGGCTTTGAGAATTTCGAGTTTACTGTATTTGCTAACGCTATCGGCGCTCTTTATAAGAGAGATAAGAATACCGAGCGTATCAACCTCCTCGAGGTCGACCAGATGCAGGGCAAGGGCTCAAGCGGCGGTATGAGCTCACTGTTCGTAACAGCAGGTATCATAGCACTTGCGTCTATCGTTGCGATCGGTGCTATCACAGCGGTCATCAAGATCCGCACCTCCTCACTTGAAAAGGATATCGAGGAGGACGAGGCGCAGATAGCAGAGCTCAATAAAAAGCTCGCTAATAACGATATCCTTAAAGTACAGCTCGCTGCTATGAAGCTTTATGATGAGGCTGTTATAAATGAGAGGGCGGCGCTTACATCTTGGCCTAAGTTTGATAATACGCTCAAGGATAAGATCGATGAAGCGTTCAAGGAGGTCAAGAATTCCGAGTATACAAGCCTTTCATATGACCTTTCGTCTGCAACTGTTGAGCTTGGCGAGGTTACCGTTGATAAGCAGGAGGACGCTACAGACCTTATCAGAGCGATCAAGGAGGTTGAGGACGATGAGAAGGAAGGCGGCAAGTTCTTCAGCGGCGTTACCTTTGAAGGCTTTGATAAGACCGATGATGATAAGTATTCTCTCGGCAGCCTGACGCTGACTATTAACCTGGATGCTGTCAAGGAAAGCACAGATAATGCAAAGGAGGAGGCTAAATAATGAAGCTTACATACCGTGATAAGATACTGCTTATAGGTGCTGTTGTTGTTATTATCTGGGCAATTGGTATTTTCCTTATAATCAAGCCTTCGTTTACAACAATGAGCGATACATCTAAGAAAAAGGATTCAAAGGACAATGAGGTCATCACTCTTCAGGAAAGAGTAGATGCCGAAAAGAACCTTAAGGATGATCTTCAGAAGGCATATGACAGTGCTGTAGAGCATTCAAACGAGTATTTCTATAAGCTCGATACAAAGGAAGAGGTTACTGATGTTATCAGAGAGCTTCTTTATACAAGCAAGAGAGAGATCGTTAATACAACATACTCTATCGACGATCTTAGCGATGTAGCTGTTACACCTTATGATGTGAAGGTTGCAGGCGATCTTAATAATGCCAGCTCGCTTCAGCAGCAGGTAGATGCTATCAATGGTAAGGTGGCCAATGATCAGGCGCAGGCTACGGCGCAGGCAGCAGTGGTGGCTACTGTCAGCGCTTACACTATCAATTCTGACTATGAGTGCACTCTTGAAGAGCTTCTTGCGTTTGCTGATTCTCTTGAGTCTACCGACCAGCAGTCATTCATCATTCAGACTATCAAGATCGAAGACGTTAATGAGACCGGTAAGATCCAGGGCGATATGACCTTCAACTACTATATGGCACCTGAGGTTCCTAAGCCGGCTGCACTCGGCGGTGATGAGAAGAAGGATGAAAAGAAGGACGATGATAAGAAGGACGACGATTCATCCGCCGCTTAATAATTTGATAATATTTCACTTGTAGGTGGCGGGTTTTACCCGTCGCCGAAAAGTGCTATATATTGATTAAAAATTTTATTCGTGTAATTTATCGTTGATAATGCACACGGTAAAAGATATTAGAACCTATAGAATTGTGAAATTTTACAGAAAGGTGGTTTTTATGGAGAAACGCAGATTTAAGCAGAATGAAAACGGCGCTGTTCTCCTGACGGTATTGTGCGTCATGCTGATGATGATAATACTTGTCGGTGCGTCTATTTCATTTGTTAGCACGACAACCCAGAGAACCTACAGGACCTTCCAGGCTGAGCAGGCGTATATGACCGCCAACTCTTGTTTGCAGACCTATGTTAAGGACATAGAGCTTAAAACAAATGCCGAGGGTGACGAGGCTGCACAAAAGGAAGCTATTGACAACCTTGTAGCGCTTTCTCTTGATAACGGCGGTAAGGGCTATGAATATGATGTTATCATCAATGGCGAGACGGACATTGAGAAAATGGGAAGCTGTACGATAAGGGTCTCAAGATTTAATGATTCGACTATCGTTATAACAGCGACCTCCAAGTTCGGTTCTGAGACAGAGCAGGTTGCGGCTTATGTTCAGACAAACACAAAGCCCAGAAGCACATCATACAGCAACGCTATCGAGATCTGTAATGATAATAAAAATACATTCAATAACCTTCATGTTCTCGGTGAAGTAGCAACTATCACGGGTAATGATAAGACCAAGAGCAATTTTATCACAAATGATACTACACTGGACGGGTCTCTTAAGCTTTACGGTAATACCAGTACAGCTACTAATCCTCATGTTTACTTTATGCAGGGTCTGAGTGATGACAGCTCGGGCGGAAACTTAATGATTTGGGGAGATCTTACCGACAACAACAGCTTTAAGGTCACTACAAAGATACCTAAGGGTGATACGAACAGTGATAACTTCGTTCTCGTAAACGGAAAATTCAGTGTTTTGTCGAGCGGCGGCTATCTTGGCAATGTTAAGGACGGCGGTCTTGAAACAGGCGATGAAGGCAAGAGCAAAAGAACTAACCCTTATGAGGTGGATCTATTCTGCTATGATATGCTGATTCACGATATCAACTACTATCAGCTTGGCAATATCATTGTCGGCGGCGGCGGTACAGGCACCTTCACAGTTGAAGGCGGCGGTGTCGGCGGCGAGATCTGGGGCGACATAGTTGTTGACGGAAAGTTCAATTATACAGCTAATAACCCCATAACTGTTCATGGAAGCGTATGGTGCACAAGTGATATTCCCGACAAAATAGTTGTTGTCGGTGAAGGTAATGCAAAGCATCCTAATGCAAAGCAGGCAGATCTTCCTTCAACAGGAAGATTCAAGAGACCTGTAATGGAGGATACCTACAACGAGTATGAGCTTATGCCAGAGGACTTTATCGCTAACCCTGACAGCACAAAGGGTATCTTGAAGAATCAGTATGATGCACTTCATTCTTCAACTGCACCTACTGTTAAGAGTATTTATGAGAGCCAGCAAAATAATACAACAGGAAGCTTTGTTAGCGGCGAAGCACTAATTACAAGCGGCACAAATAAATATGTTCAGTACACAGATACTGACGGCACAAAGTCTAATTATCTCTGCTCTATCAACAAGTCTTGCGTATTAAACAATGAGATCGCTCAGGGCGGTATTCTGTGGCAGAGGTCTCAGAATGGCAAGATACTGGTGCACGTAACAAATCAGGATATTGTTATTCTTCTTCAAGGATACAATAACTGGGAGAATAAAAGGGTCTGTGATTTTGGTAATGCACCAACTATTGTTGTAAAGAATGACTCATCTGATTCATCTCCTCATTACTGCTATTTTGTAACTGATGCAGGTACAAATGTTGGATATAAGACAGCGTCTGACAGGTCTAAAAACCAGACAGTTGTATTTAATATGTATAAAGGCTCGGTTATCGACTATGGCCTCTATAAGGCTATGTGCAAGGACGGCGTATTGCTTGATGCTGATTCTGTGCTTACGACATCCAATATCAAAGATGACTTCGCTCTTAACCTTACAAGCAATACTACGATCGATACAGATCCAAATGCTTATAACCCCGGTGAGGAGAACATCTATTATCTGATCACAAACGGCTCAACTATCAGCAACAGCGATGATAACTTCCACGAGGGTATCATCTATGCTCCCGAGGGCACTTATTCTTATGCAACACAGGGCAGCCTGACCTTCCCGAAGGTCTATATGACCAAGGACGGCTATTCCGAGACTTTTGTTCCGATAGTCAGCCTCGGAATGGTAATTGCAGGTAACTATTCAAGCCAGAATAAATCGTACTACGCATTTAACGAGCCCGCACCTAAGAGTGCAATGGGTCTTGCAAAGAAATCAAAGCAAAATACGCTTTCGGGCTACAATCTCCTAAGATACGATCACCACTAATTGAGAAAGGAGTGTTCTGAAATGAAAATAGCAAAAAATGAAAAAGGAATGACTCTTGTTGAAATAATAGTGGCGACCGCAGTATTCGGGGTGACCTGTGCAACATTGTTCACATCTATCCTATTTGCAGTAAGGCAAAACAGAGACAGCTATTTTGCCGGCAAGGAGATACAGATGCAGATGAACTCCGCCGAAAGGTATAACAGTAAGAAATCGGCAGGCGGCGGGTCTGTATATGATAATAAGGTCATAAAGTACAAGTTTTCAGCGACAAGAACAAATGATGTTCAGTATGCTATCGACTTTACCGAGACTACAGACGGCGTAGCTACAGGTCATGATTTTGATATGACAGGTGCTGATGTTAAGTCTTATATGGCGATAAAGGGCGTTGAGGACAGAGCGGCTGAGTATCAGATGCGTTTCTTTGAGACGGAGCTGAAGGATGTTGTTGACCCGCCTGAGAAGTACTGGCTCAATATTTTCAACTATACCGGCACCGATCTTGAGCGTGGTATAACAATAAATGAGGGTGCAGGAGTAGGGCTTTTCTCCTATAACGGAACGCCTATTCCTCACGAGAAAAACGGTATTGCTATGGCTAATTCGAGCGGCTCCGCTACACTTCAGGTAGGTGTTGACCTTACAAACTATAACGGCACATCAGATATTCTCCTTATTGGTGAGTATGCTAATGAGTTTTTCAGCGGCGGCAGCTATACAGTAGTTGACGGCAGAGATCTTCTCCTAACAAAGGCAAATTTCAATGACTATAAGGAATATGATTCTGAAGGAAATGAGACGGGTTATATAAACATTTTCTATGACGGTGATGAGCTTCTTAACGAAGAACAGATGAATCTGAAGCATCCCGGCTCTGTAGGTTAAAGGAGGGTAAATGATGAGAAAAAAGAATAGTTCAGGTTTTACCCTTGTTGAGCTTATCGTTGTAATAGCTTTGCTAACTATCATGATGGGCGCTATCCTTCAGCTGATGGATCCTATCAGGAATATTTACAGAGATACCTACGATACAGTTAATACAAAGACCACGGGCGAAACTATGATCAGCTATATCGAGGATAAGGTAAGGTACTCAACTAATGTGCTTGTCCTTGACAACTATGTGGGTGTTCCTCAAATAACCCCTATACCCGGCAAAAAGTCAGCTAAGGTCGGCAATTCAAAATATGAGTACACTAACGTTATCGTAATAGATAATACCAATATCAGAGGCTCGATGTTCAGCGATTATAAGGGCGACACAGGCACACCTTATGCAAGAAAGGGCTGTAAGGGTACTATCTATGAGATCAAGAATATAGGCGAAAGCGATGTTCTTGATTTGACTAAAGCTTCCGGCGGAACTATTGGTGATAATATCTACGGCGATTATACTCACCAGATAGATCTAAACGTTTCTAAGGAAAAAATGGACCCGTCGGATAGTGAGGCTCTTGCATATTTGGATATCAATATCCACTCCACACCTATGAAGGCAGAGTCAGGAAGCTATGTTATGGATGAGGAGAACAGCTTTGATGCAAGCAGATCCTTTGACCTTGTAAATGTCAACCTGAATGTAAAAAAAGGTAAGGGCGCAAAGGACAGCTACAGCGTTGAAGACCCTATCGACTTTGACGTTACACCTGCGAAGTATACTGATTTTCCCAGGCAGCTAACATATCCTGCAGGGCTTACAACGGAGCAGGCAAGGTATTTTGATGACACATTGGCAAATAATAAATATACCTATATCTTCTTCGTTATCAAGGATCTTAGTGCTGATAAGTGTGAGGTATCCTTCCAGTATTCAAAGGACGACCCGAGCTCAACATATGCAGGAAAGTTTTACGACCGTACATTTGATGTTGTGGCAGGTAACGCACTTGCAAAGTCTGAGGTCGAAACAATGAACAGCCTTCCCGCAAGAACAGGCTGCACAGGCTATTACTTTACAGACGGCACGTCAAAGATAGACCTTTCCACTTATATCATTAACGATGATACTACCTTTACGATAGTCTATACTACAAATGCAGATGCTGTTTCGCATACAGCAATATTTAAAATGCCTGACGGCTCAACGCAGGAGGGCTCGTTTGATAACGGCAGTTCTGTAAACGGTACGCCCGATCCTGACGGCTTCTACGATCCCATAACAGAGTATGTTATTTGGAAGGAAGAGACTACAGGAACACTTGCAGAGAATTATTCTGTAACGACACATTCCTCTGACGGCGTTAAAAAGGCTGATAGCGTGACGGTTTACTATGTTCCCGAGGTAGTTAAAAAGTATGTTGTAAAGTTTAAGCTTGATGACGGCACCTACCTTGATGATAGCTATAATCAGTATATCAAGGAAGGTACAGCGAACGATCCCGGATATGTAGTAACACCTCCCGAAGGCAAAGTTTTTGCGGGTTGGTATTCTGAGGACACCAACGTAATCATCACAAGCTTGAATATAAACAAGGATACAATTTTTGTTCCTAAGTTTACAGATCAGCCTACAACTCCTTCAACCCCTTCTACTCCAAGTGGCGGTGAATCAAGTGAGGATCCTACATCCGATTCACACAATGTTATTATTCATATAGTAAATCCAAATCCAGATAACAATAGCATTGCTATTTCCGGTTCAAAGGCGGATTTTGAAGTTAGTGGTGATTTAAGTTATTCCAGAACAGCAGATTACTATACGAAGCTTCTTGAGGGTCAGCTTAAATCCGGCCAAACCTTTACAATTAAGTACTATTCTGATTCTATTAAGCTAAAGATTTGTGAATCCACAGAGAAAGAATTGAATAAAGACGCTGAATTCTGGTTTGATTATAATGATAAATCAGAAAACGGAAATGGGTCATATTTAACGTCTGCACCCACAAGGTGGAGTGGAGAATCCGGAGGCGGCTCCGGCAGCACAGAGACCCCCAGTGGCGGTTCATCGGAGTCTACTGAGCCTACATTAACAAGCGGGGCGTTTAATATGATCGTTAACTGTTCAAGTGAATGGCAGTATCATATTGAACTTTATAGTAGTGGTTTAGATAATTGCAAATGTACAATTCACGGACAACAAAGTGACCCTTATGTAATTGATGATATTGATTTATCAAGCTATGGTGCTGTTGATTCGGATTATATTATCATTTGGGTAAAGCAATGGGGAGGAAATGTTTTACCTGACGGTAAATATGCTACCTCAAGTGGTCCTTGGAATGCCCCTTGTGCTAAGATCAAGGTAAGTGAAGCTAAGGCTGGCTTAACACTTGTTCTCGACGGCAAATCTGTAAAGGCACAGTAATTATATTTACTGTTTTCACAGACAGGCACTCGTGCCTGTCTGCTGAAAAGAACCCCTTAACCAAATATGGCTAAGAGGTTCTTTTGAGCAAGAAATATAAAAAATATCCCGACCGTGAGGATCGGGAATATTTTGATGATCTGCACCTTATGAATTGACCTGCGGGAAGGTGAAGCTTAGATATAGGTTGCTTAGCTGCTGACCCCATATCGCTGCTATCGCAACGCCTACGGAAAGCCACGGGCCAAAGGCGAACACCGAATCGCCGCTCTTGTGCTTTTGTATCATTCCTGCGACCGAGCCTGTGATAAGGGCTATGAACAATGCTATCAAGGCACCGCCGACGCCTAAAAATGCGCCGCACGCAGCCATTAGGTAAACATCGCCTCTGCCCATAGCCTTGCCCTTTGAGAAAAGCTCGATCAGAAGCAGGGGAACGCTTACGGCAAATATGCCTATCACCTGCGAGAGCCAAGGCTTGTCGGCAGGAAGGCCGTTCATATCGGTTATATAGGTGTAATCAGAGAAGAAAAACTCTAAAACTGCAAGAATTGCGATAAAGATAACAACGTAGTTTGAAATAAGCTGCGTATCCCAATCCATAAAGAACACAACGATCAGCGCAGAGAAGAGCAGGCAGATAAGTATTGCGTGCATGGGCGACTGCATAACATCAAAATATAGAAATACCAGCAGATAAAGCACGGCGTTTAACGACTCAACTATCGTGTAGCGGGGTGAGATAGGTGCGCCGCAGCTTCGGCATTTGCCTTTTAGCAGGCACCAGCTTACTATCGGGATCAGGTCACGCCGTTTTATCTCTTCACCGCAGGTCATGCAGTGAGAGTTTCGCTTGATCAGCGATTCCTCCTTCGGCAGGCGGTAAATGCAGACATTCAAAAAGCTGCCGATAGATGCACCGAATAAAACTACAAAGGTGTATATCACGATGTAGTAGGGTAATAATTCATCCATTTTTATTCCTCCTATATATCATTACATATATTTTAACATAATTTTGTAAATTTTACAAGTGCTTTTATAAATTTATAGAGAATGACCGCAGCAGCGTTCTCGGGGGCGGGGAGTACGCCTTTTGCAAAAATCCAAGGCTGCGAGAAGGAGTAATAGCCCCATGAGAAATGGACCGATCGGACAGTACCTTGTTGAGAAGCAGCTTATCACAGAGGAACAGCTTCAGCAGGTACTAGCCAAGCAGAAGGAGTCTAAGGGTAAGCTTTTCGGCGACGTTATCACGGAAATGCGCTTTATTTCCGAGGAGGATTTCGCAAAGGTGCTTGCTGAAAGACTTAACGTGCCTTACTGTGACCTTGACAATACTACGCTTATCCCTGATGTTGTCAAGAAGATACCGGAGGCAACTGCAAGAAAGTATACGGTTATCGCTGTAAGCAAAATGGGCAAGCGTATGACCGTTGCTACTAACGACCCTATCAACTTCTACGTTTTTGAAGACCTTAGAGTTTTGACGGGCTGTAATATCAACCCGGTGCTTGCAACTAAATCTGCTATTTCTAAAGCAATAGGTAAGATGTATTCCGAGGGACAGGCCAGCGCCGTTGTTCAGCAGGCTGAGCAGGAGCTTGCCGAGGACGAGGAGGAGCTTGACCTTAACAATATTGACCTCTCCGCAGAGAGGATCGATTCGGCGCCTATCGTTAAGCTTGCAACGGCTATCGTTGAGAACGCTTACCGTCAGGACTGCTCGGATATCCATATCGAGCCGTTTAAGAACCAGACTAAGATCAGGATAAGAATAAATTCCGACCTGGTCGAGATGATGACACTTTCGCCTCAGCTGCATAACGCTTTGGCTACACGTTTTAAGATCCTTAGCGGAATGAATATCGCAGAAAAGCGTATCCCGCAGGACGGCCGTATGACGCAGGTTATCGACGGCAATACCGTTGACCTTCGTGTATCTAACCTTCCTATGGTATACGGCGAGAAGATCGTTCTCCGTATCCTTGCAGGCGACAGCGCCGTAAGAAAGATACAGGATCTTGGTATGACTGACTATAACTATAAGCGCTTCCTTGACTGCTTGAAGGTGCCGGAGGGCGTTATCCTTGTAACGGGGCCTACCGGTTCGGGTAAATCTACTACTCTTTATGCGGCGCTTGGTGAAAAGGCTAAGCCAAACCTCAACGTTATCACCGTTGAGGACCCTGTAGAAAAGAAGATCGACGGCATCAACCAGTGTCAGATAAACGAAAAGGCGGGCATGACCTTTGACGCAGCGCTTCGTTCTATCCTCCGTCAGGACCCTGACATCATAATGGTCGGTGAGATGCGTGACGCTGAGACTGCTTCTATCGCTATCCGTGCGGCTATCACGGGGCACCTTGTGCTCTCGACCCTGCATACTAATGACGCTTCCTCGACAGTTACCAGACTTGTCGATATGGGCGTTGAGGGCTATATGGTCGCTACATCGCTTATCGGTATCGTTGCACAGCGTCTTACTAAGGTGCTTTGTGAGTGTAAGAAAGCCAGAATGTCTACAGATCAGGATAATGAGCTTATGGGGCTCGATCATTCGGTTGAGGTATATGACCCTGTCGGCTGCCCTAAGTGCAATAATACAGGCTTTAGGGGCAGAACGGCTATCCATGAGATCTTGCTGAACACCCCCGAGATGAAGGAGCTTATCACAGCAGGTGCAAGAGCTTCCGAGATACAGGTGCTTGCAAAGCAGCAGGGAATGCTTCTGCTTCGTGACAACGTTTCAAAGCTTGTTCAGGACGGCAAGACCTCTATAAGCGAGCTCGTGCGTGTTACCTTTGCGGTTTAATAGTCCGCTTTTTTGGATAAAATTGATTTTTAGGGAAGGCAGAAAATGTCCCCCGCAAAATAAAGATAATGGAGGAAAACAATTATGGCAACAGTTGATATTAACAAAATCCTTGACGAATCCCGTGCTCTCGGGTGCTCTGACCTGCACTTTACAGTAGGTATACCGCCTATCGTAAGACAGGGCGGTGCTTTGAGAAAGCTTTCAAGCTACCCTGATATGACCGAGATCGAGATACAGCAGATCTGTGACGATATGTGCTCTGATAAGCAGCGCCAGCAGATCAAGGATCATATTGATACCGACTTTACATTCGTTTCTACAAGAGGCTTCCGTCACAGAGTTAACGTATACCGTCAGAGAGGCAATACAGCTATCGCTATCCGTCTTCTCCGTAACGATATTCCTACACTTGCAGACCTTGATCTTCCGCCTGTTCTCGGTGAGTTCGCTATGCGCCCCCGTGGCCTTGTGCTTGTAACAGGCCCTACAGGTTCCGGTAAATCTACGACCCTTGCAGCTATGATCGACCACGTTAATATACATAAGTCAGCACACATAATCACAGTTGAAGACCCTATCGAGTATATGCACGCTCATAAGAGATGTATGGTAAACCAGAGAGAGATAGGCCCCGATGTACCGAGCTTCTCAATGGCGCTTCGTGCAGCCCTTCGTGAGGACCCCGATATCATACTCGTCGGAGAAATGCGTGACTTCGAGACTATCGAAGCTGCCGTAACCGCCGCTGAAACAGGTCACTTGGTAATGTCTACACTTCATACAACAGACGCTGCCTCTACTATCGACCGTATCATCGACGTTTTCCCTGCACACCAGCAGCACCAGATCAGAACTCAGCTTGCTTCGGTTCTCGTCGGTATCTGCACACAGACGCTTTGCCGTACAATGGACGGCACAAGCCGTGTAGCCTGCTGCGAGATACTCAATGCAACAGATAATATCAAGGCTATGATCCGTGACGACAAGGTTCACCTTATCGGCTCGGCTATGCAGACCGGTAAGCAGTTCGGAATGCAGACGCTCGACCAGGAGCTTGCTAAACTCGTTAAGGAGAGAAAGATCTCTATGGACGTTGCAGTCGAAAAGTGCTTGTCTATCGGCGAGCTGAAGAGATTTATCGCTTCTAAGTAATTGTAAAGATAAAACCGCTTAGTGTAAAAGCTAAGCGGTTGTTTTTATGCTTTCTTCTGATTGTCTTGCGTATGCCAAACATTGTTGTAAAAGAACACCAGCACAGCCATGCCGACGATGATGAAATACCCAAGAAAGCTCCACCTGTCGGGAATGTCGCCAAACAGGAAAAAGCCTAGGATCGTCGTGAAAATAAGCTGCGAGTAATCGTAGACCGAGATCTCTCTTGCGGGGGCGTGTGTGTAGGCAGCGGTAATGCCGAACTGCCCGCCTGCTGCTGCAACGCCCGCACCTATCAGGCATAAAAGCTGCGCTGCCGTCATTGGCTTACCCGCAAATATCAGGTAGGGGAGCGTTACCAGGCAGGAAAAGCCCGAGAAGTATGCTACTATGACCTTGCCTTGCACACCGTGCTGTCCTAAATAACGTACACAAGCATATGCAAGCCCCGCACCCATCCCGCCAAGGAACCCAAGCAGCGCCGGGAAGAACTCGGCATATGCAAAGCTCGGTTTTATAATGAAAAGTGCACCTACAAACGCCCCGATGACTGTCAGCAGCTGAAAGGGCGTCAGCTTTTCCTTAAGGAAAATGAATGAAAAAACTATCGTGAAAAACGGTGACATTTTGTTGAGCATTGATGCGTCGCTAAGTACAAGCTTGTCGATAGCGTAGAAGTTACCGAGCATACCTGCCGTTCCGGCTGCGGCACGTACAAAAAGCACCAGATTGTTTTTCTTGCCCTCTACCTTGAAGGGCGTTTTTGTTTTTATAAGAGTTATCACAGCGATGATCAGCGCCACAAAGTTTCTGAAAAACACCTTCTGAAAGGTCGGCAGGTCGCCTGCCATTCGCACAAAGGCGAACATAAACGCAAAGGAAAACGCCGAAAATACGATGTAGAATATGGCCTTGTACTTGCTCTTTTTCATATACCGCTCATCTCCTTATGCTCGGAAATAAGCTCGCTTATAAGGTGCTCGAGCGTCCACTCCTGCGAGTGCAGCGTCACCATAGCCCGAAGACCTACCTCAATGCCCTCGGCCTTTATCAGATCCATAAGCCTTGCGGCGTTAGCCCCGCCGCCGTTTATTATAAGATAACGCTTATCGGGCAGCTCGCCGCCCGCTTTGTCGGGCTTGCCCGAAAGTATGCTTTTAACTGTTGCCCCGCCAAGCGGCTCGGTTATCTCGATGCTTTTGTAGCCGCAGCGGTCATTAAGCTTTCTTATTGTTCTTGCCTCCCCCACGTCAAAGCCGCCGAAGATCACGGCGCATTGAAGGGGCAAATGTCTTGCTTTCATTTTATCTCCCTATCTATTTGTTTTTGTACCAGTCACGAAGCACCTGCTCCGCCTTTTTGCCGTATATCGTAAAGTCCTTGTTTTCCCGTGCCTTTTCCTCGGGCGGAAGGGTCGCCTTCCAGTCCCACCAGAAGAAGCCACAGAAGTAGGGCTCGTCCCACATCGTCTGCATAGCCGTCTCGTAAAAATCAGCCTGCTCCTGCTCGTCAAACGGCTTGTCGTCACGGTAGTGGAAATCCCACGGGTACATCGTGCAGCCCCGCTCGTTTCTCACACCTATCTCTGCAAACATTATAGGCTTGCCGAAATGCTCGTGGCAGGCTCTTACTCTGTCTCTGTGCTCGGCCCATTTTTTTAGCATCATCTGCTTTGAGTTGTCCTCGGGCGTCGATACGGGGTAGTAGGCGGAAATGCCGATCACATCGACCTTGTCGAGCCAGCGGAACCTAAATTCGTCGCCGTGGTTTATGTTGTGCATGATCGTTCCGGTATAGACCTTTCTGACGGCCTCAATAAGCTCCTCGCAGTGTCTGGTCTGTGAGTCCATACCCGCCATTTCGCAGCCTGTGCACAGCATCTCGACGCCCTCGCTCTCGGCTAGTGCCGCATAGTAGAGCATAAAGCGTGTGTATGAAGCAAACCATTTTTTCCAGTAATCGTCAGTCTCTGTCGGGAAATTTATCCTTGCCCTCCACGAGCGGTCAAGGCAATCGACCATAGGCTTTAGGCACACCTTGAGCCCAAGCCCTTTTGCTTTTCTTATTGCAAACCTGACCTCTTCGTCAGTCTGCGTTCTGCCAAAAAGCGAGAATATGTTAAGTGAGTAAAACGTCTCCTGAAAGCAGTTTACGGGTATGCAGATCCAGTTTAGGCCGTTTGAGGCCAGGCGCTCCATTGACGCCTCAGCTTCCTTAGTCATAAACCTTCCCGTTCCCGAGTAGAAGCCCCAGGTGTAGCCCTTTATCATTTCCATAACGGTTCTCCTTTACAGTTTTATGTATGTTCTTATCTCAAAGCCTATCTCTGTTTTTAGTGTGTCGAGCGCCCTTAGCCGCTCTGCCGCCTCGGCGGAGGTCTTGTAGTAATAGGGCGTCATCGTAAAGAGTGCCATTATTTCCTCCCCGCTTCCAAGCACACCCTCGTACTCAAGCCTTTCTGTGCTTTTGAGCGAGAATTTGTTAAGTGCATACTTGTTCGGCTCATTCTCATACGGCTTGTCATATAGCACACTTTTCAGCCCGAACAGGTGCCGCTCGGTGGGGGAGGCTATGATCAGTGCCCCGCCTTTTTTGAGCACCCTTGCGTATTCATCGTTGCTTACGGGCGCAAAGCAGCTTATTACAACGTCTGCACACTCTTCTCTGAACGGCAGCGAGAATGCCGATGCCACCGCAAAACGGATATTGTCAAGCGCCTTGACCCTTGCCCTCGAAGCCGCAGCATCTATCCCGTGCTTTGACAGGTCGATACCAAATAATTGCGCCCGCTCGTTCAGTGCAGAATAAATGCAGGTGTAATACCCCTCGCCGCAGCCCGAGTCGATGATCACGGGCTCTTTAATGCCCTCGGTGAGCGTGGCGGCTAACTGTCCGATCTTTTGTGCTAAAGGCTCATAGAGCCCCGTGTCGAGAAAGGCGCCCCTGGCCCTGATCATTTCCTTGTTGTCGCCTGCTTTTTGGGGGCTTCTGCCCTTTGTCGTCAGCAGGTTGACGTAGCCCTTTCTTGATATATCAAAGCTGTGGCCGTTTTTGCATTTGTAGCTGTGCTCGTTTCTTTTGAGCCTTTCCCCGCATACGGGGCAGAGATAGTTTACGTTCATATTTTTCACCTTTACTGATTATAGCATAAGTTGCATTTCAAGTCAATTACAAATAGCAAAATAAAACTGAACAATTATAAAGTCTCCTCACAGGGTATACTGGGTATATCTGTGTTTGTCAAAAAAACTCTTGACAAATCGGCTTTAAGGTGTTATAATAACTACATATTGTTAAAAGCTGTGACGGAGAGGCTTTTTTATGAGCGGCTCAGAGAAAAGGCGGTAGGTGCGAGCCTTGGCGTGAGTTTAAAAGCTGCTGCTCCCGAGTATTTGTATGAAAGTACAAACGTTTCCTGCGTTAAAGGGTTCGAGTGACGGTGCGTTGCTTTGCACCGTAATTTGGGTGGTAACACGGAGTAGATGCTTCGTCCCATTTCGGGGCGGGGCTTTTTTGTTTATGAAAGGATTGATAAGAAAATGGAATGGACAAGCCTAAACGACCTAAGAGAGTCGTACCTTAATTTCTTTGCAGGCAAGGGGTGCTTAAGACATAAGAGCTACCCGCTTATCCCGCAGGGCGATAACAGCCTGCTGCTCATCGTTGCGGGCATGGCGCCGCTAAAGCCTTACTTTACAGGTCAGGAGGTCCCCCCGAGGAGGAGAATGACCACCTGCCAGAAATGTATCAGAACAGGCGATATTGAAAACGTCGGCAAGACAGCACGCCACGGAACTTTTTTTGAGATGCTTGGCAACTTCTCCTTCGGCGATTATTTTAAGGAGGAGGCTATCGAGTGGGCTTGGGAGTATGTAACAGAGGTCTTGAAGCTTCCTAAGGACAGGCTCTATGTAACAGTTTATCAGGACGATGACGAGGCAGAGCAGATCTGGCACGAAAAGGCAGGCGTTCCGCTTGATAGGATAACCCGTATGGGTAAGGAGGATAACTTCTGGGAGGCCGGCGTTGACGGCCCCTGCGGTCCCTGCTCGGAGATATACTTTGACAGAGGAGAGAAGTACGGCTGCGGCAAGCCTACCTGCGGCGTAGGCTGTGACTGCGACAGATATATGGAATTTTGGAACCTTGTTTTTACACAGTTCGAGCGCCACGAGGACGGCACCTACACCCCCCTCGCACAGAAGAATATCGACACGGGTATGGGTCTTGAGCGTCTTGCTGCACTTATGCAGGGCGTTGATTCGATCTTCGATGTTGATACAGTAAAGGCTATAAGAGACAAGGTCTGCGAGCTTGCAGGCTGCGAGTACGGCAAGGAGTATAAAAAGGACGTTTCTATCCGTGTTATCACCGACCATATCCGCTCGGTAACTTTCATGGCGGGCGACGGCGTTCTCCCCTCAAACGAGGGCAGGGGCTATGTTATGAGAAGGCTTCTGCGCCGTGCAGTAAGACACGGAAAGCTCCTCGGCATAAACGGGCTTTTCCTAAAGGATATAGTAAAGACAGTTGTTGATAACTCAAAGGTAGAGTATAACGAGCTTGAGGAAAAGTATGATTACATAGTAAAGCTTCTCTCTAAGGAGGAGGCAAACTTTAACCTTACTATCGACCGTGGAATGAAGATCCTCGAGGGCTATATCGACGAGCTTAACGCAAAGGGTGAAAAGACCCTCGACGGCGAGGCTTGC
>JAFRYW010000218.1 GCA_017442845.1 Ruminococcus sp.
CTTCGGCAACGTTGCTTGGGGTACAATAAAGAAGGTAAACGAGCTCGGCGGCAAGGTAGTTACTATCTCCGGCCCTGACGGCTACATCTATGATGCAGACGGTATCACAGGCGAGAAGGTAGATTACCTCCTCGAGATGAGAGCTTCCTGCAGAAACAGGGCTCAGGATTATGCTGACAAGTTCGGCGTTCCCTTCTTCGCAGGCAAGAAGCCTTGGGAGCAGAAGGTTGACATCGTTATGCCTTGCGCTACACAGAACGAGGTAACTCTTGAGGACGCTAAGAACATCATCGCTAACGGCGTTAAGTACTATGTTGAGGTCTCCAATATGCCTACAACTGCTGAGGCTGTAACATACCTCAAGGAGAACGGCGCTATCGTTGCTCCTTCTAAGGCAGTTAACGCAGGCGGCGTTGCAGTTTCCGGCCTTGAGATGAGCCAGAACTCTATGAGATATAACTGGACAGCTGAGGAAGTAGACCAGAAGCTCCACCAGATCATGAAGAACATCTTCAAGTCCTCTGTTGATGCAGCACACGAGTACGGTCTCGGTGACGACCTCATCGCAGGCGCTAACATCGCAGGCTTCCTTAAGGTAGCTGAGGCTATGAAGGCTCAGGGCGTGGTTTGATAACTCCCCCCTCCTCAATAGGGATATATATTTTGCTGACACTCGCACCCCTAATAAGGGTGCGGGTGTTTTTTTACGAAAAATACGAAAAGCTATTGCATATTTTCGCTTAATATGATAAAATAATAAAAAAGGCTAAAATCCTTAAATTTTGTGAGGGTCACTATGAACGATATAAGATCACACCTTAAAGCACTCGGGCAGGAGCACCTGCTGAGATTTTACGATGAGCTTGACAGCACGAGCCAAAGCCGGCTGATCGATCAGCTCAAAGGCCTTGATTACTCCGTGCTGGATATTACCGACAGGCAGGAGCAGCGTGGGGCTTTTGAGCCGATGGGCGCTATGACATTAGACCAAATAGAAAAAAACAGACCACGCCTTACCGAGATAGGCCTTGACGCTATACGCAAAGGCGAGGTCGGGGCTGTGCTGCTTGCGGGCGGGCAGGGCTCACGCCTTGGCTCGGCAGACCCTAAGGGAATGTTCGATATAGGCATAAACAGGCGGCTCTATATCTTCGAGTGCCTGATAGGCAACCTGCTCGAGGTCACCAAAAAAGCGGGCACCTTCCTGCCGCTTTTCATTATGACAAGCAGCCAGAATGATGCGCAGACACGTGAGTTTTTAAAGGCGCATGACTACTTCGGCTATGACGGGTCGCATATCCACTTTTTTGTGCAGGAGCAGCTTCCGACTGTAGATGTGAACGGCAAGCTCATGTTAAGCGCTAAGGACACCGTCTCCTGCGCCCCGAACGGAAACGGCGGCTGGTATATCTCGATGCGGCGCTCCGGGCTGTTTAAAAGGATCAAGAACGCAAAAAGCTTAAAATGGCTAAATGTTTTTGCCGTTGACAACGTGCTGCAAAGGATCGCAGACCCGTGCTTTGTAGGCGCTGTGATAAGCGAGGGCAAAAGCTGCGGTGCAAAGGTAGTCTCAAAGGCCGCCCCCGATGAAAAGGTCGGCGTGCTTTGCTTGGAGGACGGCAAGCCCTCTATCGTCGAGTACTATGAGATGACCGATGAGATGAAAACGCTGCGTGACCCTGACGGGAGCCTTTCCTACAGGTTCGGCGTGATACTCAACTACCTTTTCAGGATCGACGAGCTAGACAAGGCGTTCGGTGTCAGCCTGCCGCTTCACCGTGCATTCAAGCAGGTGAGCTTCATCGACGAAAACGGCGAGCTTATCCGCCCCGAAAAGCCAAACGCCTACAAATTCGAGACGCTGGTGCTCGATATGGTAAGGCTTCAAAGCAGCTGCCTTGCCTTTGAGGTCGAGCGTGAGCGGGAATTTGCCCCGGTAAAAAACAAGACCGGCATAGACTCTGTCGAGAGCGCACGTGCGCTTTTGCAAAAAAACGGCGTAGAGCTGTAATAAGGCACAAAAATACCCCCGATGATCGGGGGTATTATTATTTTGCTTATTCCTCGCTGTCGGCCGAGCTGTCCTCCGCCTCTGACGAGCTGCTGTCAGGGCTGCTTTCCTTGTCCCCGGCAGAGGTATCCTCAAGGTACTCCTCCGCCTTGTCGGTGATGTCATCAACATCAAGCGCTATTGCGCCCTCGAGCAGTGCCTCAAACTCCTCGTCGGTGTACTTTCCGTCCTCACGGGCAGCGCTCGCCTTGTCAATGTAGCGGTTGACTGCGTGGGTGAGGTATTTTTCCTGGATAAGGCTGTCCTCAAGCTTGGCGCTCTCATACACCTTCTGCGCCGATGAGGGCTTGCCGCCCGCAAGCTGCTTGTAAACGGTAGTAGCGGGGCTTCTGTAAAGGTAGATCACCGCCGCTGCCGAGCCTGCGAATACAGCTATCAAAACAAGCTTTGTGATGATAACGCCCTTTTTCTGCTTGGGCCTGTCGCTCTCGGGCAGGAAGAGGTTCTTCTTTACCGCCTTAGCGCCGCACTTGTTGCAGAATTTCTTTGCATTTGCAAGCTTGGCACCGCACTGGTGGCATACCTGGTTGTACCTGTATCTCTTGACTATCAAAACGATCTCGGCAACGATCAAAACGAGCAGTATCACACTTATCGTGATAATAGCTATAAGCTTGAAGCGGCTGTTTTGAACTACAGCCTTCGAGTCCTCCTTCGCCTTGTAGATCATATCGAAAATGCCGTCGCCGTCGGTATCTACGCTGAGCTCTGTCTCCTCGGCCTTGGCTGTGTTTGTCGAGATGAGCGTGTCCTTGGTTATGGGAACGTTTTTGAACTTCCTTACGTCCTCATACTCGCCCTCATCATTCGGGTAGCTGATAGAGTAATCCATCTTGCCCTTGCCTGTGCCCGTTATGCAGATCTCGTAATCAACGCCGTCCTTAAGGCGCAGGATCTTTACCTCGTCATCTGACGAGCTGCTGCTCTTTTTGCTGCCGCTGTCCTTGCCTTCATCTTCATCTTCATCGCCGCCGCTGTCCTTATCGTCCTCCTGCTTTTCGTCCTCAGTTTCCGAGTCAAAGGTGAGCGTTCCGAAATCGGTTCTGGTATTAAGGTTCTTATCGCTTGAATCGAGCACCTCGCCGCCGTGCTTTACAAGCACGTCAACAGGGCAGGCTATCCTTATGTAGATATATTTCTCGCCCGAAACGTGCCCCGCAAGGTCGTCAAAAACATTGTCAAGCTCGTTGTCGCCGCCCATTATAAACTGTGCGTCCTCAGCCGAGCTTACCTCGAAGTAATAGCCGGGCGTTGCGATAGCGCTCATAAGTGCCTGACACTCCGCCTTCTCGCTTGCGCTCATCTCGTGGAAGAAGCCGAGCGAATAGATAGTAACGTCCTTGTCCTTGATATTCTGTGCATAGTCTATGCAGGGCTGTGCGTAGCTGCCGTTTTCATACTTGCCCTCGTTGGGGTAGCCGTCACTCATCAAAACTATCAGCTTCTTGGGCGACTTTGACTCTTCTAAAATATCGTTTGCCTTTGAAAGGCCGTCATAGATATTCGTGCCGCCGTCTGCCCGCAGGCCGTTTATCGTGCTGACAAGCTCGCCCTTCTTGTTTGAAGAGCTTATTATAGTGTGTGCCGAGCTTGAGTATGTAACGATGCTTATCCTTGTAGCGGGGGCTGCGTCAAGCACCGTGTTTACAAACTTCTGTGCCGAAAGCTTTGTCTGCGTGATAGGGTCGCCGTCCATAGAGCCCGAAACGTCAAGAACGAGCACTACCTCCCTCGACTTAGCGCCGAACTGTGTGAAAAGCTTTATCTCGCCCTGATAGGCGTCAGCCTTGTTTGTGTCCTTCTGGTCGTTAATCACAAATTCGTAGGAGTAGGAGATGCTCTCGTCCTCGCCGTCTGTAACCGTGACCTTGTAGATACCGTTAGCAAGGTCGCTCGGGAACACGAAGCTGTCCTTCTTAACGTCCTCATCTATGAGGAGAGAATCTGTCCTGTCATAGAGCCTTGTTACCTTGATGTGGTAATTGTCGCAGGGGGTGTTGTCCTTGCTTAAAACAACAAGCTTGCCGCCCTGATCGAGCCTGAACCCGAACGATGAGGGTATGCCCACCTCGTCATACGCATCTATAAGTGCCTCAAGCTCCTTATCAGAGAGGAAATTCCTGTCATCGCTCTGCCCGTTTGCGTAGTATTCCGCATTAGCTACTGCCGCACGGCGCTCGAGCATATGTCTGTGATCCTTAAATGTCATTTGGGCTGTCAGCATAGGTATCGAGCCGTAGTAGAGCGACGATAGCTTTGCCGTCGGCACGCCCGCCTGTGCCGCCTTGTAAACGGGTGACGAGATCAAAAAGCCGCCGTCGTGCCCGTCCGTCTCAAACTCCTTGTAATCGGCATACTGCGAAACAGCAGGGCTTGAATAGTCTCTTGATACCGACTTCCAGTCGCAGTCATTATCAAAGGTGCCGTTATTCGCATAGTCCTCTGCAAACTCACCGAAGATGTCGGCATAGCCCTCGTGAAAAGCGCTCTGAACGCTTTTTTCATAGCTTTCGCCGTTTTCAGTATCGTATGTCCTCGCCTCGAGCATTGACGAGTTGGTGATGACAGCATGGGTGTATTCGTGCGCCATTACGTCAAGGTATGCAGACATAGCGGCGTCCTTTACCGTGCCGTCCTCATTCTGCGTGCCTATGCCTATGACCATATATGAGCCGCCGTAGATAGCCGCATTGTTTTGGTAATTGTCGCCCTCATAGCCGTAAAGCCCCACATACACGGGGAACCTTGCGCCGCCTTCCATAATACCGTTCAAGCCGAAATTCTCGCTGTAGAAGCGGTGCACCCGCTCAAGGTTCGCAAGCGCATCTACCGCACTCGGATCGGGGGTCGGGTCGTCCTTTGACTCGGGGGCTGTGGGGTCATAGGTGTAAACGCTGAGCCCCTGAAGGTCGCTCCACCTCTGGTCGGTCTTTTCGGGGTCTGCAAGGTAGATGTCGATAAGCGCATCATCGCTCTTAAGCGCAAAGCTCGTGTCGCTCTCCTTGTAAACATCAAGCTCCACAGGGCTGCCTAGCTGCCCGTTTGGCTTTTTGTACGGGGC
>JAFRYW010000219.1 GCA_017442845.1 Ruminococcus sp.
AAGCCTTAGCTTATCGCTTGTAATACAAGCTTTTATATTTGTTTCACGCCCAAAGCTAAGTTAAGGTTAAAGCAAGCCTCACGCCCGTATTTCGGGGGCTTTGCCTGCCTTCGAAGTAGGCAAGTGCCCCCGAACCCCTTCGCAGCCGCCTTTATAATTCGTGGGCGAAGCCCACCACCTCAATTGTGCATTGTGCATTGTGAATTGTGCATTGAGACAAATTCCAATTTAGCGTTCAAGGAGGTATCATTATGAAGGATATAAACTGGGCGATAATCGGAACGGGGAGGATAGCTCACACCTTTGCCGAGGGGCTAAAGGGCACACAGGGCGCAAGGCTTTATGCCGTGGGGTCACGCACACCGCAAAGGGCTAAACAGTTTGCTGACGAGTTCGGCTTTGAGAAGGCCTACGGAAGCTATGAGGAACTAGTAAAGGACAGTAATATAGATGTAGTGTATATCGCCACCCCTATGTCGAGCCACTACAAGGACACAATGCTCTGCCTTGAAAACGGCAGGAACGTTCTGTGCGAAAAGTCGGCGGCGCTAAACGGTGAAGAGCTTGCAAAAATGCTTGACAAGGCAAAGGAAAAGGAGCTATTCTTTATGGAGGCTATGTGGATGAAGTGCCGCCCCGTATATCTTAAGGCGCTTGAATGGGTAAGAGCCGGCAGGATAGGCACACCACGCTACCTTAAGGCAGACTTTTGCAACCTGGTAAAATACGACAAGAGCGACCGTCTCTTTGCGCCCGAGTGCGGCGGCGGGGCGCTTTTAGACCTTACAGTTTATCCATTGACCTTTGCGCTCGACTTTCTGGGGCAAAAGCCCGAGGAAATAGTCTCCTGCACACACATCGGCAAGGACGGTGTAGACCTATCAAACTCACTTATACTAAAATATGAAAACGCCTACGCAAGCATTGACGCAGGCTTTGAGCTGCCCTGCATAAACCGTGCTGTGATCTCGGGCGACAAGGGCTCGATCGTTTTTGCAGACTGGTTTTTCTGCTGCTGCGAGGTAACGCTTTATGATGACAACACCGAGGTGATAGAGCGCCTTGAGATCCCGAACGAGGTAAACGGCTACGAATACGAGATACGTGAAGTACATAAGTGTCTCAACGGCGGCTTGAAGGAGAGCGTGCTCGTCCCCCATTCATCAACTACAGCAGTTATGGAGATAATGGACAAATGCCGTGAGAACTGGGGCATGAAATACCCCGGCGAGGAATAGTCTATGGCTGATATCACCCTTTATCACGCAGGGTTTGACATTATCCCCCGCCCCGATATACATTTCGGGCGAAAAAACGCCGACTTCGGGCAGGGCTTCTACCTTTCCCGTGACAAGGACTTCTGCAAGCGCTGGGCAAGGGAAAAGCGGGGCTTTAAAACGATACTTAATAAGTATTCCCTGTCGCTTGACGGCTTGAAGATCAAGCGGCTGGAGCGGGGAGATGAGTGGTTTGACTACATCTTTGCAAACCGCCGCTCACAGCCCGATACCCTTGCCGAATATGATGTCATCATAGGTGCGATAGCAAATGACACGCTTTTCGATACTATGGGAATGACCACCTCGGGCGTGCTGAACCGTGAGATCTCATCGGCACTATTGATGCTGGGGGCTGAATACGAGCAGACAGTCATAAAGACCGAGCTTGCAGCCTCAAGGCTGAGCTTTCTGGGCGCTGAACGTCTTGACACCGACGAGCTTGCCCGCTGCAAGGCAGCCTTGAGAGCCGAGGAGGAGGCCTTCATAGAGCTTTTCGCCACAGAGCTCGAAAGGCTCACAGAAGCCGCCGACACATAACACAAGCCCACTACAGGTAAAAGCAATAAGGCAGCACCGCACAAGAGCCGTGCAGTGCTGCCTTACATATTATCACTTACCTGTCAGTGGTGATCTCCCAGTAATATTTACGCTTTGCCGTAGGGAAATCGTCCATAACGCCGTGCTCGGGGTCATAGAACACCCCCTCGCAGAAGAGTGACCAATGCCAGCAGCGTGGCGTTTCAAGGCTTAGCATACACAGCCTCGGCAGCTGCGACCTGTCGCTCACCTCGCAGCGCTCATCACTCACGGTAAAGCCAAAGCTGCGAAGCGTCTGCTTCATTTCCTTAAGCGTTGTCTCCCGCTCGTTGCCAAGCAGTGAGACTATCCTTTCCACCGACTCCCCCGTCAACATAGCAAGCACCGCCTGCCCGCATTGCAGATCGTTCGGCTCATGAATATAGGTTATTTCCATAGCTTCTCCTTTGTCTGTCAGGCTAATATCGGTTTGATAGGGTAAATTGGAATTTGTGGGGCACTCTTTTTAGCCCCCTCCCCTTTGGGGAGGGGGCCCAGGGTGGGGGAAAATGCCCCATAGCGCAGAGCTAAGACCTGGTTCATCGCTCCGGCGGCTTATCGGGGGGCTTTGCCTGCCTTCTTAGTAGGCAAGTGCCCCCCGTACCCCCTTCGCAACGCACCTCTTAGCATCGCTAAATTCTCATTTTCCTTATCACTGCCGTTCCCTTACGCCGTTTGCTCCTTTAGGGCGTGTGCTGTATTGGGGGCGGAGAGTGTCTTGTATGTTTTGACAATAACTATCGCTGAAATGATAAACGTCAGCACATCGGATACGGGCATTGAATAGAGCACCCCGTCAAGCCCGAAAAACATAGGCAGGGTCAGCGCAAAGCCCACGCCGAAAACTATCTCCCTGAC
>JAFRYW010000220.1 GCA_017442845.1 Ruminococcus sp.
AATGAAGGTATCGCCTTCGGCGATGTTATGTAAGTTTGCTTGCAAACTTAGCTGTCATCGAAGATGACAAGCGCCATATCGGCCGTTCACCCTAACGATAATGCCTAAAATAAGCGATTTCGCTTCCCTAACAAGCCCGAATGGGCATATGTCGGCGCAGCCGACACAATAATTGTGCATTGTGAATTGTGCATTGTGCATTGAGATAAATTCCAATTCCCCTTCGCAGCAAAACAAAAGCAAAAACGTACATTATTTTTTATATATAGGAGGAGTTCAAATATGGCATTCTTTAACTCAAACCCCAACGCAGGGCAGATAAACCAGCTCAACAGGCAGATAAATCAGCACCTTGCGGATATCAACAACAAATACACCGAGATAGGGCGTATTGCAAAGCTAAAGTATATGGATATGATCGATGACCCCGATGCAAAAAGGCTTGCGGGGGAGATCGACACTATGCTTGCGAATTTGCAGGTAATGACAAAGCAGATAAACGAGCTCAAGGGCTTGAGAGAGTGTGTGGGCTGCCATATGCAGATAGGCACGAACGTTGCGTTCTGCCCTAACTGCGGCACTAAGCAGCCTGTTGCACAGCAGCCCGTTCAGCCCGTTCAGCAGCCTATGATGCAGCAGCCTATGCAGCAGCCGATGCAGCCGCAGCAGCCGAGCCCGTGGGCTCCCCCTATGCAGCAGCCGCCTGTTCCGCCGCAGGGCTTTGTACCGCAGGGCGCACCTATGATGCAGCAGCCTATGCCGACACCTATGCCTGCACCTGTACCCGTACCGGCAGAAATGCCCGACAAGCCTGCACCCTCGCCCGTTCCCGAGCCTGTGCCCGCTCCTATAGAAGAGCCGACACCCGCCCCCGAGCCGGAGCAGCCCGAGCAGCCCGCAAACGAGCTGCCCCCTATCCCCGAGTATCAGCCGCCCGAGATGCAGCCGCTTCCCGAGCCTATGCCGATACCCGAGCCTGCCCCTATACCTGAGACACAGCAGCCTGAACCCGTGCCCGCTGCGGCAAATGCACCGCAGTTTATCTTCTGCACAAGCTGCGGAAACAAAGAGGTCGCAGGAACAAGGTTCTGTTCCGAATGTGGGGCTGTATTACAGTAAACGACAAGGATCTTCTGATATTTCCCGCTCACAGCATCTGCGGGCGGCCTATGTCGAAAGGCTGATGTCGCTTACTATAGAATAAGTTTTCATTACGGCGGCATTCTTATTTATGAGTGCTGCCGTTTTAGTAAGGAATGTTGAGTATGCAAGAACTTATAAAAGCAGATAAGGCGACCCTTGACAGGGCTGACAGGCTCAAAAGGCGCCTTGCGGGCAGAGAGGTTATCTTAGCCTCAGCCTCGCCGAGACGCAGGGAGCTGCTTTCCTGTATGGCAGGTGAGTTTAAGGTGATACCCGCCGACACAGACGAGACGCTGCCGGATTATATGCCCGCAAAAATGGCGAGCGAGTATCTCGCAAGGGAGAAATGCCTCGCCGTCGCAAGGCAGTACCCCGAGGCGATAGTCATAGGATCTGACACGACCGTCGTGGTCGATGATGAGATCTTCGGCAAGCCGTCAGGGCACGATGAGGCGGTGAAAATGCTCTCGGCACTCTCAGGGCGTGTGCACAGCGTTATCAGCGGCATAGCCGTATCATGCAGGGGAAGGACGAAAAGCTCGTCAGACACGACGCTCGTGGGCTTTAAGACGCTTTCAAACGAGCAGATTGAGGACTATATCGCCACAGGCTCGCCCTTTGACAAGGCGGGCGGCTACGGCATACAGGACTTTGAAAACGGCGAGGTGTATATCGAGTCGGGCAGCTATTCAAATGTTGTCGGCCTGCCCGTTGAGGAGCTGACATTGCTTCTTGAGGCGTTTCTTGATACGGAGGGTGAGCGGTAATGGGGCTTTTCTCAAGGAAGAAGGACAAGGGAATGACCCTTTCACAGCTCAAGGAATTCGATAAAAAGGCTATATCCTACGTGGTAAAGCGCAGCGGCACAGATGAGCAGATCCTGGGCAGGCAGGGGGCTATCTCTGTTAAGGAGGACGAGATAGTCATAGTCTGCAACGGCAGCGAGGCGCTGAGGATAAGTGTCAAGGGCGCAGTTATGGCGACGCTTATGAGCGGCAACGGTGTCGATATCAAGGGTACTGCCCCCGGCGGGGAGAGCGTTCACGCTATAGCATACTATTCAAGCCTTCGTCAGTGAAAATAAACTTTTTGTAAACTTATGTCTTTAGAACAAAAAAACGTACAGCTTGTTAAAAGTGCATAGCTACGCAGTTTTTGCAAACGCCATCAGGAAAGTTAGCTGTTGCTAATATATAATATGTTAATAAATACAAAATAAATGCCTTAAGGTGCTTATTTTTTTATGTAAAGCTACAAATATTGAAAAAAACGCCTAAAATAGGGCGTAAAGATTTGACAAAAGGCGTAAAATGGGCTATAATACATACAGAAATTTAAAAACGGAGGTCGTTAACTATGAAAAAGGCAGAATTGGTTGCACTTATCGCTGAGAAAGGCGGCTACACAAAGACAGAGGCTAACAAGGCTCTCGGTACTGTTATAGACGCTATCTCACAGTCACTTGAGAAGGGCGAGAAGGTTTCTCTCGTAGGCTTCGGCACATTCGAGGTCAGAGACAGGGCTGCTAAGAAGTCCATCAACCCCGCTACAAAGAAGCCCATCGAGGTCCCTGCTAAGAAGGTCCCTGCATTCAAGGCAGGCAGAGCTCTTAAGGACGCTGTAGATAAGAAGTAATTTTTACACAAGTTTGTGAAGGGAGATCATTACAATGGCTGATACAAAGAATGTAAAGGAAGTAGCTGCTGAGGTTAAGGAGGCTGCTGCTGAGAAGGTCGAGAAGGCTGTTAAGGAGACAAAGACAGCTGCTAAGAAGACCGCTGCAAAGGCTAAGACAGCTGCTGACAAGGGCGCTGCTAAGGCTAAGACTGTTGCTAAGAAGACAGCTACAAAGGCTAAGGCTACTGCTGAGAAGACAGCTACAAAGGCAAAGACAGCTGCAAAGACTGCTGCTAAGAAGGCAACTGAGGATAAGCAGACTGTATTTGTTGAGTACGCAGGCAAGCAGGTAGCTGCTAAGGACGTTTTAGAGGCTGTAAAGGCTGATTTCAAGGCTAACAACAAGGGCACTGTTAAGACCGTTCAGGTTTACATCAAGCCTGAGGACAATGCAGCTTACTACGTTGTAAACGGCAAGGTAGAGGGCAAGGTTGACCTTTGATTCTTATTCCTAAAAAACATACAGACGGGCTGTGTAGAGATACACGGCCTGTTTTATTTTGCAGGCGAAGATCTGTAACCAAATATTCATTGACAAATGTGTGCTTTTTTAGTATAATTATAATATATGAGTATGTCTTGAAGGGAATGATATAAATGGCTCAGAAAAAAAAGAGCACAAATAAAAAGCCGTCTACCAAGCCTGCACGCTCGCAGTATGAGGACGAGGAGGATCTTGAGGACGAGAACTTTGCCGGCACGGTAAAGGGCGTTATCGCAGTAATGCTTACCTTTATGGTGGTGGTGATAGTGCTGATGTTCACGGCAAGGAGTATGTTTATCTTGCAGGGCAACGAGTATAAGGAGGAGATCCCGACAGGGCAGGTGACCTCGACACAGCCGACTGTTTATGAGGGCGGCGGTACCGAGCCTGCTGAGGAGGACAATTCCGGCAAGAAAAAGCGCACCGCTTCCCCAAACGCTAAGGATAATGAGGACGGGGCAACAACTACTACAAAGCTTAGCGGCACTACACAGTACAGGTGCATAAGCGCCGTTTACCTCCACCCCGAGCCGTCGGCAGACAGCGAAAACCTGCTGGTTATCCCGCAGGGCGCAGTCGTTGAGGTGCAGAAGAATGAGAATGACTGGCTTTATCTTGACTACAACGGTCAGGTCGGCTGGGCGTATCTTGTAGGCTTTTTTACAGTTAACGAATAAAAAATACCGATACAGTCACCGGGCGGCTGTATCGGTTTTTTATTACTTTCTAAGCTTGAAGTGTACGGGCATACCGTTTTTCATCTTGATCTTGACCTCGCCCTGGATAAGGGGGAGGAAGTATTTTATCGCTTCGGCAGAGACGTTGTTTCCACGCTCTGTCACCCAGCTTGCGGGAGGGACTTCTCCTTGTTCGCCACAAGCGCCGTATCAACAGACTCGATCTTAACTACGTAGGGTATGTCGCTTATGCGCCTGAACACCATAGTCTTGCCCGTTTCGCCCGCAAGGGCTGCCCTTACGGCGTATGAGCCGATCTGCTCTGCCTCGTCGATGTCGGTCTTTGAGCAGATGTGCGACGAGCAGCGCTGCATTACGTTTAGCTCGATAGAGCGCACCTTGCAGCCGATCCTGTCTCTGACTATCGTTTCGAGCGCCTTGCCGATGCCCGAGAGGTACTTGTGGCCGAAATTGTCGGTCACGCCGTTTTGGTAGCTTCCCTCAAGCTGATCCTCGGGGATAGTTACCCCCTCGGAGACGGCGACTACTACTGCCATATGCTTAGCCTGCTCTGCCCTTACGTCCTCCAAAAAGCGCTCGATATCAAAGTCGCCCTCGGGAAGGTAGATAAGGTGGGGTGCTTCCTCGCCGTTAGCCTTCAGCACACAGGTCGAGGCGGTGAGCCAGCCTGCGTTTCTGCCCATTATCTCAATTATAGTCACGCTCTCGATAGAGTACACCGAGCAGTCTCTAATGATCTCCTGCACAGTCGCCGCAACATACTTTGCCGCCGAGCCGAAGCCCGGGGTGTGGTCGGTCACGGGCAGATCGTTGTCTATGGTTTTGGGTATACCTATTATCTTTATATCCTTGCCCGCTTTTTTTACATAGCGTGAGAGCTTTTCTACCGTGTCCATTGAGTCGTTGCCGCCTATGTAGAAAAACGCAGCTATGCGGTGCTTTTCAAAGCAGGTCATTATCCTCTCAAAGGTCTCCTCATCGTTCTCATCAAGCTTTCTTCTGCACGAGCCGAGAACTGTCGAGGGGGTCTGGCGCAGAAGCTCCATATCCTCGTTGGTGGTTATGATAGATTTAAGGTTTACCAGCTCGTCCTTTATGATACCCTCAATGCCGTTGACCGAGCCGAACACGGCGTCGATCTCGGGGGTTTTGAGCGCCTCCCTGAACACGCCCACAAGTGATGCGTTAATAGCACAGGTCGGCCCGCCCGACTGAGCAACTGCAATATTCATTAGCTTACCTCCGAAATTCATTTGCAGACAGCTTATACGGGGGGAGCCTTTGGCTTCCCTTTTTACGTTTCGCCGATCTGCATTTCTATTATACCATATTTTTTTATAATTTCAAATACTTTTAGTGCTTTTTTAGATTTTTGTAGCATTATATAAAAAGGAAGATAATGTTATCGATCTCATTGGGCGAAATCATAACGAATGAAAAACGAAGAAAACGGGAGAAAATATATGAAAACTAAAGAAATAGGGGGGTAAATTCAAAATTTGCCCCAAACTATACAAAACGGTCACAAACTTACACTTGCGGTTCACGTGAACTTATGGTATAATCATTACAACATCAGGAAAACAAACACGACCACAAAAGGAGGACTGAATATAATGAACAGTAATGTTCCCGGAACTGTCCTGCCGCTGACTGACTGGGCAAAGGACAGGGTAAGGCAAGGGCAGGCGTTTGATGCGCTGATCTCGCCGATACTTTCGGCAACGGGCGGTGTTACGCTTTCGCAGCTTGCGAGGTTCACGGGTCTCGAGGGCTCGACGATACAAAACTGGATCAAGCGTGGCTGGGTAGCATCGAACAAGAATAAAAAATACACCGAAAAGCAGGTGGCGAGGATACTTCTCATAAACGTGCTGCGTGCGGCTATGAAGCTTGAGGACATTGTGAGCCTTATGACTTACATAAACGGCGAGGTCGAGGACGAGAGTGATGATATACTTCACGATAAGGACTTGTTCGACCTGCTGTGCAGTGCGGTGCTAAGGCTTGATGACACCGAGGGCATAAGGATCGACGGGGAGAATGTTATGAAGATCTCCGACTCGATGATCTCTCAGGAGTTTACGGGCGAGGGCAGGGAAAAGCTGCAAAAGGCGCTTGCGATAATGCTGCTTGCCTACCGCTCGTCGATACTTAAGCGTGAAGCCTATGCGCTCTATGGCGAGATAGATCTTTAAGGCAACACCGCACAAAGACCGCCTGAGAGCTTTGCGGCACATCTACTTGCAGATTTTCCGTCATATCACCTAAATTTACCTTGAAATACGTTAGTATTCCTGCGGTAAAATTAGGCAATCTGACGAAAAATCTGACTGCGTATCTGTACCACAATCTTTGTGCGGTATTGCCTTAAAGCAGTGAAGATAGAAAAACAAGTGCAAGAACAAAGGAAAACTAAACCGAAGGGACGTGTCTGAAATGGCAAAACACATAAGGGCGGCAAGCCCTCATAAAAAGCAGGAAGCGGCTCTGCTGGTGCTTTCGTTCCTCTCACTTATAGTGGGGGCGCTCAAGCTGATAGCAGAGATAAGATTACTAAAAACTGAAGAATAAAAGGAGAAAGCTATGAACGGAAATGTAGTGGATATCAAGGACAAAAGCAAAAAGACAGGCAAGATAATCGCAGGCGCTGCGGTGGCAGTTGCAGCACTGATCGTTGTGTTATCATCGGCGGCAGTAGTGCCTACAGGCTCTACGGGTGTTATAACCACCTTCGGCAAGGTGAGTGAGGACACCTACAGCGAGGGCTTCCACCTAAAGATACCGATAGCGCAGCAAATGGTCATAATCTCAAACAAGATACAGGTTTATGAGACAGACGCCTCCGCAGTATCGAGCGATCTGCAGACGGTAAACTCAAAGATAGCTATAAACTACCGTGTAAAGGCTGACAGCTCGGCATCGATCTACAAGAACATAGGACCCGATTACCAGTCGGTTATCCTCACCCCTGCGGCGCAGGAGTCAATGAAGAGCGTGACCGCCCGCTACACAGCCGAGCACCTTATCACCCAAAGAAACACCGTAGGTGAGGAGATAAAGGAAATGCTCGAGAGCAAGGTCAGCGAGTACGGCATACAGATCGAGAAATTCAACATTATAAACTTTGACTTTTCGAGTGAGTTCAACGCCGCTATCGAGCAGAAGCAGGTAGCAGAGCAGAACAAGCTTCGTGCACAGACCGAGAAGGAGCAGAAGATAATCGAGGCCGAGGCAGAGGCTGAAAAGGTAAAGCTTGCAGCCGAGGCACAGGCAGAGAGCATCAAGACCAAGGCACAGGCGCAGGCAGAGGCTAACCAGACTATTTCCGAAAGCCTTAGCGACGATCTTATAAAGTACCAGACCATTGAAAAGTGGGACGGCGTAATGCCCAAGGTCGCTTCATCGGCTAACCCGCTGTTAACGCTTGACGTTGACGATGACAAGGCGGCAGCACAGAGCGCCGAAAGCTGAGCTGTTAAGCTTCAAAGAGGTAAGGGGAAAGGGGCGTTTGCTTACCGCTGCTGACCTCTTGTCTCTGAGATCTGACATCTGAGGGAATAGGTCAAGGGGTAAAAATCATTCACGGTTTTTGTTCTACACCCCCTTGACTGATGCCCCGAGGAAAATATGAAGGAGAAGATAGAATGAAGAGGATAATTACAGCCTTTATGATCCCACTGATCCTCTTGACGGCCTTGACAGGCTGCGGCTCAGAGGAACAAGCTGATTACGGATCGCCCGAGGAGGTCGTAGATGCAACAATAGCTGCTCACCCTATAACCGATGGTGAAATATACGATATTTATGATGACCTTGGGGGCAAGACCTTCAAGGTAAAGACAAACTGCTACAAGGAAAATGACATCTGCCTTGTGTATGACAAAAGCTACAAGTCAAACACTGTTGAGGTGTTTTTAGGAGAAATATATGATGAGAACGGAAACAACATAAAGGATTTTGATTACAAGGAAGGCGATACGCTCGTGCTCGAAATAGATTTTGTTTCCTTCAGAGGCACGAAGAACGGCAAGATAAGGCAATACTTTATAAACGCTGTATTACCCGATCGGTAGGGAAAATACATAGAGATCCCCCAAAAAGAAAAAACTATAGGCGAAAGCACCCCCGCTCAAATGAGTCGGGGGTGCTTTTGGGTGTGCCCGGTGTGCCTTATGGGCACACGAAAAAAGGCAAGAGCCTGTGCCCTTGCCTTTGCTTTCGTTTTAGGTTTATCAGATCTTAACTGTCCAGCCAAATGTGTCCTCGATCTTGCCCCACTGGATACCTGTCATTGTATCGTAAAGCATCTGCGAGATAGGCCCGATCTTGTTGTCGTTGATCGTCATTACCTTGTCGCCCCACTTAAGGTGGCCGACAGGGGAGATAACAGCGGCTGTGCCTGTGCCGAATACCTCGTCAAGCTTGCCTGCGTCGTAAGCGTCTGCGACCTCCTGGATAGTGATCCTTCTCTCGGTAGCCTTGATGCCCTTGGACTTGCATACCTCAAGAGCGCTCTTTCTTGTGATGCCGGGGAGAACAGAGCCTGTGAGCTCGGGAGTGATGACCTCGCCGTCGATAACGAAGAAGATGTTCATAGAGCCAACTTCCTCTATATACTTCTGCTCAACACCGTCGAGCCAGAGCACCTGCTCGTAATCCTGCTCGTGAGCCTCGTCCTGACCCTTAAGGGAGATAGCGTAGTTAGCGGCAGTCTTAGCAAAGCCTGTACCGCCTCTTACCGCTCTTACATACTTCTGCTCAACATAGATCTTAACAGGGTCAAGACCTGTGCTGTAGTACGGGCCCGAGGGGGAGAGGATAATGAGGAAGAGATAGTGGTCTGCGGGCTTAACGCCTACAAAGGGGTCTGTAGCGAAGATGAAGGGTCTTATGTAGAGCGATGCGCCGTCTGTATGGGGAACCCAGTCCTTCTCGATCTCAACGAGCTTCTTGGTAGCCTCTACCATAAACTCCTCATCGATCTGAGGAATGACCATTCTCTCTGCCGAGGTGTTCATTCTCTTGTAGTTCTCGTCGGGTCTGAAAAGCTGAACTGTGCCGTCAGCCGTTCTGTAGGCCTTAAGACCCTCGAAGATCTCCTGACCGTAGTGCAGGCACATAGCCGCAGGGGAGAGGCTGATCTCGCCGTAGGGGATGATCCTTGCATCATGCCAGCCCTGGCCTGCGTCATAGTTCATAGCAAACATATGGTCTGTGAAGATATGACCGAAGCCGAGCTTTGTCTCGTCGGTAGGCTTAGCCTTTGGGGTTTTTGTCTGTTCAAACCTGATTTCCATTTTTTATATCCTTCTTTCAAAAAATGATCTATAGGCAACATCGCACGACCATTGTGTGTCAGATGCGCCGTCCGAATTTTCGTCAGAATGCCCATTTTTGCCGCAGTTTTACCGGCGTAAGACAAGGTAAAATTGGGTATTATGACGGAAATTCGGCAAGCAGATGGCACACAAAGGCGTGAGCCGGTGGTCGTGCGGTGTTGCCTATAACTATTATAATACTTTTTTTAGTGAATTTCAAGCCCCTTTACGCAAAAAATGAATTTTTTTGATCGCTATCCTTCATTTTTGTAGGCTTTAGTGAGCACAGGCCTTACGGATGATCAGCGGAGTATTGTAGAGAGTGCACCTGCGAAGGGGGTACGGGGGGCGACCGCAAAGCCCCCCGATATGCCCCCGAAGCGATGAACTAATACTTAGCACGAAGCTTAGGGAGGGCTTTTTCCCCACCCCCACCCCCCTCCCCAAAGGGGAGGGGGCTAAAAAG
>JAFRYW010000221.1 GCA_017442845.1 Ruminococcus sp.
CCCCACCAAGCCGCCGCAGGCGGCTTGCTTCCCTCGGAGCGATGAACAAAGCCTTAGCTTATCGCTTGTAATACAAGCTTTTATATTTGTTTCACGCCCAAAGCTAAGGTAAAGGTCAAAGCAAGTCTCACGCCCTATTTCGGGGGCTTTGCGGTCGCCCCCAAACCCCTTCGCAGGTGCACCTCACCTATTACCTATTACCTATTACCTGTTACCTAAACCTGCCTATTACCTAGCGAAGTATCCCGTCAAGAAATCTTCCTACCTGGTAGGATCTGATCTGACCTGTTTTGCACCAGATAGCGAAATGCTCGCAGTTGTTGCTGACAAGGTCGTAGCGGGTGTTGAAGCCGTGCTCGTTGAGGCCTGTGACGCTCCTTGCACGCCTAAGCGTCTCCTCGGCGGAGTATATGCGGGGCAGGGCGTCGTTTGGAAGGCTCGCCGTGTCAAAGCTCGTGTCAAGGTGTGCACAGGAAAAGTCGAGCACGAAGAAGTCGCTCTGCCCGTCAAGAAAGTCTGACATTGGGGCTTCGTGGATATAGGGGTCTCCGAAATCGCCGTTCTCGGCGGCAAAGTGTATTACCCGCCTGTTTCCCGCATAGACGGCGAAATGCTCGTAGCCGAGCGGGCGTTTTATGCCGATGATATCGCCGGGGTAGAGCATATCGCAGCTCTGCTCGCCGCTCATAGGCATAGCCACAGCGCCGTCGATATTCGGGGCGCTTTCAGAGCTTATGAGCTTGTTTACCTTGTCGCCAAGCCCCGTCTGCTCCAAAACCGTGCGGGCGGCGTCGCCCACAAGCTCGCCTATCGGCGTATTCGGCAGCACAGCGGCTGCTTTTTCTATCATTCTGCCCACGTCCGAGGCGTTAAGGCTTATGCTCTTGTCTGACATAGAACCTCCCCTTTTTTATTTAGGTAATAGTTAATAGGTAATAGGTAATAGGTAAGGTGTGCGGCTTCGCCGCAATAATATTCCTATTGCTTAAGACCTATTACCTATTACCTATTACCTATTACCTAAAACCCATTACCTAGCCTATTACCTAGCTAAAAAGCCCCGCCGGCAAGCGAGGCTTTGCGTATTATTGGTTTACTGCCTTTTTGGTCTCGTTTTTGCGAAGGATACGGTCTATCTCGTCACGGTAGATCCGCTCCTGCTCGGCGCTTAGCGGCTCGCTCGGGTGGTAGGTGTTCACCATTTCCTTCACCATAAGCCTTATCGCCTCGCTGTTCTCGTAGGAAACGAGCATAAGATCCTCCATTTTCGAGAGGAACTCGTCCTCATCAAAGGCTATCGGCTTGCCTATGTGTATAAGGTCGTTGGGCGTTTTTGTAAGCCCCTCCTCGCTCATAAGCTTTTCCTCGTAAAGCTTCTCACCGGGGCGCAGGCCCGTGTATTCGATCTTTATATCGACATCAGGCTCAAAGCCCGAGAGCCTGATAAGGTTCTTTGCAAGGTCTACGATCTTTACAGGCTCGCCCATATCGAGCACGAAGATCTCGCCGCCCTTTGCATATGTTCCCGCCTGCAAAACGAGGTTTGCCGCCTCGGGTATCGTCATAAAGTAGCGTATTATGTCGGGGTGCGTTACCGTGACGGGGCCGCCGTCTGCTATCTGCTTTTTAAACAGCGGAATGACCGAGCCGTTTGAGCCGAGCACGTTTCCGAACCTTACCGCCACGAACTGCGTCTGCGCCCTTCTGTGGCCTAAGCCGTCCTGCCCGGGAAGGGTGAACAGCTCCTTGCCGTCCTCGCTGTGCCTTACCTCGCCGTTGGGGGAGAGGGGGTACATACTTCCGTCCTCGTCCTCCTCATGAACGTGCAGCACGGGTATGTCACATTCACGGTTTGCCTTTATCTTCTTGTCAAATGACTGCACCACAAGCTCGCAGAGCCTCTTGGTGGCGCCCATAATGTTTGTCGGGTTTACCGCCTTGTCGGTGCTTATAAGAACAAAGCGCTGCGTGCCGTACATCATAGCGGCGTATGCCATTTTGTAGGTGCCTATGACGTTGTTCTTTACAGCCTCGCAGGGGCTTACCTCCATAAGCGGAACATGCTTGTGCGCCGCTGCGTGGTAAACTATATCGGGGCGGTATTTATTGAACACATCGTTAACACGGCGTGAATCTCTTACCGAGCCTATCAGCACCACGAGGTTGAGCGTGGGGTCCTCCCTCAGAAGCTGCTGCTGTATCTCGTAGGCATTGTTTTCGTAAACGTCGAAGATTATGAGCTGCCTTGGGCTGTGCTTTGCGACGCTTGCGGCTATCTGGCTGCCGATACTTCCGCCGCCGCCCGAAACGAGCACTACCTTGCCCGAGATAAAGTCATAGATCTCGTCCATATTGACCCGGATCTGGTCACGCCCGAGCAGGTCTTCGATAGCGACCTCCTGCATTTTAGAGAGCTTGGCCTCGCCGTTTGCAAGCTGATATATGCCCGGCAGGCTCTTAAGCTGGCAGCCCGACTCGCTGCAAATATTTAAGATATCCCGCTTTGTCTTTTTGCTTGCTGTCGGTATGGAAAAATAGATCTTCTCGATCTTGTATTTTTCTACTGCTGTGAGTATATCATCTCTTCCGCCCACAACGGGAACGCCCTCGATCGAGCGGTTCCATTTTGACTGATCGTCGTCGATCACGCAGATCGGTATATCATCGACATCGCCCGAGCGCAGCAGCTCACGGATTATTATCCTGCCGGCTTCTCCTGCGCCGATGATCATTACCCTGCTCGCAGGGCGTGAGGCCTTTCTGCGCTTTTTGATGAAAACGATGCAGAAGCGGTATACAAACCTTATACCAAGGGTAAAGATGAACTGTATCATTAACCCCAGGAAATAGTAGGTAAGCGGCATACGCCCGAAGATAACGGTTATCAGCACGGTGTGCAGTATACCCGTAACGGCGGTGGCGTTTATGACCCTGACGAGCTCGACCACGCTTGCATAGCGCCATATGCTCTTGTAAAGCTTAAAGAACCAAAAGACAGCAACAGCTATTACCGCATATATCGGGATAAAGCCGATGTAGTTTATAAAATAGTCATAGGGGATCTTTGAATACTCACCGTCAAACCTGAACCACAGCGCCAAAAAATAGCTAAACGCCACAGTTACAAGATCGTACCCCACAAGCAGCAGGGTGACGAGCCAGGTATGCCTTGATATGTAGCTGATACTGGTCTCTACAGGAACGCCCATATCGGCGGGAGTATACTTTTTCTTTTCAGACATAATAAATTATCAGCCTCGGTTTCACATGGTATAATAGTTTCCAATTAACGGAAAATTAACATTTTGCTTATCGCACTATATTGTTATTATATCAAAAATCACACATGATGTCAAGAGCTTTTGCCGCCTTGGCAATAAAATGCAGCTTTAGCCACGGGCGTTTTTTAGGGCGGCATGTATTCTGTTGACAAAATATCATTTTTGTGATAAAATGAGGTAGAATGTTAATTGGTTTATTTTCAGCGTTTGGAGGGATAGATATGGATATTAAAAGAAGGCTGGTCTCGCTTCTTGCAGCGGCGGCTCTTGTTTTGAGCCCTGCGGCGGCTGTGGCGGGGGAAACGGTATCGTTTCAGCTTGGCGCCTCGGCAGAGAGTACTTCTGCGGCCGACTACAGCGAGCTTTTGGAAAAGTGCCGTGGCTACACGGGCTACAACGACCTGGGCAAGCAGACAAATGGCGAAGCACTTCAGGAGTTTTACGACAGGCTATACGATATTGCGGCCTCTGTCTGGACGAGCGGGAAGGATTACACCACCGCCACCGAGGTAAGCGGTAATGACAGCTATCTGGTAGATAAGGCAAACTTCAAGGAGCTGGGGCTTACAGTAGATGATGCAAGGTGCTGCTACGCAGCGCTCAAGTACGATAACCCCGTTATGTACTATATAAGGATAGGCAACGCAGGTGCATCTGACGGCAAAAACCTTTATGTCGAGCTTTTCCCCGACTGCATAATGGCGGCCGACAGGGCGGGCTGGCAAAAGCAGATTTATGATTATGTTATAAAGATGACTAAGCCCTTAGACTCGATGACGAAGAGGTTCGAGCGGGCGCTCGTGCTGCATGACAAGATACTGCCGCAGCTGGTTTATAACAGCGAGGACAAGAAGGCTTCGTATTCGCACAGCATTTTAGGTACTGTTGTTTACGGCAAGGGCGTTTGCGAGTGCTACGCCAAGACCTATCAGATGCTTTTGAACTACGTCGGTATCGACAACTGCCTTGTTGTGGGAAAAGACCTTGTGAATAGCGAAGGCCACGCATGGAACATGGTAAAAATGGATAACGGCAGCTACTACTTTGTAGATGCCACGTGGGATGACCATGCGGACACGCACAAATACTTTGCCAAGGGCTATACCGTGTTTAACGATAACCACGCTGTAAGGGCTGCCAATATGTCTGCGGGGGATTATTTCTACGCCCTGCCGACACCTGCGCCCGACACAGACTATAGCTGCCAGGCTAACAGCCCTACGCTTTATAACATCATGCAAAGCTATTCCTTCTATATAACTGAGAACGATACTGTTACTATTACACAGTACCTCGGCACGCAGTCAAAGGCGGTGATCCCCGAGACGGTAATGGGGCTGCCGGTGACAGAGATAGCGGCAGATGCGTTTTTAAATAAGCCAACACTTACAGAGGTCGTTTTGCCGGAGGGGTTGACTACGGTAGGCAAGGGGGCGTTCTTCCACACGCTCACAAGCTATTCGGCGGCAAAGATCACTATCCCGAAGAGCGTTACCTCGATCGGCGACTACGCCTTCGGCTGGGAGGCTTCAAGGTACGGCTCTTATAATAACGACGGCAACTACAGCGCCTTCTCGCCGGTGAAGATCACGGGCTTTACCGTCTACTGCTACTCCGGCTCGGCAGGCTATAGGTATGCTGTCAATAACGGCTTTAAGTATGTTCTGCTGGACGCTGCAAAAGCGGGCGACGCTGACGGAAGCGGCGAGGTAGATGTAAGCGATGCGCTTATGATACAGCAGCATATCGCAGGCTGGGTCGTTCCGATAGACCTTGTCGCTGCTGATGTTGACTGTAATGACGATGTCAGCGTTCAGGACGTTCTGCTTATACAGCAGCATATCGCCGGGTGGGACGTAAAGCTCGGGGCTGCATAATTGTGAGAATGTTAATATAATCTTTATTGCTTTTTAGTAAACTTATGCTATAATAAAGGCAATACCGCTGGGCCATTGTACGTCAGATACGGTTGCTTAGCTTTGCTAAGCACGCAAATTTTTCGTCAGATTGCCTAAATTTTCCGCAGGCTTGCTAGCGCAAGTCAAGGGAAATTTGGGTAATATGACGGAAAATTTGCAAGTAGATGGCGTGCAAAGGCGTAAGACGGTGGCTCAGCGGTGTTGCCTAAATGTATTCTTACCGCACAGGGCAAGTCTCTGTGCGGTTTTTGTAAGGACTGGTCTTATAATGGCAAAAAGCAAGGAAATAGATATGCTTGGCGGCTCGATAGGCGATAAGACGCTTAAATTCGCACTTCCCCTGGCGGCAACGGGTATATTGCAGCAGCTTTTCAACGCTGCGGATATTGCCGTGGTCGGGCGCTGGGTCGGTAAGGAGGCTATGGCGGCGGTAGGGTCTAATGCGCCGCTCATAAACCTGATAATAAGCCTTTTTATAGGCATTTCGATAGGTGCGAACGTTGTTATAGCAAGCCTCACGGGGCAGGGCGACGAGGGGCAGGTCAGCAAGGCCGTGCATACGGCGCTCACCGTATCGTTTTTGAGCGGGGTAGGGCTCGCACTTGTCTGCGAGGTGTTTGCAGAGCCTATACTGGGGCTTATGTCGATACCCGAAAATGTGTTCGATATGTCGCTTTTGTATTTCAGGGTGTACCTGCTGGGGCTGCCTGTCATACTGCTTTATGACTTCGCCTCGGCGATATTCCGCAGCCGTGGAAATACCAGAACGCCGCTTATCTGCCTGACGGTCTCGGGCATTATAAATGTGCTTTTGAACCTGTTTTTCGTAATAGCTGTCGGCATGACGGTAAACGGCGTGGCGCTCGCAACGGCGATCTCAAACCTTGTGAGCTCGGCTCTGCTGATATTCTTCCTTGCAAGGGAGCAGGGGGCTGTGCATTTTTCCTTCAAAAGGCTCGGCATTGACAAGCGGCTGTTCTTCAGAATGATAAGCATAGGGCTGCCCGCAGGGCTTCAGGGAATGGTGTTTTCGCTTTCAAACCTTGTTTTGCAGTCTGCCGTAAACAGGCTCGGCGAGAATGTTATGGCGGGCTCGGCAGCGGCGTTCAATATCGAGATATTCTGCTACTACGTCATAAACGCCTTCGGGCAGGCGTGCACGACCTTTATCGGGCAGAACTACGGCGCAGGCAAGCCCGACAGGTGCAAAAGGGTGCTAAGGATAACTATTTTGCAGGATCTTATTTTCACGGTGGCAATAGCTATGCTGATACTCTTGTGCGGGCGTGTGCTGCTAAGGCTATTTAACAGCGACCCCGATGTTATCGAGGTAGGTATGACAAGGCTCAAATTTATCCTCACGGCAGAGTTTTTGAATGTTGTAATAGAGATCCTTTCGGGGTATATGCGGGGATTCGGCTTCTCGCTCGTGCCGGCGCTTGTGTGTATGATAGGCATATGCGGCGTCAGGATCACGTGGATGTATACGGTATTTATGAGCCGCAGGAGCTTTTCGACGCTTATGACAGCCTACCCGCTAAGCTGGGCGGTCACGGCGCTGGTGCTGATAGGGGCGTTTATATATGTTGACAGAAAAAAGCTTGCGTGGTTCTACGGCAGGAAACAGATGTAAGGAGAATTTTATGAAGGAGATCAAAAACACCGTCTTCTCGGGCGAGAGGGCACAGTTTATGGCAAAGGACACAAGATATATCGGCTGCACCTTTGAGGACGGCGAGAGCCCCTTGAAGCACAGCGAGGGGATAGAGGCACAGGGCTGCGAGTTCAAGTGGAAATACCCCTTCTGGTACAGCAGGAATATCAGGGTGAGCGACTGCACCTTCCACGAAATGGGCAGAGCGGGCGTGTGGTATTCGGATAATGTAAGCTTTGAGAATGTAAAATACATAGCCCCCAAGGGCTTCAGGCGGTGTGACGGGCTGACGCTTAATGATGTGTGTATACCCTTTGCGCAGGAAACGCTGTGGGCGTGCAGGAACGTTACCCTCAAAAACGTTAAGGCGACGGGCGATTACCTTGCTATGAACTGCGAGAATATGCAGATCGACGGGCTTACCCTTGACGGCAACTACAGCTTTGACGGGGCAAAAAACATCAAAATAAAAAACAGCGTGCTCAACAGCAAGGACGCATTCTGGAACAGCGAGAACATAGTCTGCGAAAACTGTAGGATAGTAGGCGAGTATATAGGCTGGAACTCAAAAAACCTCACCTTCATAAACTGCGAGATAGAGAGCCTTCAGGGGCTTTGCTTTATCGAGGGGCTGTATATGAGGGGCTGCACGCTGAGGGAGACAACGCTTTCCTTTGAGTATTCGACAAATATCGACGCCGAGATCTTAGGGGCGATAGACAGCGTAAAGAACCCCTCCTCCGGCAGGATAGAAGCGGGCAGCATAGGCGAGCTTATCATGGAAGAGGACAGGGTAGATGTAAGCAAAACGCAGATAGTCTGCACCGATGACCGATAGGGGCAAGGCCATAAAAGCGGGTGTTTACTTTTTTAAAAATATGTGTTATTATATAAAGAGTATCCTAAGGAATATAAAAGCTTAAGGAGATAACAAAATACATGAATAATAAAGAGCAGTTCAAAAGGATAATAAATCTTTTTGCTTCAATGGTCATAGTGACGTTGTTCACGCTGGCATTCAGCGAGGTCTGGAACAATTCCTATAACGAGATAATGGAGGACCCGTTCTGGAAAAACGGTAATATCCTGCTCGTGCTGATATATGCGGTGCTGTATGTGTTCGTATCAAGCTTTTTCGGGGCGTTTCATCTGGGGTATTACACCGAGCTGTCGCTTATCGGCTCGCAGGTGATAGGCACGCTTGCGACAAATACCGTAAGCTTTGTGATCATCTCGCTCATCGGCCGTGGCCGACTTTCCGTAAGGCCTATGATCTCGCTTACGCTGTTTGAGTTTTGCATACTTGTGCTGTGGGTGTATGTTTTCAGCGCACTTTTTGCGTGGCTCTACCCGCCGAGAAGAATGATAATAGTTTACGGCAACAAAAACGCCGCCGACCTGATCAGGAAAATGGGCAAGCGGGGCGATAAATACGTTATCTGCGAGGCGGTAAGCTGCGAGGAGAGCTTTGAGGAGATCTGCTCGAGGATCGATGAGTACGAGGCTGTCATCATAAACGACATTCCCCACGATCTCAGGAGCGAGATCTTGAAATACTGCCTTGAAAAGTCGATAAGGGTGTACATAAACCCCAAGATCTCAGACATAATCATCAGGGGTGCGGACGATTTCAATATGTTTGACACGCCGCTCCTGCTAAACCGCAACTCGGGCCTTAAATTCGAGCAGAAGCTGACAAAGCGCATACTCGACCTTTTAATGGCGCTTGCAGCATTTGTGATAGCGCTGCCGTTTATGATAATAACGGCCATAGCTATCAAGGCATATGACGGCGGGCCTGTATTCTACCGCCAAAAGCGCCTTACAACGGGCGGGCGGGAGTTTTATGTGTATAAATTCCGCAGCATGATAGTGGGTGCCGAGAAAAAGAGCGGCGCTGTGCTTGCCAAGGAGAATGACAAGAGGATAACCCCTGTAGGCAAGCTCATAAGAAAGATACGCTTTGACGAGCTGCCGCAGCTGATAAACATTATAAAGGGCGATATGTCATTTGTGGGGCCACGCCCCGAGCGCCCCGAGATAGCGGCGAAATATGAGCAGACAATGCCCGAGTTCAAATACAGGCTAAAGACCAAGGCGGGGCTTACGGGCTATGCACAGGTAATGGGAAAGTACAACACCACCCCCTATGACAAGCTGAAAATGGATCTTATGTACATTGAGCGCCAGTCGCTGCTGTTAGATCTTAGGATAATGCTTATGACTGTAAAGATAGTATTCACCCCTAGCGCTACAGAGGGGGTAAAGGAGAAGAAAGCAAGGAAGGAAAAATAGAGCAGGCATTTAAAATGCCCCCGGAAGCATAAGCGCAGGCGCTGTAAATAAGTTTTTATCCGGACACTTCTGCTGTATCACGGCAGGAGTGTCTTTGCGTTTCTTAGCTTTAGCGCCTGCTAAAAGAAAAAAGAAGAAAGAATAAATAAGAAATAATAATCAAGGTATCGGCTTCGCCGATTATTCTAAATCGTCCGCAAAGCGGACACCTTTATTATTCTTTATTCTTTCTTCTTTATTATTTATTCTTTTAGCAGCAGCGAACACAAAGCTTGAATCTTAAAAAGCTTCTTTATCGCTGCTGCGCTTACCGCTTCGGGGGCGTTTATTATTTATGCATCAAAGCCGCCGCGGTTGAAGAAAAGCTCTCTTATCGCTAAGGCGCAGCCGGAAAGGAAGCGGTGCTTGTCCTCGATGATCGAAAGCTCGATCTTTGAGGCAACGCTTTCGCCTGCAACGCTCTTGACAGCGTCGATAAGGTGTGCAAACTCTTCTTCACCGATATTGAACTTGTGAAGCACGAGCTTCTGCGGGTTGGTCGAGAAGAAGAGGTTGTTTAAGAGCACTGCGGTCAGGTGGTTTACCGCCTCGTAGACCTCTGTTATGCCCTTGTCGCCCTTGTTTTTAGCCTCGATCACCCCTGCAAGGGTTATCCTTGCGGGGTCGCCCTCACACATTTCATAAAGAGCGGGGGTCGCCTCTCTTGAAAAGACCTTTCTTACCTTTGCTATGATAGCGTGCGGTGTGATCTCGTTCTCGGCACAGCCACGCCTGCCGCACTTGCAAAGCTCGTCAGACTGGGGGTCGATGATGATCTTATCAACGAAATCCGTTCTGTTATCGTAGGAAATGATAGGGTCGTTCAAGTTAGTAACTACGAAGTTCAGGTTTGAGCCGTACTGAAGGAAGGCTATGTTATGCCTGTCGGGATCCTTCGACTTCTGAAAGTCGATATTAGCCATAGAGGTACCCTTTACCGAGTTGTCGAACACCAGCGGGAGCGTGGTGTAGCTGCGAACATATTCCTCTGCCTTAGCGTAATCGGGCTCGCCGTTCTTGACCTCGATGCCGAGGCGCTGATACATAGTCGGGAATATGCCGAAGCCTATCCCCAGGATATTTTCCTTCTTCAGGCAGTTATCTGCCAAGACCTCCTTGACAGATGCCCTGATGTAGTCAAAGATCGTATCCTTCGGGGTCTTTGAGTCTATGGGGAGGTTTCTCTTATCGAGCACAGCGCCCGAAAGGGTCGAGAGCCCGACGCTTACGATATCCTCCTCGATAGTTACGCCGAGGGCGAACTTATAGTGGTGGTTTATGTCGATAAGTATTTTCTTTCTGCCACGGGGCGCCTTTTCGGTGGTGTGCTTATACTCACCTATCTCGGCGATGATCCCCTGCTCTATCATTTCATTTGTTATTATCGTTACAGCCGCCCTTGTGAGCTCTAAGGTGCCTGCAATATCTATTCTTGATGTAGGCCCTCTCTGCTTTAGAATCTTGAGTACCTGCATTCTGTTTCTTCGCTTAAGATCAAGCTTGCTTATTCCGTGCTGCTCCATTTGCCTGTTAACCTCCACAAAATGTATTTATATATGCGCTATGCACATTAAAGGCGTGCCTGCAACACGCCTTAAAAATTCTTTACGTAAAAAGTATAACAATTAAATATGACGCTGTTATGAACAAACGGCGATAATTATAATTGTTCAACTATTTTTTACCTTCTGTTTACATATTGGGGGTCAGACAAAATTGCTCTCGTCGATATCGTCCTCGATCTCCTCGCCGTTCAGGATCTTGGTGAGTATAGCTACCTCCTCCTCGGTAAGGGTTATGCCCTTGCCCATACGAGTGTGGTCGGGGCTCCATTCTCTGAGGTCGTACTTAGGCTCACGCTCGTTCCAGCTCACCATATTGAGTTCCTTCGTCCAGCCCTTTGCATTCTCGGAGAGAACGCCGAGTGTTTTTGTGATCTCAAACTTTAATTCTGCCATAATGATTAACTCCTTTTTTATTATAGATTACCCTTTTTACAAAAGTGTTGTCGGGATAAATGAGAATTTACAGTATTGTGGAA
>JAFRYW010000222.1 GCA_017442845.1 Ruminococcus sp.
CCCGCTGCGGAGTAGATCACCCCGTCACGCTCAAGCATAGAGTATGCCTTTGCTACAGTATTTGGATTAAGCCCCAGCTCCTTAGCAAGCGTCCTTGCCCCGGGAAGCTTGTCGTCCTCCTTTAGTATGCCCTTCGCTATCTCCGAGCAGACGCTTTTGTAGATCTGCTCATAAATGGGCGTTCGGCTCCTTATGTCTATCGTTATCAAGCGCTCACGCCCTTCTTAGAATAGTTTTTTATCAGTGCTCTATTTGTCTCCTTCATTTTGTTCACCCCGTGTTTCAGCCGCAGCGGCTGAAACAGTTATTTATCACATACAGCTATTATCCCAAAGTCCGCAAGGTCGAATTTTCCCTCGTCAAGCTCAAGGGTCAGCTTGCTTCCCTCAGCCTTAAGCTCGCTGTCAGACTCGTCAAAAAGCCTTGTTTCTCTGCTGTTCCCCTTTGTTATCTCGCAAAAAGCCACTGCCCTTGTTTTGCCGCCTGCCTCTAGGCTTACAAAAAGCTTTCCGCCGTTTGTTTCATCATAGGTCTTGACAGAAGAGATAAAAACTACTTTTTTGCCGCCTAAGTCAAGCACATTCCTTGCTGCATTAGGGCCATCTGTTTCAAGCACTGCCTGTGGCAGTTCTTGACTGCAAAGCTCGTTTATGAGTGAGCTGTCAAGTGCGTTTATTTCCGTTGGCCTGAAAGCCCCAAGCAGTTTTTTATATTGCCCGTAGGTCATCTCTGCTCCTGCCTTGCCGTGGTAGAAGGCATCATTATCAGCAGGCCTCTGCGCATTGTCAGCATCGGGGGCGGCTCTGTATTCATCGGCGACATTAAAATCAAGTGTCGCTATAGTGTCAGGGTCGAGGGCTGTATTTTCCACTATCCTTTTAAATTCAGTTTCTGACCATACAAGGCCGTTCATTGATACAAAGTATCTCAGCCCGTCATCTGTCTCCCTAAAGTGTGCCGCAAAGACATTCTCCGCATCGCCTGTCGAAATAACATCAGAGCTGAGCCTTGCCTGAGTCTGTGCAGCTCCTGAGCAAGCGCACATCGAAAGTGCAAGCGCCGCTGTAATTGCCAATAGCGAAATATTTCTCTTTTTCATAAACACCACTCCTTTAAGTTTTGTTGTCTGCTTTCTCTTTTTCTTTTGGTGTAATACACGGTGTATTAAGTGTACTATTCTCTCTAGTACACTTTGAGTATATCACACATTTTCTGCTTTGTCAATAGCTTTTTAAAATTTTTTCACCCTTTTACAAAAGTGATACTGTGATAAATGAGAATTTGATCCAATGCACAATGCACAATTCACAATGCACAATTAAGGTATCGCCTTCGGCGATGTTATGGCCATTCGGCCGTTCACCCTAGCGATAATGCCTAAAATAAGCGTATTCGCTTCCCTAACAAGCCCGAATGGGCATCTGTGCGGCGAAGCCGCACACAATAATTGTGCATTGTGCATTATGCATTGTGCATTGAGACAAATTCCAATTGGTTTTAGCAGCAACACAAAAGTAAAAAGGGAAAATTTTTTCAAGCGTTTGGCAGGGCTAAAGCTTTTTGCGGTTGACACCTGCGCCCGCAGCGTGCTATAATTATTGTAAGGAATTTTTGACCCGACAAGGAGGTACCGAATGAACTGGAAGGATCTTTTGTGTGAAAAACGCCAGGTCCCCCCGCACCCAAGGGAGGGCGACCCCAGAAATGCCTTTGAAAAGGATTATCACCGTATTTTAGGCAGTGCGTCATTTCGCAGGCTTCAGGATAAAACGCAGGTGTTCCCGCTCGATAAGAGCGACTTTGTGAGAACACGCCTTACACATTCGCTCGAGGTAGCATCATTTGCAAAATCCCTGGGGCAAATGGCGTTTTCCGATATCATATCAAAGAGGCTTGACCCCGATGTTGATACCACTGTCAAGGAAAAGGCTTGCAGTATCCTAGAGTGTGCAGGGCTCCTGCACGATATAGGCAACCCGCCCTTCGGGCATTTCGGCGAGTCGTCGATAAGGTATTATTTTGAGCGGGCGCTTAAAAGCCGGGAGTATGACGGCAAGCCCTTAGAGGAGTGCCTTACCCCGCAGATGCGGGCAGACCTGCTGAATTTCGAGGGCAACGCACAGGCGCTCAGGCTCGTCACAAAGCTTCATTACCTTGCCGATAAAAACGGTATGCACCTTACCTATGCGCTGCTTAATACGCTTGTAAAATACCCCGTTCCCTCTACCGAGATAGGTAAGGACAGGTCAAACATAATCTATAAGAAAATGGGCTATTACCTCGCCGAGCAGGGGCTGTTCGAGGATATAGCGGGCTCGACCGGGGCGGTCGGCTGCCGCTACCCGCTTACCTTTTTGCTAGAGGCCGCCGATGATATAGCCTACTGCACCGCCGATATAGAGGACGCAGTAAAGAAGGGGCTCATAAGCCTTCACACGCTGCAAAGCGAGCTTGCGGCGGGCGGCTATACAGAGGGCGTGCCCGAAAGCGCAGCGGCGGTCTATGAGAGGATCATCGCAAGGCTTGGCAGCTGCTACGAAAGGGCAGTAGAAAACAATATGCCCGACCCCGAGAAAAACGCTGTTCAGAACTGGCTTATCCACGTTCAGGGCGAGCTGCTGACCTGTGCTAAGGACGCATTTGTGGAAAACTACAGCAGGATAATGCAGGGCAGCTTTTGCAGCGAGCTCTTAAAATGCTCTGCCGCCGCACCCGTGGCAGCGGCGCTTGGTGACATAGCCTATAGGCTCGTTTTCCGCTCAAGGTATATCTTGAAATCCGAGATAGCGGCGGGAAATATGATAAGCTTTCTGCTTGATAGCTTTATCCCCGCAGCGATCGCCTACGACAGCGGCAAAAAGCTGTCGCCAATGGAGGACAGGCTCATAAATATCATAAGCGAGAATTATCTGGCGATATACCATAAGTATTCCTCCGGCGAGAACGAGCAGTATAAGCTTTATCTGCGCCTGCTTTTGGTAACGGATTTTGTCTGCGGAATGACCGACAGCTACGCTCTGCGCCTTTATAAGCAGATGCGTGGGGAAAGAGAATAGCATTTGTTATACATAGTTAAGGTGTGCTTCGGCGCACCTTTTTTGTGCCGTGATAATGGCGTTAGTTATAGCTAATTGTAACAGAAATTAGCCGTAACTAACCTCGTTATCGGTGAAAATCACGAACTGCTGTAAACAAATTTTGAACTCGCTTGACAATGGGGCGGGGCTGCAATATAATATAATTTGCGCAGAAAAAACGCATTTTTTAATGACTGCGGGTTGCTTAAGACTAACTAAAGCCGACAAATTGTGCGGCTTATCTTTAAGGCGGGCGGTTAGCTGCCGCTTATTTTAAAGGGTGTCGGTTAGCGCCTGCTGACTTTAGGGTCAAATGAGTATTGGGAGGCATATTTAAAATGCTGGCTGTGAAACAAAGGAAAACGGCTGCGTTTGCCATAGCGGCAGTGCTGCTGATAATGATGAGCCTGTTTTCGCCTGTTATGAGCGCACGTGCCGAGGGGGAGACTGACTATATCCCCACCTGGAAGGATTATATTGCGGGCGGCGGTGCTTTTGATTCGTGGAACGATGCCGCAAACGCTATAGACGATTTGATGGAGGCAAGCATAAACCTTTGTAAGGAGGGCAAGTTTGAGGAGGCGTACACGCCCGCCCTCAACATCTATAATTACTACTATGAGACCTCGGGCTTTGAGAGGGCGGTAAACGGCTACTCGGGCTCGGAGGTAAGTAAGGCGGAGCTTCAGTTCAAGACGGTGAGAAAGACCGTCAAGGCTTCAAGCTCTGAAAGCGACATAGACAAGATAATCGAGGAGTGCGAAAAGCTTAGTGTGATCCTTCACACGCAGGCTAACTACCTTGACGGAGTTGATGCAGAGGGCGTCAGCGGCCTTAACCTCACAGGCGAGGAAAAGGAAGACCCCAACGCCAATGCCGAGCGCAAAACGGGCGGTACGCCGACAACAAAGGGCAGCCCGACGCTTACCTTTCTTTCCTGCTTCGGTATCATTTTAAGAGAGGGCCTTGAGGCGATACTTGTTGTGGGTGCGATAATCGCATACCTCGTTAAGTCGGGCAATAAGGATAAGCTCAAGGCGGTATATCTCGGCTGTGGGGTAGCTATCGCAGCGAGCTTTTTGAGCGCATGGCTGCTTGACCTGCTCAAGGTCGCAACAGCAAATCAGGAAATAATCGAGGGCGTTACGGCGCTTATCGCAGTAATAGTTCTCTTCTACGTTTCAAACTGGATGGTATCGAAGGCAGAGTCTGACGCTTGGAATAAGTATATCGACGACCAGATAAAGATCTCCGCCGAGACGGGCAGCGTTTTCACGCTCGGCTTTACAGCCTTCCTTGCGGTATACCGTGAGGGCGCAGAGGTGATACTTTTCTATCAGCCCCTTATGAGCGGCGACAATATGAAGTACGTCTGGGGCGGCTTCGGTACAGGGTGCGTGGTGCTCGTATTCGTTTTCCTGGCTATCCGTTTTCTGTCGGTCAAGCTTCCGCTTCGCCCGTTCTTCCTGGGTACGAGCATACTTATGTTCATCATGAGCATCTCGTTCCTGGGCTCGGGTATCAAGGAGCTTATCGAGGGCGACGTTGTCGGAATGACCTCGCCCGAGTGGCTGCAGGCGATAATACCGTTCAACGATACGCTCGATGTGTTGGGTATCTACCCTGTTATCGAAACGCTTATCCCGCAGCTTATCCTTATCCTGCTTACAGTTACAATATTCGTTATACAGAAATGGAAGAGGAACGACCATACAGAGTGCGGCATCATAGCTATCATATTCGGCACTATCGGGCTTCACAAGTTCTATAACGGCAAGTACGGCAAGGGTATGCTCTACTTCATCTTCTGCTGGTCGGGTATCCCCGCACTTGTGGGTATCCTTGAGGGAATACATTACCTCACTGAAACTCAGGAGCAGTATGAGGAGGAGCTTAAGCCTAAGCCCAAAAAGAAAAAGGAAAAGGCGGCAAAGGCTGCCAAATAAAAAACGTCTAATATATCCCAAAGGGTAATATATCAGAAACCAAAAAAAGCTTTGTTATGATTAGATCAAAGGAGGAAATTGATATGACAAAGATGAAACTTGCAAGTATCTCCCTTGCGGCAGTAATGGCTTTGGGCCTTGCAGCTTGCGGCGATACAGATTCGAGCACAAAGGACAGCACAGCAGCAAGCAGCACAGCGGCTTCCACAGCTGAGGGCTCCTCTGCTGAGGTAAAGGCAGACGCTAACGCAGATGCGGCAGCAGGCTTCGATGAGATCCCGATCTTCGAGGACGAAGAGGTAGGCTTTATGAACGTTTCTGCTGTTTACTTCCAGGCTGTTCCTATGACAGACGGCAACAGCATCGAGGATTACGATATCCACCTCGAGGCAGACGTTTCCGCACTTGAGAACAAGCTCGGCTACGGCGTAGGCGACTGGGTTCCTTACCTCACAGTTGACTATAAGGTAACAGACGAGGCTTCCGGCGACGTTGCAGCAGAGGGTACATTCATGGTAATGAGCGCATCTGACGGCCCGCACTACGGCGCTAACATCAAGATGCCCAACGCAGGTACATACACTGTAGAGTTCACATTCCACAGCCCTGCTGAGAACAATTATCTTCTCCACACAGATGCTGAGACAGGCCCCGGAGGACTCTTTGATGACTACTTCAAGGACGGCAACCTCACTGTTAAGCACGAGGGCTGGAAGTACGTTCCGATCGAGACTTGATAAAGGCTTAAACTGCATATACTGCGCTGTGGCGAATTTCGTCACGGCGCATTTGTGCGTTTTAATGCGCCTTGGCGGGTAGTACCCGTTTGACTGTATATTGTGCCTTGCAAGGCTTAAGTACACAATATATTGGGTCAAATCGGTATTACCGAAAACTTAAGAACAATGGAGGAACATAAAAAGTGCTCAAGTATTTTACTATGACAGTAGATGCGCTCATTCTTTGTGCGATACTTGTCGGGCTGCTTCGTGGGTTTGCAAAAAGTGCCCTCGGCAGGGTCGGCATTATCATCGCAAATATCGGCACGGGCGCAGGGCTTTGTCTTGCCTGCTATATGTCATATATGAAAAACGCCACCAACAAGGTGGATACATCTCTCTGGAACTACAGGATATTCTGGACGGGGATAATAGCGGCGGGGGCGTTTATAGTGCTCTCACTTGTGCTGCTGCTCGTTAGACCCTTGCATAAAGGCAAGGCGGGGCTTATTCTGCGAATAGCCGTGTCGCTTTGCGTGCTTGTGAGCATAGCTCTTTCTATGCTATACGCTATGCCCGATGTTATCGCATACCCCTATACGATACTGCTTACCGATATGACGGCACTCTCGACCGACTATCTGTTCAAGATGATAGGCATACTGCTGGGCATTATACTTATGCTTCTGTATGAAATGGCTATGTACAGAGGTATGCAGAGGCTTAAGGTCTGGCAGGCGCTTATCGTGCTCGACCTCGGGCTTATGGCAAACGGGCTGCGCTGGGCAGGCAAGATAATACAGGTAATGGTATCAAAGCGAATGATATTGCCGACAGACCCCGATTTTGACAGGTATTTCGACCTTGCGGTGCTCTCGGCGAATAACGATATCTCATTTACCTACATAATGATAGGCGTATCCTTTATCGTGCCGGTGGTGATATGGGTGCTCAGCTTCCTGCAAAAGGAGCCCTATTCAAACCCCGCCGGCAAGCGAAAGATCAAGAAAAAATACCGTGTCAACAGGCGCTGGGCGGTGCTCGGCATTTGCTGCACGGCTATGATGCTCGTAAGCATATTCGTGATCGAGCCCTATACCAACAGACCCGTGGTGCTTTCCCCTGTTGAGGATTGCAGGGTGCAGGACGGCAACGTCTATGTCACCTTCGAGCAGGTCGAGGACGGGCACCTTCACCGCTTTGAGTATAAGACCCCGAACGGCAAGCACGTGCGCTTCATAGTTATCAAAAAGCCTAATTCGCAGTCCTACGGCATAGGGCTCGACGCCTGCGATATCTGCGGCGAGACGGGCTACTATGAGCGTGACGGGCAGGTGGTGTGCAAGCTTTGCGATGTTGTTATGAATATAAACACCATAGGCTTCAAGGGCGGCTGCAACCCGATAGTCGTGCCCTACTCTATCGAGAACGGCAATATCGTGCTGCCTGTAAAGGGGCTCATCGAGCACGAAAACGAGTTCAAGGCATAAGGAGAAAGGCTGTAATATGTTTTTGAGAATGATACGAGGAACGCTGTTTCGGCAGTGGAAAAAAATGATAATGATAGCGTTCACGATAGCGCTCGGGGCGTCGCTCGCCTCGGCTATGCTGTCGGTAATGCTCGATGTTGGCGACAAGGTCAATCAGGAGCTCAAGACCTACGGCGCTAACATAATGGTCGTCCCCAAGGAGGCGTCTGTAATAGGCGACCTCTACGAGCTTGAGGGCGAGGAGAACGCCTCCGCTTATCTTAAGGAGGAGGACTTGGGCAAGATCAAGACGATATTCTGGGCTTTCAATATCGTTGACTTTGCGCCCTTTACAAATGTAACGGGGCAGACGGCTGACGGCAGCGAGATCGACATCGTCGGCAGCTGGTATTCGCACCATATGGAGCTTCCTACAGGCGAGCAGCTCGACGCAGGAATGGAGAGCCTTAGAAGCTGGTGGGAGCTTAAGGAGGGCAGCTGGCTCAACGAGCAGACTGCCTCACAAAACGATAACGGCGCTATGATAGGCGTTACCCTTGCACAGCGCCTGGGGCTCGGCGTGGGCGATACGCTGCATATCAAGGGCAAGGCAAACGAGCTCGATTTTAAGATCGTCGGCATTTACGATGCGGGCGGCGAGGAGGATCAAAAGCTTTTTACATACCTGCATAATGCTCAGGCACTTTCCTCGCTTGACGGAAGGATCAACAGCATAGAGGTCTCCGCCATAACCACCCCCGATAACGAGCTTGCAGAGCTTGCTACAAAAAACGGCCCCTCATCACTTACCGTTTCGCAGTATGAGAAGTGGTACTGCACGGCATATGCTTCCTCGATCTGCTGGCAGATACAGGAGGCTATCCCCGACTGCGTGGCATCTCCCGTAAGGCAGGTCGCTGACAGCGAGGGTGCTATACTTGAAAAGACGCAGCTTCTGATGATCCTGATCACGATCCTCAGCCTTATAGGCGCAGCGCTCGGCATCTGCAACCTTGTTACCGCAACGGTAATGGAAAGAAGCCAGGAGATAGGCCTTATGAAGGCGATCGGCGCACAAAACGGCTCTATATCGCTGCTGGTGCTCACAGAGATATTTATCACAGCTATAATAGGCGGCGTAGCGGGCTTCTTTGCGGGCTTCGGCTTTGCGCAGATCATCGGGCACTCGGTATTCGGCTCGGCGATAGAGTTCAGGGTAATGGTGGTTCCGATAGTTGCGGTGCTCGTTGTTGTGGTAACGCTTATCGGCTGTATCCCTGCTATAAGAATGCTTCTGGGGCTTCGCCCGACAGAAGTTCTCCACGGAAAGTAAGGGGGTGCTGCTATGAAAAAGAGAAAAATGTTTTTTAGGATGATATGTGCATCTCTTATGAGGCGGCGCTCGAGAATGGTAGTGGCGCTGCTCTCGATAGCGATAGGTGCTACTATCCTTTCGGGGCTTGTGTCGATCTACTATGATGTTCCGAGGCAAATGGGTGCTGAGTTCAGAAACTACGGCGCAAATGTCATCTTCACCGCCTCGGGCGACAGCTTCACGGTAAGTGATATAAACGATGCCGCAGCCATTTTTGACAGCGGCGATATCGTCGGCACGGCACCCTTTAGGTACGAAAATGTAAGAATAAACGAAAAGCCGATAGTTGCCGCCGGCACAGACCCCGAGGGCGTAAAGAAAACAAGCCCCTACTGGCGTATAACGGGTCAGTGGCTGGAGGGCAGCGGCGAGCTGCTCGTGGGTGCGAATGTTGCAGACACCTTCAGGCTCAAGGAGGGTGACTTTATAGACGTCTACTACACCCCCGAGGGCAGCCAGTCTGCCGATGAGAACGGCGAGCGTGTGGTGGTAGAGGATAATATCAAGAGCTTTACCGTTGTCGGCATTTTAGATACGGGCGGCAAGGAGGAGGATTATGTCTATATGACCCTTGCCGATATCGAGGAGCTGACACAGGCGGATAAGGGCAGGGCGGATATAGCCGAGCTGAGCGTTTCGCTCTCGGCTGACGAGCTTGCAGATGTTGTTGATAAGATAAATGCACAGGTGAGCACAGTCCACGCTTCTCTTGTAAAGCGTGTCACCGCTTCTGAGGCAACGGTGCTCACAAAGCTTCAGGCACTCGTGCTGCTGGTAACTGTTGTTGTGCTCGCACTTACTATGATCTGCGTTGCGACTACTATGACGGCAGTTGTCGCTGAGAGACGTAAGGAGATAGGCCTGAGAAAGGCGATAGGCGCATCTGATACGAGCATTATCAAGGAGTTTATGGGTGAGAGTATGCTGCTGGGGCTTTTCGGCGGTATATTAGGCTCTGTTTTGGGCTTTGTGTTTGCGCAGCAGGTGAGCATAAATGTATTTTCAAGCTCTATCTCATTTCGGCCGCTGCTTGTGCCGGTAACGGTGCTTATATCGATGGCAGTCACCGGGCTTTCGAGCCTTATGCCGATAAGAAGCGCAACATATGTTGACCCCGCACTTGTGCTCAAGGGCGAATAAAGGAGGAACAAAAATGAGTTTATTAGAGCTTAAAAATGTTTATAAGATATACGGCGAGCTTCACGCACTTGATGATGTGAACCTTAAGGTCGAAAAGGGCGAGTGGGTGTCGATAATGGGCCCCTCGGGCTCGGGAAAGAGCACGATGATGAATATTATCGGCTGTATGGATAAGCCCACAAAGGGCGAGGTGCTGCTCGACGGCGTTGACATCTCAAAGCAGAGCAAGAAAAACCTTACTGCGATAAGGCGTGACAAGATAGGGCTGATCTTCCAGCAGTTCCACCTTGTAAACTACCTTACGGCGGTGGAAAACGTTATGCTTGCGCAGTATTACCACTCTATCCCCGATGAGAAGGAGGCGCTCGAGGCGCTCGAGCGTGTGGGGCTTGCCGACAGGGCAAAGCACCTTCCCTCACAGCTTTCGGGCGGTGAGCAGCAAAGGGTGTGCGTTGCACGTGCGCTTATAAATTACCCCGAGATAATCCTGGCAGATGAGCCGACGGGAAACCTTGACGAGGCGAATGAGGAGATAGTCGTCGATCTTTTCAATAAGCTTCATCAGGATGGCACAACGCTTATCGTCGTCACCCACGACCCCGAGGTCGCAGAGGTGGCACAGCGCAAGATCGTGCTCAGAAGCGGTAAGATAACCAAGGTCGAGGAAAACAGGAACTTTACAGGCAAGATAAGATTTGATGACTGAATGAGGGGGGATAAGAATGAAAAAGAAAACAGCATTTTTGCTGGCGCTTTCTGCCATTACGGCATCGCTTGCCTCCTGCGGTGAGGTAAGCTATAAGGACGGCAGCTACGAGGGCAGGTCGGCCGACTTTATAAACGAGGACGAGAGCGACGAGGCGGGCAACGGCTACGGCGTTGTAAAAATAAAGATCGAGGACGGAAAGATAACCGAGTGTGACTACAAGACCTATGAGCTTGACGGAACGCTCAAGGACGAGGACTACGGCAAGGAAAACGGCGAGATCAAAAATAAGGATTTCTACCAGAAGGCGCAAAGGGCAAGAAGTGCCTGCGATAACTATGCCAAGCAGCTCGTCGCAAAGGGAAATATAGACGAGGTCGATTCGGTGAGCGGGGCAACAGTCAACTACAACGAGTTCAAGGAGGCCGTTGCCGAGGCGCTTAAGCAGGCAGAGGAAAAATGATGAGGGCGGTAAGGCATATTGCCGTTTTTGTCATAGCTATGGTGCTGATGCTGGGGCTGCCGTTTTTCACCTCTGACTATTTTAAGGCGAGGGTGAACGGTGCCGATGCCGTCACGGGGGCGACCACAGCGCTTGATGCCCCCTCGGGCGAATACGTCGTGGTCATAAACCTTGATAAGCACACAGACCAAGCTGCGCTTGACTGCTGGCGTGAGTTTTTTGAAACGGGCGAGTGTGAGGAGCTCTATAATGTTTTTGAGGACTTGTCCTGCACCGTTTCGAGCGGCGACCCATCGGGGCTTGAAATGGCAAAAAGCTTTCAGTCACGCCTGCCCGAGAATCAGATGACCATTCGTACCGAGGACGGTATAATGATGCTCTCAAAGGCAGAAAAGGGCAGGTTCGATGTGATAGTTATGTCAAAGGAATTTTGCGATAAAAACAGCGGCAGCAGGATCACGGACAGGACAAATGCCTTGCTTTTAAATGTTAAGGGAGAGGTTTGATGAGAAAGCTAAATGCCGTGATAACGGCGCTTATCTTAGCATTGTTTCTTATCCACGGCGTATCGGGCGGCTTTCAGCTTGCAGGCGTCATAGCGGGCGGAAGCGTGCTGATGAAAACGCTTGCGTATATAATGTCGGCTCTTATCCTGATCCATACGGTGATAGGCGTGATACTCACAGCGGACACGCTTAAGGCCTTAGGGCGCTCGGGTGCGGGCTACTTTAAGCAAAACAAGCTGTTTTGGCTTAGGCGTATCAGCGGGCTTGCGGTAATGGTGTTCATACTTGTGCATATTATCATATTTATCGGCGTGAATGACGGCGCATACAGGCTCGCTGAGTTCGGCGGCGTGCAGCTTGCAACGCAGATCCTGCTTGTTGTGAGCATAGCGCTGCACGTTATCTCAAACGCAAAGCCCGCACTTATCTCCTTCGGTATAAAAAGCTTTAAGGAGGCGGGGCTCGATCTTGCGCTTATCCTTGCGGGAATTTTGATCTTTGCGGGGATAGCGTTTATTATCTATTATCTTAGGTGGGCAGCAGTATGAGCAGAGTTGTCATAATAGGAGCGGGGCTTTCGGGGCTCACGGCAGCCGTGACCTTCGCACAGGCAGGGCGTGCGAGCTTGCTTGTTTCCATGCAGCCGTCGGAGAGGGCGCAGTCAGTCCTCGCAGAGGGCGGGATAAATGCCGCCCTTGATACTATGGGGGAAAATGATACACCGGCAGAGCACTTTGCCGATACTATGCGTGGCGGGGTGTATCTTGCAGATGAAAACGCCGTGGAGGATCTTACGGAGAACGCCCCCGAGACGGTGAGGTGGCTTTCCTCGCTGGGTGTGCCGTTCAATATGCAGGCGGGGCATCTGATACAGCGAAACTTTGGCGGGCAGAAAAAGAAGCGCACGGCGTTTGCCAAAAGCTCGACAGGCAAGATGATAATGACCTCGCTTATCGACGAGGCAAGAAAATATGAAGCGGCGGGGCTTATAAAAAGATACCCCCACCACGAATTTATTCGCCTGCTGACGGATGGCGGCAGGTGCAGCGGCGCTTTAGTAAGAGACCGCTACACGGGGCTTTGTGCAGGCATAGATGGCGTAGTGCTGCTCGCCTGCGGGGGCTTGAACGGTATGTTCCCCGGAATGACAACGGGCACTACCCAAAACACGGGCGATGCTGCAGCGGCAGCCTTTGTGCAGGGGGTCGAGCTTTCAAACCTTGAAATGCTGCAATACCACCCCACGACTGTCGGCATACCCGGCAAGCGCTGCCTTGTTACCGAGGCTGCAAGGGGCGAGGGCGGCAGGCTGTTCATCATGCGTGGGGAAGATAGGTATTACTTTATGGAGGATAGGCACCCCGAGCTTAAAAACCTCTCCCCCCGAGACGTTGTCGCAAGGGAGATGTTCTTTGTAAGGCGTGAGCTCGGCGGTGAGGTATATCTTGATATGACAGGGCTTGACAGCGAGGTCTGGAAAACAAAGCTGCCCGACCTGCGGGAAGAGCTTATCAGCTTCCTTGCCCTCGATCCCAAGGAGAGCCCCATTCCAGTAAGAGAGGGAATACACTACTTTATGGGCGGTATACGCTGTGACAGATACCACCGCACAAGTATGTCGGGGCTTTATGCCGCAGGCGAGTGCACGAGCCTTTACCACGGCGCAAACCGCTTAGGCGGCAACTCTATGCTCGGTGCAGTCTACGGCGGCAAGGCAGCGGCACTTGATATACTTAGGCGCTTCCCCGATAGCAGCGAGGGCGGCGAGATACGCTTTGAGGAAGCTGCGGGTGAGTTTTGCGAGCCTGCCGATGAGGGGCTAATAATGCAGATAAGCGGGATACTCCTAAAGGGCCTCGGCATAGTCAGAAACGAGCAGGTGCTCGATAGCTGCATAGGTGAGCTTGATGTGCTGAGTCGGGCACGGCAGTATAATGCCCGTGAAGGGGCAAGGCTTTCTCTTGCAAGGGCTATGCTCATAAGCGCTAAGGAGCGCCGTGAGAGCCGTGGTGCACATTACCGTGAGGACTTCCCCGAGAGAAACGATAAGCTTAGGCTCGAGGGCGTTGTGACAAGCAGCGGCGGGCAGATCACCCACCGCTTTGAGGAGCTGCCGGAAGGGAAAGAGGAAAATGCAGATCAGGCTTGATATACTAAGGCGAAAAAGTGCGATCGATTCCCCCTACATACAAAGCATCGACTTTGCCTATGAGGATAAGGGCGAGAGCGTTGCAACAGCGCTTACCAAAATAAACCGCAGCGGCACGGTCAGCCCGATAAGCTGGGAGTGCAGCTGCCTGCAAAAGAAATGCGGGGCGTGCGCTATGGTCATAGGCGGCGTGCCGAGGCTTGCGTGCGATGCAAAGCTGTGTGAGTTTGAAAAGGCGGGCTTTGTAAGGGTCGAGCCGCTCAAAAAATTCCCCGTGATAGCCGACCTTACGGTAGACAGGTCTGCTATGTATGACGCTTTGCGTGAGATAAGGCTCTGGCTCGAGAAGGGGCTTGCTCCGAATGAGGGCAGTCTTGATACGGCGTATGAGGCATCACGCTGCCTTCAGTGCGGCTGCTGCTTGGAGGTCTGCCCGAACTTCTACGTGGGCGGCAGGTTTTACGGTATGGCGGCGGGCGTGCCTATGTCAAAGCTTTTAGCGCAGCTTGATAAAGCGGATAGGCAAAGGCTTGCTAAGGAATACAGCAGGCATTTTTACGCAGGCTGCGGCAAATCGCTCGCCTGCAAAAGCATCTGCCCTGCGGGGATAGAGACTGATGCGCTTATGGTAAATTCAAACGCTGCAGCGGTCTTTAAAAGGCTTTTCGGATGAGGGCGGCAAGGGCGGCGCTCGCACTTGCGGCGGTAATGCTTTTTGCCCCTATGCAGGGCGATGCGGCAGCCCCGCACCACCCATATGTGCGCTATCACTATGAGGTCAGGAAGGATCTTTCGACCTACTTCACAAACTCCGACGAGATCATCGAGGTGATAAGACAGGCGCTTGTGGATAAGGATAAAAGTGTGACCATAACCTACACCTCCGATAAGGACAGTATGTCGGACTTTGCGCCGATAGTGCGTGAGCTTTTCGGCTTTGCCTTAGAGGAGACCGACACGGCGTATGAGGGCGACTACCTTTCCTGCCATATAGGCGGCTATGAGCTTAGCTACACCCGCACGGGCGAGGGGGAGTATGATTACAGCCTGGTGATAACCCCCACGCTCTACACCACCGCCTCGCAGGAGGGCGAGATCACCGATGAGGTAAGGCGGCTGATAAACAGCTTCGGCTTTGATGAGAGCACGCCCGACTATGAAAAGGTAAGTAAGATCTACGACTATATCTACAATAACGTCGCCTACGACAGGGTGCATAAGAATAACCCCCACTATCACCTTAAAAACACCGCCTACGGTGCGCTCATCTATAAGCGGGCGGTCTGTCAGGGCTATGCGGCGGCTATGTACAGGCTTATGCGTGAGGCGGGGGTAGGCTGCCGGGTGATAACGGGTATGGCAGAGGGCGAGGGTCTCGCCCCCGAATACCACGCCTGGAACATCATCTGTATCGACGGCAAATGGTATAACTGCGATGTTACGTGGGATATACAAAACGGCAGCCATGAGTACTTTCTAAAAAGCGACGCAGAGTTTTCAGACCACGTAAGAGACGAAAAATACACAACAGACTCATTTTTATCATCATATAAAACGGCAGAAGAAAGCTACTCCCTGCCGTAAACAGAAAGGACAAAAGCTATGAACAGCAAAAAAAGCATAAAAGCACTTATTATGGAGATCATTCTTTTCATTCTGTCAGCACTTCTCGCAGTAGGCGTTATGACATTTTTTTCCGCCTGCAAGCATAAGACAGATACGGGTATGTGGATGGCGTGCCACTGGGCGCAGATGGCTGTGTTCGGGGCGGCGTGCGCTATGGCGGCGATCTCGCTTGCGATGCTCTTTGTAAAGAGCGGCAAAGCAAGGCTCGGGCTTGCGTTTTCGCTTATCCCCGTAAGCATCTACACAGCGCTTATCCCCAATACCCTTATAAATCTTTGTATGAAGACCGATATGCGCTGCCATACGGTCATGAAGCCCGCTGTTATCGTTATAAGCCTGCTTATCGCTGCAGCTTCGGCTGTATATCTTGTCATAAACAAAAACGAGGAATAATATGAAAAGTCTTGCAGTAAAAAACCTAAAGGGCAAGCCCGTGAGGACTGCCGTGCTCATACTTCTCTCGGCACTGCTGACAGCTGCTGTGTTCGGCGCAAGCGTGATAGTTTCAAGCCTGAGGACAGGGCTCGGCTCGCTTGAAAACAGGCTGGGCGCTGATATTATGGTCGTGCCCTATGAGGCGACCACGCAGAAGAAGTTTGAAAACATCGTGCTTCAGGGCGCTACGGGCTATTTTTATATGGATAATAAGCGTGCAGAGCAGGTCATGCAGACAGAGGGCATAAAGCAGGCGTCGGCGCAGTATTTTCTTGCCTCGACCTCGTCAAGCTGCTGCTCTGTTGCGGTGCAGATCATAGGCTTTGACCCCGAGACGGATTTTACTATAACCCCCTGGGTCAAAAAAAGCTACGGCAGTCAGCTCAAAAAATATGATGTCGTCGTCGGCAACGACCTTAACGCCTTTGTGGGCGACAGCATACAGTTTTTCGGGGTCGAGTGCCATGTCGCCGCAAAGCTTGAGCGCACGGGAACAAGCTTTGACACCGCCGCCTTTACGAATACCGAAACGATCAAGGAGCTTATAAACACCTCGGTCGTCAAGAAGATGAACTCTGTGGGCGATGTAGACCCTGACAACGCCGTTTCCTGCCTGATGATAAATGTGGCGGAGGGCTATACCCCCGAGCAGGTGGTAAACGATATAAACCTGCACGTCAAAAAGGTAAAGGCTATCCGCTCGGAGGAGCTCATAAGCGGCGTTTCGCAGTCGCTCGACGGCGTGTGCGAGGTCATAGGCATTATGATAGCCGCAGTGTGGCTGCTGGGGCTTGTGATTCTTATTCTGGCCTTTACGATGAGTATAAACGAGCGCAGGAAGGAATTTGCCGTACTGCGTGTCATAGGTGCATCACGTGCAGGGCTTGCGGGCATAGTTTTAAAGGAGGCGTGCCTCAGCTGCCTGCTCGGAAGTGTTGTCGGGGCGGGTATTGGGCTGCTTGTCATTATCCCCTTTAACGGCTTTATCGAGCAGCTTATGGGGCTGCCGTTCCTGCTGCCGGGTGCGGGGGAGTTAGTAAAATATATCCTTGCAGCGCTTGCCCTTTCTGTGATATCGGGCGCCTTAGCCGCCGCAGTTTCGGCGCTTAGGGTGAGCCGTATCGACACGGGCGTGATCTTAAGGGGTGATAACTGATGAGCCTGACAGCTGAAGGCCTTACAAAGGAATTTATAAGAGAAACAAAAAATACCAACCGCTTTACTGCGGTCGATAATGTGAGCCTGACTCTTGACAGCGGCGAGCTTACCGTACTTATGGGGCGCTCGGGCAGCGGAAAGACTACGCTTTTAAATATGCTCTCGGGGCTTTTGGAGCCAAGCTCGGGCAGGGTGTCCTATGACGGCAGGAGCCTTTATGAGATGAGCGATAAGCAGCTCTCACGCCTGAGAAACAAGCACTTCGGCGTTATCCCCCAGGGGCAGACGGCGATACACAGCCTAAGCGTTATGGAAAATATAATGCTGCCCTTTGCCCTCTACGGTGAGGGCGGTGCAGAGGACGAGAGCTATGCCAGGGAGCTTATGGAGAGGCTTGACATTTTGCAGCTTGAGGGCGCTAAGCCCGCCGAGCTGTCGGGCGGCGAGCTTAGAAGAATGGCTATAGCAAGAGCTGTTATCCGCAAGCCCCCCGTGATCTTCGCAGACGAGCCCACGGGCGACCTTGATGATGAGAACACCATAGCCGTGTTTGATTTTCTTAAAGCCTTGGCGGGCGAGGGCGCAGCGGTGCTCGTAGTAACTCACGAAAATGACGCCAAGCCCTATGCCGATAAGCTGCTTACTATGAGCAGCGGCAGGCTGAATGAATGTGAATAATAAGGCGGTGAAAAGCAGCTGACAATGATTGGCCGCTTTTCGCCGCTTTTTATACATACTGTCGCTAGGATAAATGAGAATTTACGATTTTGTAAAGGGTGCGTTGCGAAGGGGTTTGGGGGCACTTGCCTACTGCGAAGGCAGGCAAAGCCCCCAATAAGCCGACGCAAGGCGGCTTAACTCCCCCGGAGCGTTGAGCTAAGATTTAGTTCATCGCTTCGGGGGGCATTTCGGGGGGCTTTGCGGTCGCCCCCCCGTACCCCCTTCGCAAGTCAACACAATAATTGTGCATTGTGCATTGAGACAAATCCCAAGAGGTTTCCCGCCTCCTTGACCCTGTGTCTTGTGTTTTTTGCGGATACTTACCTGAGCCTGTAGAAAAAAGCCGCCAAGATCTGTGCAAAACGCTGAAAATCTTGAAAGCAGGCTGTTTATAAGTTTAATATTTTCATTTATGACCGATATGTATTTTGAACGATAGCACCGTAATGCCTGCTTGTAGGTGTGGGGTGCGGCTTTAGACCTAAAATGGAAGTGATCGAATGAATATCAGATTAAATAATGCAATGCGTAATTACAGCGCACAGGGTCTTAAGACCTCTGCTGCTGCACAGAAGAGTGCGGGCGGCGATGTTAAGGCTGCGGGCTTTGATATCTCAAAGAGCGATGTAGTATCTATCAAGGCCGATGCCTCCGACGTTGCGGCTGCAAGGGTAAAGACAACTATCGCTGCAAATGTCAACTCACTGAGCTCGGCTGATAAGATCAATGCTTTGAGGGCGAGTATCGCTGACGGCAGCTACTATGTTTCGAGCGAGGATATAGCAGGTAAGATCCTTGAGCGCTTTGCGTAAGCTCTCATACCGGTTAAGGGGTGAATGGCTTTGACTGCATTTGAGGAATACTACGGCTTTATGGAAAAATTTATAGCCTTTTATATCGAGGCACAGAAGCAGGAGCTTGAAAAGCTTGATGCACTGATGAGCTGTGAGCTGCCAAGGATAGGGGAGGCTATGAACAACTACCAGTCCTCTATCAAAAAGGCGCAGGCTTTTGAGGACGAGAGGATAGAGCTTTGTAAGCGCTTAGGCTTTGAGAATATGGCATTCTCTGAGGTGCTCAGGCATTTTGATGAGGGCGAGCAGCGCAGGCTTACCGAGCAGAAGGATAGGCTTACCTCGATAATCAAGAATATCAAGTATCTCAATAAGCGCTCGATGGATTTTGTAAACGTCCAGCTAGGCGAGTTTGAGCAGGCGGCGTCGATATCCTCTATCTATAATACTAAGGGGCTTGCGGATAACCACCTTGCAAACTCCAACCTGCTCAATAAACAGATATAAAAGACGATTTTTGGAGAGATGAATAGGCAGGAATGAAGTGTGGGGGTCGGTTTTCTTACCTCTTACCTCTAACCTCTTGCCTCTAAAAGGAGAGATTTGAATGAGACCTACGTTTTTGGGCTTTGAAGCCAGTAAATCTGCGCTTTTTGCAAGCCAGAAGGCGCTTGATATAACGGGCAATAACCTTGCCAATATCAACTCAAAGGGCTATACCAGACAGCGTGTAGACCAGGTTTCTGTTAACTATATGAACCCTAACACCGCTGCGGGCTACCTGCATAATCAGGTGTCCTTGGCAGGGCAGGGAACTAATGTCATAGGTATCGGCCAGACAAGGGATAAGCTGCTTGATACAGCCTTCCGCAACCAGAGCGCTGATGTGGGCGACTATGCTACCCGCTCATCTATCATGACCGATATCGAGGACGCCTTGCAGGAGTTCGATACCGGGCGTGACGGCAACGGCTACGGCCTCAGAAACGCTGTGGGCGAGCTTTTTGATGCCCTTGAGGATTTTTCGACAGATGCGGGCAACCCCACCTTCGCTGCGGTAACGAGCGATGCGTTTGAGAATGTTGTCAGAAGTATCCGTGAAACTACCGAGGCACTCGATGAGGTTTCGGCTAAGTATAAGGACAGCCTCGCTACGGACGTTTCGGACGTTAACCAGTATCTGAACGAAATAGCTGACTACAATAAGAGGATAAAGGATGCCCTCGTTTCCAACGAGTATACCTCCGAGTATGGGCCTAATGAGCTTTTAGACGCCCGCAACGAGGTGCTCGATAACCTCTCGACCTACGGCGAGATAGGCGTTTCGTATAATAATGACGGTACTATAAACGTATCTATCGGCTCTAAGACGGCAGTCAAGGGGCTTGAGGTAGATGAGCTGATGTACAGCGAGAATACCGACGGCACCGTGAACGTGCTGTGGAAATCAACAGCGCAGCCCGCAGATACGGGCAAGGGCATATTGAGCGCCGAGAGCAAGCTCCTCAACGGCAGGGGCACAGCTATACAAAACGGCACAGAGAGCACCGACAGGGGCGTGCTTTATTATAAGGATAAGATCAATTCCTTCGCAGTGCGCTTTGCGGCGATCTGCAATAACACTATCCCCGATAAGGTAGATGCTGACGGAAATATCCTTTCCTACAAAAAGCTTGTCGGCTGCGAGACTGATGACGGGAATGTTTATCCCGATATGCACGTTGATGCTAACAATATCTGGATAACTGATGAGCTTTCCGAGTCTGCGACCTACCTTCTTACCGATAACGGCAAGAATACAGATAACTCGGGGCTTTTGAACCTGACAGCAAAGCTTACCAATTCCGAGTATGAGTTTGACGGCTTTATCGGCACGTTTGAAAACTACGTTTCCGACTATGTAGTTACCCTCGGAAGCGACCTAAGCTATATAAACGAGAATTACGAGGCCGCCGTAACGGTCGGCAACAATATCTCGGAGATGCGTGACTCTGTAACGGGCGTTTCCGAGACCGAGGAGACAGCTAATATGCTGATGTATAACAGGGCCTTCCAGGCAGCATCGAGAATGATGACGGTCATGGACGACCTGCTCGATGTTATCATCAACCAGATGGCTGTGTGATGATAAGAGGTGAGTGAGTATGAGGATAACTTCAAGGCAGATGACAAGTAAATACCTGTTCAATGCCAACAATACTATGAGCCGCTATGCCGAGCAGTTTGAAAAGCTTGAAACAGGGCGTGGCTTTGACAGGCTCTCGCAGAACGTTTCTATGGGCAAGAAGGCGCTCAGAAACAGAACTGCTATCTACAGAAATGTCCAGTACAGCGCCAATGTTGCCGCTGCAAAGGAGCAGATGAGTGCCGCAGAGAATGCGCTTATGACGATAAACGAGCAGGTGCAAAACGTTTCCTCGCTCGCAGAAAAGGCACTTAACGGTACTAATACCGACCTGACCTCACGTGCTATCTTTGAGGAGAGCCTAGAGGAGACTAAGCGTGGAATGGTAGATGACCTCAATTCATTGTATCTTGATAAGTATATTTTGGGCGGCACCAACGGCGAGACCCCTTATACCGTTTCAGATGACGGCGCACTGCTCTATAACGGCGTAAAGGCGTCAGAGATAACCGAAGCCGACGGCAAGTATTTTGATGCCGAGGGCAATCAGGTGCAGCTTTCGGGTGAGACCTATGTTGATATAGGCTTAGGCCTTAAGCTTTCCCCCGACGGCGAGAGCTTTGATGAGAACTCTGTGTTTAAAATGAGCTTCCCCGGGCTTGAGTGGACGGGCTTCGGCACCTCTGAGATCACCTATGAGGATAAGGACGGTAATGAGATCAAGGAAGAGGTCTCAAATAATATGTACGATATCCTCACAAAAATGCAGGAGGCGCTCAGGGATAACGACAGCGAAAAGCTCGGAGCTTTGAGAGACCACCTGGAGGATAGGTTCGACGATCTGCTCGTGGGTATCGCAAACCTGGGCACAAGGGCGGCCTTCCTTGAAAACAAGGAGGTAAGGCTTCAGGACGAGGCGACCGACCTTGAGATCATCAGAAAGAACACCGAGGGTATCAACGATACCGATGAGATCACAAAGATGCAGGAGTATAACTATTCATGGCTGTTAACACTTAAATTCGGCAGCCAGATCCTCCCGCAGAGCCTTATGGATTATATAAGATAGACCTTATTTTGAAAAACTTCAGGGAAGGAGTGTTAGTATATGTCACTGCTTAAGATCACTACAACGCCGATAGAATACGAAATAAAGATCGAACGTGCAAAGCTGCGTGCTAAGGAGCAGGACGTAGCTGAGATCAAAAGGGCGCAGGCTGCACAGATCAGGAAGCAGCAGTCTGCCGACTATAAAACAGACCCGAGCATCGTTAAGGAGGCTCAAAGGGCGGCGCAGTCAAGCGAGAGCTATAAGTCACTTGCCAGGGCAAGGGTCAATTCCTCCGGGGTGAGGAGCACTACCTCTGCCGAGATAACCAAATTCTCGGGGCAGAATATCACGAGCGACGATCAGCTTCTTGCTAATTCGCAGAGCTTTGATAATGTGTTTACTCAGGTGCTCCATTTTGCCGATTATGACAGCTCTGATTTTGTAGAGAAGTTCGATCTGTCAAGCATTATCGGCAACAGTGTAAATAACCCCATAAACTCCGAATGGAGCAGCTCTAAGAAGGAAATGGAATTTGTTCCCGGAAGGTTCCAGATGGAGATCACGCAGTACCCCAAGGTAACTATCGAATACCTCGGTAATCAAGAGGGTGCGGCGGAATAAAACTGTGCAAAGGCTGCCTTCTGTGAGGGCTATGCGCACTGCCCGCAGCGGCGGCTGATAATAAAATAATAAGAAAGAAGGGTTTGCTCTATGCAGATTGAAACCAGAGATTTTGGAGTTGCAGAGGTCGATGAAAAGGACGTTATCACATTCGTAAGGCCTATACTTGGCTTTGAGGATTACTCAAAGTTCGTTATGCTTATGGATCAGGATATCACAGGCTTTGCCTGGCTGCAAAGCGTTGAGGAGAAGGAGCTTTGCTTTATTATAGCAAACCCCGCACTCGTTGAGGGCTATGCACCCTCTGTAGATAAGGATACGCTTGATGCTCTCGGCGGCGAGTATACAGAGCTTTGGCTTATGGCAGCTATCAAGGAGGATGCGGTAAAGACTACCGTTAACCTCAAGAGCCCGCTGCTTTTCAATATGAATAACTTTACCGCAGTTCAGGCAGTAAGCGATGACGATCTACCCTTCCGTTTCGCCCTTTTCGGCGGAAAGGAGCAGTGAGTAGATAATGCTTATTCTTTCCAGAAAGAAGGGTGAGAGCCTCGTTATCGGCGGCAATATCGAGCTGACGGTGGTAGAGGTTTCGGGCGATAAGGTTAGGCTCGGCATAAATGCCCCGAGCGATGTTTCCGTATTGCGGGCAGAGCTCAAGCAGACGGCCGACCAGAATAAGGACTCGGCGGCTAAGGGAATAACCCCCGAGCTTCTTGCAGATATGCTTAATAAAAAATAACGCCCGGGAGGGAACCCTTTGGCGCTATCTTTAAAGAAGTGTAAAAAGCAGCAGGAATTTGGTTCCCTGCTGCTTTTGTGCTTATTTAAGGCTTTTTGCGAGCCGCTCAATGGTGCAGGCACGTATGAAGCGCATATACTCGCTGTAGTTTCGCTTTTCTATCTTGACTATTTTGTAAACATAGCGGGCCTTCTTCTGGCTCTTGCCGAAGAACATTCCGTCGCCTGAGTATTTTAGGCGTATGGTCGTTTCGCCGAAGAATATGGGGTCGCATACGGCGAGGTCTATAGTCCCGTCGCCTCGCTCGGGGAAGATGTCGCCTGTCAGCACCATAGTCTTTGCCGAGCAGGCTACTATAGTGCATTCAGCCCTTTTCCTGCCCGAGAGCAGCCCCTTTGAGGTCTTGGTAGCGGCGACTCTTACAGGCACCTCGCAAAGCCTCTCGGCGTTTTTGTAAAGCGCAAGGGTTATCGGCTGAACACGCATGAACCGCTTTGATGAGAGGTAAACAGAGCCCGTCACCTTCAAAAACGGTATACCGCTTATCTTTGTGACGATAGTGACCTCAGAGCCGAAATGAAGTATCGGCACAAAATCGCTCCTGAAGGCGCAGGAACGGTCGGAAAGCGAGATATCGGAAATCCCCTTGACAGTTACCTTATCAAAATACAGCACCGATTCAAGGTGTGAAAGATTCATAAGCGTCACTCCTTCGCAAAATAAGGGTATGATTTATTATAACATAGTTTTACAGGTTTTTCAAGTGTGATTTTGGGAGTTTGATAAAATGGATAAGCTTTATGAAACAAAGATATTAGAGCAGCTCGAAAAGATAAAGGAAAAGCTGCTCGTCTTTGAGCAGGAGACGATAGAGATAATTGGCTGTGATATCGACGATATCGAGGAGCACAGCGCTAACCGTGTGAAAATAACTAAAGAGCTTGATAAGTGCTTTGATATGATAGAGCTGCTTTGCAGCGAAATGGGGCCTGACGGCGACAGGGTAAGAAGGCTTATAAGATCTAGCCGTGACCTTACCGAGACGGCGCAGGACGAGGAAGCGATATACTTTAAAATGCAGCAGATCATCTCGCTGCTAAACCGCATAAAGGACAGCGATGTTCAGGCGATAGACCGTATCGACCTTGAAAAGAATGCGCTTTTGGGAAAGATCAAGGCGGAAAACAAGGGCGCAGGCGCTAAGGCCGCAAAATTTATCGTCGGAACAAACGACGGGCGGCAAAAGTATGTCGGCACAGGCGGAAAGCTTGTTTAAGGCAATACCGCACAAAGACCGCCTGAGGGCTTTGTACGCAATCTACTTGCAGAGTTTCCGCCATCTTGCACATAAATCTCTTGATATACGGCAGTATATCTGCGAGATTTCTGTACAATCTGACGAAAACTCTGACAGCGTATCTTACGTACAATCTTTGTGCGGTATTGCCTTAGGCAAAACAGCCGAGCTGCCTAAAAAAATCAGGAAAAATTATCTGCGGGCTATTTAAAAATAAATGCCCGTGCCGATATGTATTATAAGGATAATAGTCTCTTGATGAGACAAAGTGTTTTATTTGACTTTACGAAAGGGTGATAAGAATGAAAGTTTCCTCGGATAACAGTACCTCTACCAACTATTCGTACTCCAGCTCGGGACTTTCAGGCCTTGCTTCGGGCGTTGATACCGAAAGTATGGTAAAATCCATGCTGTCAGGTATCCAGTCTAAGATCGACAGCCAGAATCAAAAGAAAACTCAGCTAGAGTGGAAGCAGGAGTCGTACAGAGATGTTATATCCAAGATCAATTCCTTCCAGACGAAGTATCTTGATATAGCGTCAAGCAACAGCCTGCGCCTTACATCTACCTATAATAAGATGAATACAGAGAGCTCAAGCTCGGCTGTTAAGATTATCAGTGCGTCCTCCGACGCTGCTGAGGAGATGAATATACAGGTAGCACAGCTTGCGACCGCTACAAAGCTCACAACCGGCAAGATCGGCTCCGGCTCTATACAGATGAGCGATATCGAGAGCAATCTTTCCTCGTATTTCTCGACACCTGTGCAGAATTTCAGCGTTACCGTCGGCGGTGAGACGCTTGATATCGACCTGGTCGATGATGCAAATAAGGACGCAGAGGGCAACTACTCTGTAGATAAGATGATCGAGAACATCAACTCTAAGCTATCGGCTAAGGGCTTTGATGTTGAGCTTAAAAAGGACGATGACGGCAACATCACCGTTCAGGCCGGTCAGGGCGTTGAGGGTAATGTTGAGATAGGCGGCAGCGCCAATGCACTCTCGACCCTTGGCCTTAAGGCTATGACGCTCAATGCTGATAATGAGTACAGCTATGAGTCAAAGACGGCGGCTGACGCTTCAAAGCTTTCAGTTACCCCGCCCGAGAGTGCGACCGTTACAGTGACGCTTGACGGCAGAAGCACCGATATAGCTATTACAGGCAGCGATAAGGACGCCGCCATAGCAAGCTTTAAGGAAGGCATCAAGAAGGCCTTCGGCTCAAATGTAACTGTCGGCGACGACGGCAGCATCACAGCTAAAAACGGCCAGACGCTCAGCATTTCGGGCGACAGCAGCGTTTTAGGCATTGAGGCAGGGGCGTGCACAAGGCTCACTACCTCGACAAAGCTTTCGGCACTGGGTATGGAGGATTATTCCTTCTCGGTAAACGGTAAGGACTTTACCTTTGATGCCGACACCACTATCGCCGATGTTATCAAGCAGGTCAATGCCTCAGATGCGGGCGTTAAGATGAGCTATAATTCGCTTAGCGACAGCTTTACTCTTGAAAGCACGCAGACGGGCGAGGGCTTTGATATAAACGTATCGGGCGGCTTCGCAAGTAAGTTCTTTGGCGAAGAGAACACCACCCTCTCGCAGGGGCAAAACGCTATCGTTAATATCGACGGCGTTACCGTTGAGAGAATGACAAATAATATAAGCGTTAACGGCATTTCCTTCCAGGCAAGGGCTGTTACGGGCGACTATTTTGACGAGGGCGGGAACCTTCTCACAGGTGCTGACGGCAAGCTTGCGGCTGCTAACGGCACCGAGGATAAGGCTGCAACGCTGACGGCTACAAAGAATACAGACGAGATCGTTAAGAATATCAAGGGCTTCGTTGAGGAATACAATAAGCTTATCGAGGATCTTAATAAGCTGACCCACGAGAGCAAGACCTATAAGGACTATGCACCGCTTACCGACGCCCAGAAGGAAGAGATGAGCGAGAGCGAGATAAAGAAGTGGGAGGAGAAGTCCAAGACAGGCCTTCTGAGCGGCGACAGCGACATAAACGGCTTCCTCAACAATATGAGAAAGGCTCTCTATTCCAAGGCTGATAACGGCCTGTCGCTCACAATGTTCGGCATCGACTCATCGAGTGACTGGATGGACTACGGCAAGCTCGAGATCGACGAGG
>JAFRYW010000223.1 GCA_017442845.1 Ruminococcus sp.
CTCAGCCTTCTTGAACTCATCTACCATCCAGTTGATGATCCTCTGGTCGAAGTCATCACCGCCGAGCCTGTTATTGCCGGCAGTTGCCAAGACCTCAGTAACGCCGTCGCCCATTTCGATGATAGATACATCGAATGTACCGCCGCCAAGGTCATATACCATTACCTTCTGCTCCTCTTCCTTATCTATACCGTAGGAAAGTGCAGCAGCGGTAGGCTCGTTGATGATCCTCTTAACATTAAGGCCTGCAATCTGGCCTGCGTCCTTAGTAGCCTGACGCTGTGCGTCTGTAAAGTAAGCAGGAACTGTGATAACAGCATCTGTCACCTTCTCGCCGAGGTAGCCCTCTGCATCAGCCTTAAGCTTTTGGAGTATCATAGCCGAGATCTCCTGCGGGGTATAATCCTTGCCGCCCATATGTGCCTTGTAGTCAGAGCCCATATGTCTCTTGATCGAGATAACTGTGTTATCAAAGTTTGTTACAGCCTGTCTCTTAGCCACCTGGCCTACAAGTCTGTCGCCCGACTTTGAAACGCCGACAACGGAAGGTGTAGTTCTTGCGCCCTCGCTGTTAGGGATAACGACAGCCTCGCCGCCCTCCATAACTGCTACGCAGCTGTTTGTTGTACCTAAGTCTATACCGATTATTTTGCTCATAAGATCAGATCCTTTCTTTATCTTTTTCTATAAAACAATGGTTTATTGTTTACTGTGTTGAATATACCTTTTATGAAGGCCTTTGTCAGGGATTCGCCACGATCACTACCGCAGGCCTTATGACCTTGTCGCCTATCGTGTAGCCGTTTTGAAGAACCTGTGCTACTGTGTTTTCGCCAAGCTCCTCGTTTTCTACCGTACTTACCGCTGTTGCTAAGTTCGGGTCAAACTCCGTGCCGTCTAATTCCATAGCCTTTACGCCAAGCTTGCCGAGCGCATCGGAAAACTGCTTGCTTAGCATCTCGATACCCTTTTTAAAGCTCTCATCTGCACACTCCACTGCGAGCGCACGCTCGAAATTATCTATAAGCGGCAGTATCTCCGAAACGGTCGATGCCTTTACGTTATCTGTAAGCTCTAAGCGCTCCTTCGCCGTTCTCTTTCTGAAATTATCGTATTCCGCCATAAGGCGCAGGTATTTGTCCTTTTGCTCGTCAAGCTCACGTGTAAGCTTTTCCTCGGGGCTAAGCTCCTCCTCGGGCTGCGCTGCCTGCTCGGGCTGCTCTGTTTCCTCGGTCTGTGCTGTCTCCTCCGGCTGCTCCTGTGCAAGCTCTTCCTGCTCTAAGACTTCCTTCTCCTCGCTCACTTGCTTTCGTCCTTTCTGTCTGTTTCTATTTCTTCTCATCATCGTCATCTTCTTCCTTTGAGATCATTCTTGTTATCCTGTCTGCAAAGTATTCAAGATACGGGATAAATTTAGCATAGTCTATCCTCATAGGCCCTATCAGCCCGAGCGAGCCGTAGCTCACCCCATCCTTCTCGATAGGCGCTGTGATGATAGATGAATTTCTTATCACAAAGCCCCCGTCCTCCGGCGAGAAATGCACCTTCAGGCCGCTGAAGCTCTCGTTCATAAAGCGCTTGATCTCATCGTTTTGGTTGTCAAGGAAGGTGATAATCTCGTTCTGGTCGAAATCCTTGCAGGTGAGCAGGTTCTTCTGCCCCTCGACCATTACCGAGTGTGCGCTCATCTCCTGCGACATATTCATAAGCGCCGAAACTATCGGCGACAGGCTCATCATATATGTTCCCATAGCCTCGCTGAGCTTTTCAAAGTATTCGTCTGAAAGCTCGTCTACTGCCACGCCCTCCAGGTACTCCCTTGCAAAGCTCTCAAAGAATGCAAGCTGCTCGTGCGTCAGGTCGAACTGCAAGCGGCAGACCTTGTTTTTTATCGAGCCGTTTGAGGTTATCATCAGGATAACGTACATTCTCTTGCCCGTAGGTATTACCTCGACCTTTGAGATAAGCGAGAATTTAGGCGCCGTGCTTGCGACGACCGCCGCACACTTTGTAAGCTCGGCGAGTGCGTGTGAGGCGCTCTCAAGCATCTCATCATCGCTGTCATAAACAGCCGTCTCGGGGAAAAGCTCATCGATCCTGCTCTTATCCGCCTCGGATATAGCATTTCTCTCCATTAGGCTGTCAACATAGAGCCTGTACCCCTCATAGGTAGGCACCCTGCCCGCCGAGGTGTGCGGCTGCTCGAGGTAGCCCTGCTTTTCAAGCTCCGCCATTTCGTTTCTTATCGTCGCAGACGAGGCCTTGACGTGGTTCATTATCGTTTTGCTGCCGACAGGCTCGCCCGTAAGTATATATTCATCAACTACTGCCGCAAGTATCTTAAGCTTTCTTGAGTCCACCTTGCCTCACCCACCTTCACTGTTTTGTAAGCGGCTTTAGCACTTTGTCTTTCAGAGTGTTAGCACTCGCACTTCCCGAGTGCTAAATATAGTATAACCCTTTTTTCAAAAAAAATCAAGAGGTAAACCGCAAAATCCCCAACAAATTATGAACAAATCCCGTTCCAAAAATTGTGCACACTGCACAAAGAGCGCTTGCATACAATATATATAGTATCCCCCCGCATAAAAACAGCTTGACAAACCGCCCGAATTGTGGTATAATATCAAAGTTGCAGGAATGGACAGCATTCTATCTGCTGGTATGGCTCAGTTGGTAGAGCAGCGCATTCGTAATGCGCAGGTCGCCGGTTCGAGTCCGGCTACCAGCTCCAAAACCCCTTGGCTCAGGTCAAGGGGTTTTTATTATTGCAATCCGAAAATCCCCGGATCAACTGCGGGCTTTCGGGTCGCAAAAAATGACCGCACTCTAAACGAGTGCGGCTTTTTACTAATTCCTCTTGATAAAATCTATCGCCAGATCTGCCCAGCCCTCGGCGAAGGGAACGTTGTGCCACTCGCCCGTGGCTGTGCTCTCGTTTGCAAGCGCAAGCCCGTGGCCGCCGTAGGGGTAGATGTGCGACTCAAAGGGGATCTTGTTTTTTGCAAGCGCCGACATATAGTAAAGGCTGTTCTCGACGGGCACGCAGCCGTCATCGGCACAGTGCCAGATAAAGGTCGGCGGGGTGTGCTTGCCGACACGGTTTTCCAGGGATAGATACTCTCTCAGCTCTGCGTCCTGCTGCTCACCTATCAGGTTTGCTATCGAGCCCTCGTGCGTCATTTCGCCGCTTGTGATAACGGGGTAGCACAGCACCGAGGTGTTTACCTTTATATCCTCTGCCTTGCAGCAAAGCGCATAGGTTATAGTCGAGCTGTTCCACATATTCGCAAGGCAGGCCGCCAAATGCCCGCCCGCAGAGAAGCCCATAACGGTTATCCTGTCCTTGTCGATGTCAAGCTCCTTTGCATTGTCACGAATGTATTTTACAGCCGCCGCAAGCTCCAAAAGCGCTGTAGGGAATTTCTTTTTGTATACCGAATACCTAAGCACAAAGCAGGCAAACCCCGCCCCTGCAAATTTAAGTGCTATCGGCTCTGCCTCACGCTCTGAAACAAATTCATACCCGCCGCCGGGAACTATGACTACCGCCCTGCGGGCTCTCCTGCCCATTTCCTCGTTAAAGTCGTGGGCTATTATCTGTAGGGTCGCCCTGCAATCCCTTGCCGAAACACCTACTGCCTTGTAATCGGGGGTAAGCTCTATCGTCTTATACATATAACTCTTTCCTTTCGCTTATTTATCCTTTTCCTTATCGTTCTCTCCCGGCTGCTCGACCATGCAGCTGACTATATACCCGTCCTTGCCGTCGCCCGAGATGCGGTATTTGAGCTCCTCATCGCCCTTTATCGGCACGGGAACGTTTGTCGATCTGCTCTTGTCTGCGGGAACGTAGTAAACGCAGTATTTGCCGCCGTGGGTGTCCGTTAAAATGTACTGGTTTTTGTAATCGTATTTCTTGATCTCCTCGATATACTCCTCAAGCGTGAAGCCGTTGTCATATATTATCTGCGAGTCGGGGTACGCCACGTAGCGAATGTGGTTTTTTTGCGCCTCGTGCCCGGTGATATCCTCCTTGCCCTCGGGGTAGCGCAGTATAAAGCCGTAGTGCGGCATATTCTCTAAGATCCACGCATACTTGTCCTCCCCTGTAAAGTCGGGGTAGCTGCCGTCGCCGGGATATAGCTTAAGGTCTATAGCCGTGCCTAAGAAATGCTCCTCGCACTCCGAGGTCTTGGTATAGTCGCCGCTCCAGTATTCGTTGTTTTTAAGGTCTTCGCTGTCGGGCACATACCCGTCAAAGATCATCAGCGTCGCAAGCCCCGTCTGCCCCTTGAAATCCCTGATCAGCGCATTGAACCGCTCCGCCGTTTCCTTGGTAAGGTAAATCTGCGTGCTTCTCGCATAGGCTATCTGCGTGCCCTTGCCGTCAAAGAGGTATTCGTAGATGCCGACAAGGTCCTTCGGGCGCTCGCCCTTGTACTCGACCTCGAAGGCGTATGGTGTCAGCAGCCCCTCGCCCAGCGCCGACTCGTTCCTTACAGATATATACTTAAAATCAGTCGCCGCCTTGCCCCTTGTGTAGGTGTTTTGGTCGGGCACGGTCTCCTCCGGCTCCTTGGGTGCGGGCTCCTCCGCCGCCTGCGATGACTCTGTATCAGGTGTTGCCCGCTCCGGCTTAATGTTGCACGCCGAGCCGATGCCTAAAATGATAAGCAGCGCACACGCCAGCCCAAAGGCGGTGTTTTTGTATTTTAGCTTTGCGTAAAATTCCTTTTTGTTCAAGCCTTACCGCCCCCATTCTCATTTTGCGTGTATTTTATAAGCTGTGAAAGCAGCCGCCTGCCGCTTAGCGAGCCCTTTAGCCTTTCTAAGTCGGCGCACAGCCTTACGACCTTGCCGTTACTTTTTTTGTACTCGTAAAGCAGTGCAAGATCGGCGTTCCTTTCAAAATTATCTATAGTTCTCACGATGACGGTCTTGTCCGAGCTGTCGATGATCTCGCTCCTTGAAGCAGAGACGATGTCATACCAGTCGGGCGTTGACCACCGCTCGCTCGGAAAGTCGCCGAGCGCCTCGTGGCCGCTGTCGATCATCAGCCCCATTGTGCCTATCGGGCGGGGCTTTTTCATCATATCCGATATTTTCTTGAACATCGGGTAGCACCAAAAATCCGTGCAGTATGTTCCCTCGATGCTCCTGCTCTTAGCAGGCAGGCTCACAAGCAGCACCGTTTTGCCCTCGTCAAGCAGCCTGTCCGCTTTTTTGGTCAGTCTTGTAAATATACAGCCCTCGTCAAGCCCCGTCTCGGGGTATGCCGTGATAGTGTAGCTGTTTTGTATGTCGGTATCGGTTATCCGCATTTTGAGAGTGTATCTCTCGGGCTTGTCGCTTATGGGCAGCCTTGTGCTTATATCGGCTATGTCGATATAGCTGCCCATCTTCGTACTCACCTTATAAGCTTTTGAGAAAATTTTTGTACCGTTTTCCGATTTGAGCTCGACCTCACACCTCTTGCCCGAAAGCCTCTCGGGGCGGAAGTATGCAAGCTCGATATGTGCCTTAAAGCTCTCCCCCGCCCTGCAAACGTATGAGCTAAACCTTGCAAGCAGCACAGCGTCGCTGCAAAACTGCCTGTATTCCTCGGGGGTGAGTATGCCCTTTGAGTCCATAAACGCATCGAGCATACCGACAAGCGCCGTGCCCTGCCCGCTGAAATCCTGAAGGTCTAAGATTTGACAGCCCGCAAGCAGCCGTGAGCGGAACACCGCCTCAAGCTCCTCCTTATAGCACGCCGCCGCAAGCCTGCCCGAGCACTCAAAGAACCCCTTGGCAAGCGGCAGCAGCCCCGCCCCTTCGAGCCGCTCTCTGAACACCTCGAAATTTCTCGCCTTTACAGAGCCTGTGTATTTATTTATCTCATCAAAGTCAGGGAAGGTCTCATACTGCCCTATCTCGTGGGTAACTATCGGCACAGTCGGCACAAAGTCGGCGTCCGCCTCGCTTGCCTTTACCGTTTTCATAGTCGTGCCGTACTGTATCTGCACAGTTCCGTCCTCCGACACCTCGGAGGAGTGTGCCGCACGCTTTGGGTGTATGGCGCTGTCATAATCCGTCACAGTCGAGGGGGCGGCTGTCTGAATATGCCCCTGCGGCGCATCACACATAGCGTATGAGCCCCTTATCAGCCTGTCACCCGCAAGCCTTACCCCCACAAAGAAATCATCATTTTCAAGCTGCGAGGGGAACCATTGGAAATTGTTCGACCCCTGCGTGTACAGGTGGCGGTCATCATACTCTTTATATTCTCTAAGTATCTCGTTTAAAATACGCCCGCTGCCCCAAAGCTCATTCCCAAGGCTGAACATACAGAATGAGGGGTGGCTGCCGTAGGCCTCTAAAATGCGGAAGCCCTCCTTTACAAGATACTCCTGCTCCTCCTTGTTATATCCCTCCTCGCCCGGCTCATGGATAGTTCCCCAAAAGGGCAGCTGCGGCTCTAAATAGATACCGAGCCTGTCCGCCGCCTCAAAGCAAGCCTCGGGCGGGCAGCAGGTGTGGAAGCGGTAGTGGTTTATCCCGTAGCTTTTTGCGATTCCCAACACCCTGAGCCATTCGTCAACATCAGTCGGCGCAAAGCCCGTTTTCGGGAAGATCAGCCCGTCGTGCTTGCCCCTTAAAAAGGTGGGCTTGCCGTTTATCAAAAACTTTTCTCCGTTGTGGGAGAATTTTCTCATACCGAAGATATACTCGTACTTATCCTCGCCCGCTTCGATAGTCATTTTGTAAAGCGCAGGCTCGTGCTCGCTCCAAAGCAGGAGATCCTTGCCCATATCGTATTTGAACGTAAACTCTAAAAGCCTGCCCGGCTTAAGCTTAAAGCTCTGCGTGGGCGGGGTGTGAGTTTTTTTGCTGTTGAAGCTTTTGACCGACACCCTTACGTCAAGCGCATAGCTTATACAGCCCTTTACCGTCACCTTGCCCGTTGCTATATTCGGGAAGATCCTAATTTCAGAAAGCCTTTCTCTGCTGTAAAAACGGATCTCCATTCTGCCCGTTATGCCGTTCCAGTTAGTCTGGGTATCGGGGCTTGTAAGGTGGCCGCCGCCCGTGGGGTAGCCTATGTTCTTGACACAGATCTGCACATCATGCTCGCCGCCGTCTGCAAAGGGGGTAATATCATATGTATGCGGGGTGTTGAGGCTGTCACAGCGCCCGCAAAAGCAGCCGTCAATAAAAAGTGCGCTAAGCCTTGTGCGCTCTAAAAAAAGCTCTGCCCTTTCGCCCTCGGCGCTGTCGATCTTTATTTTTCTGCGAAACCACGCAGCCCCCTCGAATTTATATGTGTCTGTGAGGTGCCCGGTCTCACGTGCGGTATTCTCCTCGCCCTTTTTTGAGTATGATGTTGTCGAGGGCAGTATAATGGTGTCATTGTAGCTGTACTCACGGCTTTTGCCCGTCTTATCCATATAAAGCTGCCACTCGCCCGAAATGTCAACAGACCTTATCATACAAAAATTCTCCCCTTTAGCGGTGTATTTTTATCCAACTTACATTATAACACATTATTCTGCTCTTTGCAATAGGATATGGGCAAAATTTTTCCCAGATAAAGAATAAAGCCCGATCTTCTCGGGCTCTATGTTTATATAAAGTCTTCTATTTTATGATCACCGCCAAGATCATACACTCTGAACCAATGGCACCAATCATAGCTGTAAAAAAGATCAAAATCGTGATGATAGTCATCATTTTTATTCTCGGCATTTTTAAAGTATTTCACAAGCCCCAGCTGATCTGACATATAATAGCCATTTTCTTCAAACAGCTCATCGTATATATCCGAATGTCTGCCTATAAATTTACCGCTGTCACCAACAGAAAAGCCCTTGCTAAGATGAAAATAAACAAGCGTAGTCTGTGGGAGTTCTTTAATGCCGCAGCCGTAGCTTTTAAGATAATAGTAAATACAACATTCTGTTAAAACAAAAAATGCGGCTATAAGAATAGCTATGGCTATGATAGGCTTTTTAATGCGCTTTGCTTTCATATTACAGACCTCCCGTAAATGGTTTCAGTGAGA
>JAFRYW010000224.1 GCA_017442845.1 Ruminococcus sp.
TGACTATGATGACTTTGATGAGGATATAGACGAGGGCGGCTACACCCCTCCCCCGCAAAGGAGAGCGCAGCCGAGAAGAAGCGAGCCGCAGCGCCCCTCAAAGAAGCCCAAAAAGGGCAGCACCTACAAAAAAAGCGACCGTGAGGAAATAAAGAAAAACTTCGGCTCACACAAGCAGAGCAAGAAGAAAAAGATGAACCCAATAAAGAAATTCTTTATTATCCTGCTTGTGATCATACTGATAGTGTTTATACTTTTACAGCTGCTCATATGGAAATATATAGGCGATGTCAAAAAGGTCGAGACACAGCAAAGAAGCTACACGAGCGGCTCTATGGAAAGCGAAGATGTACTCAACATCTTACTTGTAGGCTCTGACACAAGAAGCCTTGACGAGCGAGGAAGGACCGACTCAATAATACTGCTGTCGATCGACAAGAAAAACAAAAAGACGATAATGACCTCGTTTATGAGGGACACCTACGTCACCTTCCCCGGACTTGACAGAGACGGAGACGGCATAGATGATATGGGCAAGATAAACGCCGCAAACGTATATGGCGGGCCGGAGCTTTTGCTTGACACGATAGAGTATAATTTTGACATTTCGGTCGATAGATATTTCTACGTTGACTTTTTCTCGTTTACTAAGATAGTTGATGCTGTCGGCGGGATAGAGCTTGACATCTCCGACGAGGAGGCTGCGGGAATGGAAGACCCTATGGGTGAGCAAAATAACATCTTCGGCAATAAAAAGGGCACAGATTATCTCGACCACGGCGGCAAAAAAATGCACGTAAACGGCAACCAAGCACTTGCATATGCAAGGCTGAGATATGTTGGCAACGCAGACTTTGAAAGAACGCAAAGGCAGCGCACGGTCATCTCAAAGATAGTAGAAAAGGCTAAAACACTAAACCCGATAGAGCTTAACAGCTTTATAGAGACAACACTTGAGAGCCTGACCACCAACTACACTGACAATGAGCTTTATTTCCTGTCATACAGGCTGCCGTTTATAGCTAAATACAAGATCGAATCACAGAGGATACCCGAGGACGATACCTTCACCTACGGCGACCACGATGTAGGCTCAACGCTCGACATCGATTTCGACAAGGCAAAGGATAAGCTCAGAACGAGTATTTACAGCTGAGCATTGGAGCGAAAAATGCAAATAACAGACTATACTATAAGAGATATGGCTAAGAGCGAATATGGGCTTTTAGATGACTTTTTGTATGAGGCGATATTTATCCCCGAGGGGGTAGAGCCGCCGCCAAGAGAAATCATCTATCAGCCCGAGCTTACTGTTTATACCAAGGATTTTGGTGACGGTAAATGCGACTATGCACTTTTAGCAGAATGTGACGGCAAGGCGGCGGGGGCTGTTTGGGTACGGATAATGAATGATTACGGGCATATAGACGACAGCACCCCCTCGTTTGCGATATCGCTTTACAAGAAGTACAGGGGCAAGGGCATAGGCACGGCACTTATGCGCTCGATGATAGATAGGCTGAAGGCATTAGGCTATAAGCAGGCTTCGCTTGCAGTTCAAAAAGCAAACTACGCTGTAAGGATGTACAAAAACGTCGGCTTTGAGATCATCGGGGAAAACGATGAGGAATACATAATGCTTATTGGGCTTTAAAAGGAGAAGGATATGATCATATACGATATTTCACAGGAGGTCTTTAGCTGCAAGCTGTTTCCCGGCGACCCGCCGCCCGAAAGGAAGCTAAGCTGCTCGATAGAAAAAGGCGACCAATACAACCTGACATATTTCAGTATGTGTGCCCACAACGGAACGCACGTAGATGCACCGTTTCATTTTATCAAGGCAGGAAAGACCATAGACGCTGTGGGCTTGGATAGGTTTGTGGGAAAAGCTTATGTAGCAGAGCATAAAGGCGAGGTAACTGCCGATGATGCCAAGGCTATACTTAATAAAGCGATCAAGCAAGATTACGAAGCGGCAAAGAGGATACTGATCAAAGGTGATGCCGTTGTATCAGCGCAGGCTGCAGGTGTTTTTGCCGAGAACGGGATATTTCTTCTCGGAAACGAATCACAGACCGTAGGACCGGAGGATGCGCCTATGGAGGTACACCTTATACTGCTCGGTGCAGGAGTCGTGCTGCTTGAAGGGATACGTTTAGCAAATGTATCGGAGGGCGTTTATTTTCTAAATGCTGCGCCTCTTAACCTTGGCGGTGCAGACGGCTCACCGTGCAGGGCTATCTTGATAGCTGAGGGTGATGCAACGTGACCCTTATAAAAATACAAAAATACCCCGAGGCGCTTTTGATAACGCTTCGGGGCATTTATTTGTGTGAGAGCAAGAGAAATTAAAGCATATTCTTTACAACATCTATCACCCTGTCAAGGCTTTTGCACACAGCGATAGTTTTGGGCTTAGTGACCTCATCGGGTTCGGTAAGGTCGGGCACCATTATCGGCATACAGCCCGCATCATAGGCAGAGGTTATACCGTTAGGGCTGTCCTCAAGTGCGATACACTCA
>JAFRYW010000225.1 GCA_017442845.1 Ruminococcus sp.
AACTATGCCGAACGTTTGCAATGGGCAAACGAAGGAGTGATGAAGTTTGGCAGGCTCGGCAGGCGATAAGACCGAAGAAGCGACCCCCAAAAAGCGGGAGGACGAAAGAAAAGAAGGTAACATATTCCAAAGCAAGGAGATAGTTATTCTGGTAACTATGCTTGCTACCTTTTTCGGCTTCAAGATCCTCTACCCGACAATAATGTCCTCGGCGCAGAACTTTATGTCAAAGGCCTTTGCGCTTGCGGGCGAGCAGGAGACGTTCGATATCTACTTTTCAAGGGAGGTCTTCATATCCTCCTGTATATGTATAATCATCTGCTGCGGGCCTCTGCTTATGATAGCTATGGGGGCGGCGATACTTGCGACTGTCGCTCAGACAAAGGGGCTTTTCAATATGAAGTCCCTCCGCCCGAAGTTCAGCCGAATGAACCCGCTAAACGGCATTAAGAACCTCTTTTCCCTTAAGGGGATAATCGAGCTTTTAAAGTCGATAGTCAAGATCATAATCCTGTTTTACGTTATCTATTCCTTTATCAAGGATAATATAATGGTCTTTCCGAAGATGATGTATATGTCTATCCCCGAGGCGGCTTCGATGACCGGGGATATGCTCTTTACACTCTTTGAAACTGTCGCAATAGCCTTTGCTTTCCTTGCAGGCTTTGACTTTTTCTACCAGAGGTGGGAGTATAACAGGAACCTGCGAATGACAAAGCAGGAGGTAAAGGAAGAGTATAAAAACATCGAGGGCGACCCGCAGGTAAAGAGCCAGCGCCGTGCCCGCCAGCAGCAAATGGCAAGGCAGCGTATGATGCAGGCAGTACCCACTGCCGACGTTGTAATCAGAAACCCTGAGCACGTAGCCGTAGCGCTGAAATACGACAGAGAGAAAAATACAGCACCTATGGTCGTGGCAAAGGGCTTGGATCAGGTGGCGCTGCGTATCGTAAGGATAGCGGAGGAAAACGGCGTCAAGTGTATAGAAAATAAGCTCCTTGCCCGTGCGCTCTATGCACAGACAGAGCTGCTTGACGAGATCCCCCCCGAGTTCTATACAGCACTTGCCGAGATCATGGCTGTTATCTACAAGGAAAAGGGCATTACCCCCGACGGCAAGCCCGAGAGAAGGGTGTAACGGGGCGGATAGGATAATAAAGATATGATAGAATAAACCAAAGGAGCGGCAAAGATTGGGAAGACTTAAAAAATTATTATCAAATACCGTAGCGGTATTTATGGTCTTGATAGTTTTTCTTATCATCATACCGCTGCCGACGTTTATACTTGATTTTATGTTTGTAGTGCAGTTAGGGCTATCGCTCGTTATTCTGCTCACTACTCTTTATATAAAGGAAACGCTTGAATTTTCCATATTCCCGACGATACTTTTGGTAACGACGCTTTTGCGCCTCGGCCTTAATATTTCATCTACAAGGTCTATCCTTACAAATCAAGGCTATGCAGGCGAAATGGTAAAGGCGTTCGGTGACTTTGTTATCAAGGGGCAGGTAGTCGTAGGCCTTATCATATTCCTGATAATCGTTTTGGTAAACTTTCTTGTTATCACCAAGGGCTCTGAGAGAGTTGCCGAGGTGTCGGCACGTTTTACGCTTGACGCTATGCCCGGTAAGCAGATGGCTATTGATGCCGACCTCAGCGCCGGCACGATAGACGAGCGTGAGGCAAGAAGACGGCGTGAGAATATCCAGCGTGAGGCGGATTTCTTCGGCTCTATGGACGGTGCCTCGAAGTTTGTTAAGGGTGACTCTATAATGTCGATAGTCGTTACCTTTATAAACCTTATCGGCGGAATCATCATAGGCTTTATGGAGGGCGTCGGCGATTTTTCGACTATAGCGGGTATTTACACCACCGCTACCGTAGGCGACGGCCTTATGTCGCAGATCCCGGCACTGCTGGTATCGGTCGCCTCGGGTATGATGGTAACGAGAAGTGCATCGGAAAATAATATCGTTGCCGATGTTTCAAAGCAGTTCCTGTCACAGCCCAGGGTGCTTATGATAGCGGGCATTACGCTTGAGTTTATGATAATCATAGGCTTCCCGTTTGTGCAGACAACGCTTATGGCGGCTATACTCTTCGGCGGCGGAATGCTTTTGCAAAGGCAGGAGAAGCAGGCGGCGACTGTAATGGAGGCGCAGGAGGCAGAGGCTGCCGAGCAGCGTGAGGAGATACAGTCTGAAGCAAGCTTCTATAGAAATATCGACAACCTCTACGGCCTGCTCAATGTCGAGCAGGTAAAGATCGAGTTCGGCTATTCGCTTATCCCGCTGGTTGATGAGGCGAGCGGCGGCAGCTTCCTTGACCGTGTGGTAATGTTTAGAAAGCAGTTCGCACTTGAAATGGGCTTTATCATACCGCCCGTTCAGCTAAAGGACAGCGGAATCCTTAACCCTAACCAGTATGTTATCTATATAAAGGGCGAGCAGGTCTCGGGCGGCGATGTGCTCGTTGACCACTACTTGGGCTTAGCCCCCAGCGAGGAGGAGGACATTATCGACGGTATCGAGACTGTCGAGCCCGCCTTCGGCATCAAGGCTAAATGGATCAGCGAGGATAAAAAGGTCAAGGCAGAGCTTATGGGCTATACGCTTATCGACCCTACATCTGTCATCATAACCCACCTCTCCGAGATCATCAAGGCGCACGCCCACGAGCTGCTCAACAGGCAAGAGGTCAACAATATGCTTGAAAACCTTGCTAAGACAAACGAAGCGCTCGTTCGTGAGATCGTGCCGGGCATTGTGCCCGTAAGCGATCTGCAAAAGGTGCTTTGCAAGCTGCTTGAGGAAAAGGTGCCGATAAGGGATCTTGAAACGATACTTGAAACGCTTGCCGACTATGCGCCGAGGATCAAGGATATAGATATGCTTACCGAGTATGTAAGACAGGCGCTTAAGCGAACTATATCGCATAAGTTCTCCGAGGCGGGGCAGATAAAGGTAATAACCCTTGATGCAAATATCGAAAACGCTATCATGGGCTCTGTCAAGAAAATGGATTCGGGCTCTTACCTTGCACTCGATCAGGTGACGATACAGAAGATAATCGTCGCTACAACGAACGAGCTCGACAAGATCAAGGATATAGTCAGCGAGCTGGTAATAGTTACCTCGCCCGTTGTAAGGATCTACTTCAAGAAGCTGATAGACCAGTTCTATCAAAACGTGAATGTCCTCTCCTTTAACGAGATCGACAATAACGTTCAGCTTCAGGCACTCGGGCATATTGCTATTGAGAATCAATAATTAGGGTGTTCCCGAAAATAACAATAATTGTGCATTGTGCATTGTGCAT
>JAFRYW010000226.1 GCA_017442845.1 Ruminococcus sp.
ATAGGTAATAGGTAATAAGTAATAGGTAATAGGTAATAGGTAATAAGTAATAAGTAATAGGTAATAAGTAATAGGTAATAAGTAATAGGTAATAATACAAAAAGCACCCCTAGAGAGCAATTTTCCGAGGTGCTTTTTCATTTGAGTAACATTCTTAAAATACGTCGGCGAAGCCGACACAATACCTATTACCTATTACCTATTAACTATTACCTAAAGTAACTATTACCTAAAGCCTAGGGTCTGATCTTTGCCTTTGGGCGGGGGTATTTTGCGGGGGTCTTAGAAAGCTTGCGTATGACGATGAGCGTTCTGCCGTCGCCGTTTGGAAGGGCGTATTCCTTGACAAGCTCGGTCTTTCCGCCAAGGCGCTTTATGGCCTCCTTTGCCTCATCAAGCTCCTGCACGCCGCCGCTGCCCTTAAGCGCTGCGAACGCCCCGCCCACCTTGACAAAGGGCAGGCAGTATTCCGCCAAGATATACATAGGCGCCACCGCCCTTGCGCAGGCAAGGTCGAACTGCTCCCTAAGCTCTGAACGCTTGCCGCCGTCCTCTGCACGGGCGTGGATACACTCGGCGTCAAGGGCGCACTTTCCCGACAGCTCCTCCAAGAAATTTATGCGCTTATTGAGGCTGTCAAGCAGCGTGAGACGAATATCGCCCCTTACTATTTTCAAAGGGCAGGAGGGGAACCCCGCCCCCGTGCCGACGTCGATCACCGACGCCCCCTCCCCAAGCTCAAACAGCGTAAAGGGGTAAACGCTGTCATAAAAATGCTTAAGCGCTATGCCCTCGGGGTCGGTTATGGCAGTGAGGTTTATTTTCTCGTTCCACTCGCAAAGCAGCCCCGCATAGAGCGACAGGCGCTCGTAAATATCGTCATTTATTTTCATACCGCCCTTTTCAAACAGTGCGGCAAGGTCTTGTTTTGGTATAAGCATATTTTTTCTCCATAGGTGTTGACAAACCGGTGTATCGGTGTTATAATATTATTAACGAAGAGGTGCCTGCGGTAAGCGGTCACCCCCCTTGTAGGTTAAGTAATAATAACCGTCTTAGGTAGGATTAAGGCGGTTATTTCTTTTTGTTATTGTAAATTTCAACAAAAAGGGCAACAATGTTTGTTATGAGTAACAATAAAGTCAATACCTCGATAACGCTCATTTTTCCTCCCCCCTTTCGTTTAAGATCGGGGGTTAAATTTGACCGCCTACGCTATATTGCAGACACCTATGGTAATTATACCATAGGTGTCTTTTTTTGTCAATTATTTATTCTTGCCTTTAGTTCTGCTTTCTCACCACGCCGTATTCATCATCAAGCCTGTAATAAGGGCAGGCATAGTTTGCCTGACTTGTGAGCCTGTAATACTCGTCCTCATCCAGATCGACAAGGCAGGTGTATTCCTCGTAGTCCTCATCGAAAACGAAATTAACGCAGCTTTCGCAGTCGGTAGCCTTTTGTTTTTTAGTCACCTGCCGCACCCCTCTCCTCACGGGTAAGGTATATGAGCAGCACGTTCACATCTGCGGGGTTCACGCCCGAGATCCTGCTTGCCTGCCCTACCGACAGCGGGCGGATCTTGTTAAGCTTCTCCGCCGCCTCGAGCCTTAGCCCCTTGACTTCGCTGTAGTCGATATCCTCGGGCAGCTTTTTCTGCTCGAGCCTTCTCATAGCCTCGACCTGCTCTAGCTGTATCTTTATGTAGCCCTCGTATTTTATATTGAGCTCTGCCTGCTCCTTTACATCATCGGGCAGCTCGGGGCGCTCGGGGTCAAAGGGGGCAAGCCCCTCATATGTCACCTCGGGGCGCTTTAAAAGCTGTGAAAGCTTTATCCCGGTAGAGAGCGGCTCTGTGCCGACCGATACAAGGTAGTCATTTATCCCGCCTGCGGGGGAAAGGTTGACGGTCTTTAAGCGCTCGGTCTCCTTATCTATCAGCTCTTTTTTGACAAGGAAGCGTGCATAGCGTTCATCACTTATCAGCCCCACCCTGTGCCCGTGCTCGGTAAGGCGAAGGTCTGCGTTGTCCTCCCTGAGCAGCAGCCTGTACTCGCTTCTTGATGTTAACATTCTGTACGGGTCTGAGCAGCCCTTTGTCACAAGGTCGTCGATCAGCGTTCCGATGTAGGAGGACGCACGGTCTAAGATCAGCGGCTCCTCCCCCCTGATCTTAAGGCTTGCATTTATACCTGCGATAAGCCCCTGCGCCGCAGCCTCCTCATAGCCCGAGGTGCCGTTGAACTGCCCTGCGCCGTAAAGCCCGCTCACATTCTTAAATTCAAGCGTTGCAAGAAGCTCGGTCGGGTCGCAGCAGTCATACTCGATAGCGTAGGCGTTTCGCATTATCTCAACGTGACTGAGACCCTTTATCGTGTGCAGAAAGTCAAGCTGCACCTGCTCTGGCAGTGACGAGCTCATTCCCTGCAAATAGTATTCCTCGGTATCAAGCCCCATAGGCTCGATAAACAGCTGGTGCCTCGGCTTATCGGCAAAGCGCATGATCTTATCCTCTATCGAGGGGCAGTAGCGGGGGCCTATAGCGTCAATACGCCCAGAATATATGGGGGAGAGGTGGATATTGTCCTTTATCACCCTATGCGTTTCGGCGTTAGTATAGGCAACATAGCAGGAAACGGTGTTTTTTAGCTCGCCCCTTGTTTCAAATGAGAAGGGCTGGATCTTTTCATCGCCGTCCTGCCTCTCGAGTAGCTCAAAGTCGATAGAGCGCTTATGCACCCTTGCGGGCGTGCCCGTTTTAAAGCGGCGGATAGTTATGCCCTGCGCCTTTAAGCAGTCGGTAAGCGCCTCGGCGGGGGTGGTAGCGTCGGGGCCGCTCTTGTAGGATACTGCGCCTACGTTGATCATACCGCCGAGATAAGTGCCGCTTGCGATTATAGCCGCTTTGCACTCATACTCTGTGCCGAGCTTTGTCCTTACGCCGACAACACGCCCGTTATCAAAGAGTATATCGGTGATCTCCGCCTGCTTGAGGTAGAGGTTCTCCTGCTGCTCGACAGTATGCTTCACAAGGTTATGGTAAGCCACCCTGTCGATCTGTGCACGCAGGCTGTGAACGGCGGGGCCCTTTCCACGGTTGAGTATCCGGCTTTGCAAAAAGGTCTTGTCAGCCGCCTTGCCCATTTCGCCGCCAAGGGCATCGATCTCACGAACAAGGTGCCCCTTTGCGGTGCCGCCTATAGAGGGGTTGCAGGGCATATTCGCAACGCCGTCGAGCGTTATCGTAAACAGCGCCGTCTTAAGCCCGAGCCTTGCTGCGGCAAGTGCCGCCTCGCACCCTGCATGGCCTGCGCCTATAACACATATATCAAAATATTCACGTTTTAATCCGGTCATCTTTTTTATACCTTAGGCAAATTATCAAGGCTTGCCTTAAGCTCATCATCTGTGGGGATATAGTCGCTCATAAGCCCGTCATTGTACTTCTGGTATGCTACCATATCAAAGTAGCCCGTGCCTGTCAGCCCGAAGAGGATAGTCTTTTGCTCGCCTGTTTCCTTGCATTTTAGCGCCTCGTCGATAGCCGCCCTGATAGCGTGGCTGCTCTCGGGTGCGGGAAGCGTTCCCTCGATCCTTGCAAACTGCGTTGCAGCCTCGAAAACAGAGGTCTGCTCGACACTTCTTGCCTCGATAAGCCCCTCATCATACAGCTCGGACAAAACAGAGCTCATGCCGTGGTATCTTAAGCCGCCTGCGTGGTTTGCGGAAGGGATAAAGCCGCTGCCGAGCGTATACATCTTAGAAAGCGGGCAGACCATACCCGTATCGCAGAAGTCATACGCATA
>JAFRYW010000227.1 GCA_017442845.1 Ruminococcus sp.
ACCCCCTTCGCAAGCCGACACAATAATTGTGCATTGTGCATTGGATCAAATTCTCATTTATCGAAGCTTCATATTTGTCAGCTATTTTCTTTTAAGATCAAGCGAGAAATACCAGTCCGTCGTGCCCTCGGGCGACCAGTAGAGGTCTATCGTGTCCTCGCTCGTGACCTCGCCGAGCCCCTGATCTGTACCTGCCTTGGTGAACATAAAATACACAGGCCCGTCAAAGCCTTCATCTGCGAATTTGCGGTCACTATTGTGGGGCTTTTTGTCATAGCCGCTCTCCTTGACAGTGACTGTGTAGGTGTAGTATAGGTTCTCGCTCTTGTCGGCCTCGAGCTCAAAGGTGCGTCCGTCTATCTCAAGGGTGCTGCCGTCAAGTCTTGCGGTCATGCCCTTAAAGCGTGCATCGGCATCGGCACTTTTGACGCCTGCGTCCATAGCGTTGAAATTCGTGATAACGCCTGCACATTCGTATTCCCCCGCCATGTCCTCAAACCTGCTCATATCGACAGCCTGCGAGGAGCTGTCATTCTTTTTGCTTTTGCCGCTTTTGCTCTCGCTGTCATCATTCCCGCACGCAGCAAGGCAGAGAGTGAGTGCCAGCGCTAAAGCTAAGGATAACGCCTTTTTCATTTTCTTAAGCCCCCTCCTTCTTATTCTTAAAAACAAACAGCTTGCTCAACAGGTAGTTTGCGATGAATATGACCACCTGGCTCACAAATGTTATGAGCTTTTGGCTGATACCAAGCATATCGCAGCACACAAAGAAGATCAGCCACTCCATTATAAGCGTAGCGCCCCTTGCGCCGAAGAAGGAAACAAATACCCGCCAAAACTCCGAACGGGTCTTTGTTTCGTTTTTGAAAACGTACTTTTTGTTTGTGAAAAATGCAAAGGTGACAGCACACACCCACGAGACGATAACGCCGCAGGTGTTCTCCCACCACGGGTTGCCGGGCACAAGGTAAAAGATCAGCAGCTTTGTTACTATCGACACGAGCGTTGTCAGCGCCCCGAAGATAAGGTAGAGCCACTTTTCCTCGTATTTGTAGTAAATATCCTGTATCGCCTTAGGCAGCAGCGAGACTGCCCACTTGATAAGCCTTTCCATTTCGCTTTATGCGCCCCTTGGGCTGTAGGTGACGGTAAATTCAGCCCTGTGCGGCTCGCCCTCCTTAGCCTCGAGCATTACTGCCTTGGTTATCGTTATGGGGTAGACAGGTGTTGCTACCTCGCCCGAAGCGTTTAGCTTTCTTTCGCACTTTAAAAACTCGTCAACTACCTCCATGCCCTCCGTTACCTCGCCGAAGGCGGCGTATTTTCCGTCGAGCATAGAGCTTACATCGTCATAGCATATAAAAAACTGGCTTGATGCGCTGTCGGGGTCTTTGCTCCTTGCCATTGAAACTATGCCTCGCTTGTGTGAAAGGGTGTTGTTTACGCCATTTGCCGAAAACTCGCCCTTTATCGTTTTGTCAGAGCCGCCGTTGCCGTTGCCCTTGGGGGCGCCGCCCTGCGCCATAAAGTTATCGACTACCCTGTGGAACGTTAGGCCGTCATAAAAGCCCGAGCTTACTAAGCTCTCAAAATTCTCGCAGCTTATAGGTGCGTATTCGGGGTATAGGGTTATAACGAATTTCCCCGTCTTTTCAAGCCCCGATGCCTTTGCCGCCCCCGAGCCCGATGAGGAGTCAACATCTCCGCAGCCGGCTATGCACAGCCCGAGCGCTGCGGTAAGCGCTATCGACATGATCCTTTTTATAAGCTTCATATCATTATCTTCCTTCCCTTAGTCGCCCATTCGCTTAACAAGCTTTGCCACGCTTAAAATGCCTAGGATCATAACAGCCACCATTCCCGCAAGAAGGGCTAGCCACGGACCCGAAAGACCTTGGAGATAGTCGGTCTCGGAAACGTCGCCGATGATCTTTTTCGCAGTCTCGCTCTTATCGAGCCCCTCAAAGAGCATAACAAGGAAAAAGCGCAGGTTGACGATATTTACTATGTCTGTGATAACCAGCACGACCCCGTGCCCCACGCCCGCAAACTGGTCGGAGCGTCTGTAGTAGTTGAATGCAAGGAAGGTCTGCACCGCCGTGAAAGCAAAATATACAAAGAATATGACAGACATTATCACAGCCATTGTTTTGCTTTCGTCTTTAGTCATTTTCGGGAAGATCACGCCCCCCACGCCCGCACACGCTACCGTGTAGCAAAACAGTCCTATCGCAAGCCCTCTGTAGAGCTTCTCTGCCTTTGTAAGGGGGTCTCTTTTTATTTTCTTGCCCATATTATGCTTCCTCTTCTTTCTTTTCTTGTTTTATTCTTACCTTCAGGCGGTCGATGCGCTGCTCGCCCTCCATTACAGCGGTCAGCTCGAACCTGCCGAAGACGGCTGTTTCGCCGTTGTCGGGAACGTGGCCGAGCAGCTCCATAACAAAGCCGCCCATAGAGTTCATCTCGCTCTCGATCTCGGTCTCCTCTGCGCCTATGCGCTCAAGAAAGTCGCTTACCGAAAGCTCTGCAGAGATGTCGAAGGTGTCGTCAGTCAGCCGCACGAAGGAGGTGTCCTCCTCATCGCTCTCGTCATAGATCTCGCCGACAAGCTCCTCGATTATATCCTCAAGAGTGCATATGCCCTCTGTTCCGCCGTACTGGTCTACCACAACAGCCATATGTGTTTTCTTGCGCTGCATTTGTCTGAGCGCCTGCGAGATAAGCTGCGTCTCGCTTATAAATATCGGCGCCGTCATAATGCTGCCGATGCCGCCGCTTTTGTCTTTTGATATGTAAAATTCGTAAAAGTCGCTTTGCAAAAGCACGCCTACGATCTTGTCGATAGTTTTTTCAAACACGGGCAGCCTTGAGAATTTCGTTTCAAGGAAGATCTCACGGATCGTCTCAGGGTTCTCGCCGATCTCTATGCCGACGATGTTTACCCTCGGAACAAGTATCTGCGAGACAGCCGTTTCGTCAAACTCGAGCGCCGAGCGCACAAGCTCCGACTCCGACTCCTCAAGCACGCCCTCGTCCTCGATCTCGTCGATTATGTATTTAAGCTCCTCCTCGGTGACGGAGGGCTCGCTCCCCTTTTTGCCGATAAGCCTTGTAACGCCGTTTTTGATCAGCGTAAAGAAAAAGATCAGCGGCGAGAGCAGCGTCATAGCCACCTTGAGCGGCAGCGCCATAAACAGCGAGAAGCTCTCGGAATTTTCCTTAGCGAGGCTTTTTGGTATTATTTCGCCGAAGATGAGCACGAGGACTGTCATTACCGCCGTAGCTATCCCGACAGAGCCCGAGCCGAGCTTCTCGGTAAATATCACCGTAGCAAGCGCCGACGAGGCGATATTTACTACATTGTTGCCGATAAGTATGCAGGTGAGCGCCCTGTCAAAATCCTCAGTGATCTTCAAGGCACGCTGTGCGCTCTTGTTTCCCTCGGCGGCGTAGTTTTTTAGTCTTATATGGTTTACCGACGAGAACGCCGTCTCGGTAGCCGAGCATATCGCCGAAAGACACAGCAATATCGCTATTATAAAAATGTCCATTTAGAATTGACCACGACCTTTTTTATTCAATGCACAATTCACAATGCACAATTCACAATGAAGGTATCGCCTTCGGCGATGTTATGTAAGTTTGCTTGCAAACTTAGCTGTCATCGAAGATGACGAGCCCCATATCGGGCAGCCGCCTACGGCGGCAATTAGCAATTCACAATTTAACAGCTATACAGACTAAATAATCAAATAATTGACAATTGCTAATTAGCGGCGCAGC
>JAFRYW010000022.1 GCA_017442845.1 Ruminococcus sp.
CACCTATTACCTATTCCCTATTACCTATTACCTAATAAGATAAATTCTCATTTATGCCAGCACTCATTCATAAATGCAACACGCTTATCAAGCCAAGAAGCGAGGTATTCGGCACATTCCTCCTGCGTTTTGCAGGCGGCTGCGGCTCGGCAAAGCTCGTTGCCTGCCTCGTTGTGGCGGATATTGTCCCACTTGTCATAGTTTCGCTCAAAGGCGGGGGCATAGGTCTTTGTATCACCCCTCACCATGTCTATCATACGTGTGAAAACCCCGCCGTCATAGGCGCTCGTCCACTTATCCCGTATTATATCGGTGTACCAGTCACAGTACATAAGAACTGCGAGCCAAGGGTTTATCGAGCGGTAGTTCCCGTTTACGTCGGGAACTATATTGGCGGCATAATACCCCTCGCCGCTTGCACAGCGGTCCTTGTTGCCAAGCCCCGAGTCAAAATCCCACGGGTTGCCGAAGGTAAGCCTTTTGCTGCCTCCCTCGCCAAAATCGGCATACATAAAGAAGCTTGACCAGTAAATATCGGCATCGCAGGTAAGCTCGCTTATGATATACATATCGGCAAGCGAGTTTACATCGACCACCCGCTCGACCGCCTCCTGCGGGGTCATATCAGACACCTCGTGTATCTCGGAAAAGCTCTCATCAAAAGCATACGCCTTGTTTTCATATGCGGCATAGTACATAATATTGTACACATTATCGACAAAGTGATATATGAAATCGTGCTGCGCCTTTGAGTAAATATCGCTCTTTATCGAGAACCCGACGTTGTTTTTCCCGCCTGCAAGCGGCGTGCCTGTGCGGTTGCTGCCGCCGTTGCCGTCATAGGGCGTTAAGGGCGCATCGGTGTTGTAATAGGTCTTGAAGCTGTGCAGCTCGTCCTCGGTATAGTAATAGCCGTCATATTCAAGGAAGTAGCCTATATCAGTTCCCTCGTAGCCCTCCTCGGGCTTGGTTATGTCGATCCTGTTCTTATTGATCTGCGCATACTCGCACAGCAGGTAAACGCCAAAGTACTCCCCGTTTATCGTCACCTCGACAAACTCGGCATCTGAAGCATAAAGCCCGTCCTCACCGAGGATCTCGTTTGCAGCGGCGAGGGCTGCTTTGTTTCTAAGCATCGAGCCGTCCTTATACTCTGCGAGCAGCAGCCAGTTTTTTAACTCTGCGCCGCCGTTGAGGTCAAGCATCGACTGCTTCTCATCAAACTTTATGCGAAGGGGCTTTTTGTTATACATCGTAGTCCAGTTGCCCCTTACCTTGACCTGTGCCGAGACGCTGTCGATAAGCGTTTTTCCGTCGGTATCAAAGAGCGAAACGCTGCACGGCTCATAGTACGGAACGGGCGCTTTAAAGCCGTGATCCCAGCTTGCACGGCTTTTAGTGACGTGCTCTGCGACAGGCTTTTTCACGAAATCGAGAACGTTTTTGTCATCACTCTCTGTCTGAATAGAAAGCACCGGCATAACGTCCATAAAATCAGCAGCCTGCACCGAGGCGGTATTTTCATTATCTGTCTCCTTTGAGCTTATCTGCACAGCAGATGAGCCTTGCCCGCTCTCGCTGCCTGTACTTGAAGACGAGCCGCCGCACCCTGTCAGCATCAGGCAGGCAAGCATTAGTGATAAAAGCTTTCGTTTCATTGTAAAAAACTCCTGTCGAAATTGTGATCAAAACTATAGAAAATGAGAATTTAGCGATGCTAAGAGGGGCGATGCGAAGGGGGTACGGGGGGCGACCGCAAAGCCCCCCG
>JAFRYW010000228.1 GCA_017442845.1 Ruminococcus sp.
CACCCCCAACCCCCTCCCCAAAGGGGAGGGGGCTAAAAAGGCTGCTCCGCCAAATTCCAATTTATCTCATCAGCAGCGCATCGGTAAAAGGGCGTTTCTTATGCCCTTACCATTACATAATACCCGCTCGGCTGACCGCCGTAACGGTAGTCGCCGCTTTTCCATTCGATGATAAGGTATTCCTTGCCGCCAAATTCCTTTATCTCATAAGCGCAGGCACAGCTGTTGAATTTTCTTAGCCACAGGCCCCTGGTCCAGGTGTGCTTGTCATCGCCGCTTATCAGCTCATCGGCATAGAGCGCATCTACATGGCCGCCCTTCTTGAATTCTATCTCCTTGAAATAAAATGACTGCCCGTAATTCTCCGCACCCTTCGGCGGGTTTTGGCAGGGAACAAAGTCTGCCTTTTCAAGCTCATACGCCTCAAAGAAGCAAAACGCCTTCCATTTGCCTATCACACGCTCATCGGGGATAAACGGCTTTATGACATCATCCTTCCTTGCAAGCTGCTCCTTAGTGTAGGGCAGGTCGTCAAGCTTTCTCAGTGCTATGGGCGTTGTCTCCCCTGTCTGCTCAAAGTCCTGCGATTTGAGATCGATCACCATATAAACATCGTCATTTTTCTCCTCGATGTGATAATCGTTTGCAAAGTGGCTGACCCCGTCGCTGTAGATAAATTTTCCCTTGCTCCAGCTATAGCACCAGTATTCCTCGCCGCCCGGCAGGAAATAGATCGCCCTTTCCCTATTTCCGAGATGAGGCTTTCCTTCCTCGCCCAAAACCAGCCACTTTCCTACAACACGCTCGTCATTCTCAAAGGTCGGGTCTATATTCTCGACAAGCGGAACAAATCCTGTTTTCATTATTATACCTCCGTTTTCTCTTAACCTGTCAAGATCACGAAGGCGGCGCTCAAGCAGCGCTCTGTGCCTTAAAAAGATCTCCTCGGTATGCTCACCGTCATAGAGAATATGGCTTATCTCCGACAGCGACAGCCCTACCGCCTTCAGCTGCGCTATCCTCTCAAAAACAGCTATCTGAGAGCTGTCATAATAGCGGTATTCTGTAAACCGGTCGATATACACAGGCTTTAAAAGCCCCAGCTTGTCATAATGCCTAAGCACAGAGATCCTAGTCCCGCAGGCCTTTGCAAAATCACCTATCTTCATGCTCTTAACTCCTTTTTACAAATTTGTAAGGTACCTTATGCTGATATTATAAGCCTAAAGCGGGGTTGAGAGTCAAGGGGTATTTTTTGAGGGTCGATCTTTTTCGCTGTCGTATACCTTCTTTGCATAAATGCAGGATACCGTGACCGCTGCTGCAAGGTATACAAGCAGCATCACCACCGACACCGCCGCCGAGGCGACAAGCGCTGTCACAAAGCTCAAAACACCTGCCGCCATAAGCATTATCCCCGCAAGGGTGTTGCTCTTTTGCCAGGTAACATCGTTATACATACTCCACTTTACCCTAAGCCCTATGCTGCCATTCGGCTTGGTCTTGGGCATTACGTTGCCTAGCACTATGAACAGTATCCCCATAAGCGCACTCATTACCCTAAGCTCGTCAAGGTCGGCATATTCCACGCCCTTTACCCACCTGAACAGAAACACTATCTGCATAAGCGTCATCATCGCCGTGACGGACAGGGCGATAATGTCTGCAACACGTGCGTTAGATCTGCTGTGGCTTTTTTCACGCCCGTCATCAGACTGCTCCGCCCTTTTTTCAAAGGCTCTCGAAACAAGCTCCCAAACCGCCGCAAGAATAATTATTATCAAAGGCAATATAAAGCTCTCATACCTTGAGCCGTATCTGTCAGCCTCGCCCGACAGCCCGAAATGAACAGCCACCCTTTCAGGCATCAGCTGTACCGAGACCGCCGTTATCATCAGGCAGAGGGCTGCCGTTATCCATATCAGCTTTTTCATTTTCTTCCCCCCTAAACTGCATAAGCCACATTATCAGCTCATCAAAGACAGATGTATCAAGCTCGAAATACATAAAGTTCCCCTGTCTGTACTCCTTAACAAGCCCGCCCTCACGAAGCAGCTTGAGATGATAAGACACCGCCGCAGGCGATGCCCCCAGCCGCTGTGCGATATCCCCCGCACTCATTCTTCCCCCACGCAGCATTACAAGAATATCCCGCCGCTGCCTGTCAGAAAGCACCTTAAAAGCATTTGCCCCGTTCATTTTATCACCCGCCATTTAAAAAATTCTTTAAATAGATTATAACACGCCTCTTAGCCATTGTCAATAAGAATTTAAAAATATTTTTAAATACTCACACAACCACAGGGCAGGGATAAAGTAAATTGGAATTTGTAGGGGTTGTGGAGGAACGCAACTGCGAAGGGGGTACGGGGGGCGACCGC
>JAFRYW010000229.1 GCA_017442845.1 Ruminococcus sp.
CCTATGCATCATAGCCTTAGCCTTTTTTATATCCTTACACGCCGCAGCCTTAGCACACGTTCTTGCAAGATATATAAGGCAAAAGCACGCATACAAATACCCCACTGCAAAGCCGGGGATCTCTCTCAGGTCACGTGTTATCAGCAGGCTGACAGCCATACAAGCCGCCGACATTACCCCCATTTTCGGGATAAGCGCCAGGGTCAGCTTATCGATGCCGCTGTCCTTTATCTCCTTAGCTCCGAGAAAGCGTTCAAGGTATTTTTTCATTTGCTTCACGCCCATTCGGAAATTTGATTTTTATCAAGCTTGTTACTTCATATAATTACAGATACATTATACCATATCTCGGAACATTTTTAAAGTGCCTGTCACAATTATATACATTTTATTTACATTTTTTCTTTATTTTGGCAATAAATCAGACCTATGCTTATGAATAATTCATAATTATCCGCAAACAATAAAAGCGGTCATAAAAAGCCAAATAAAAAGCAAAGGGATGACACGTATGAAAAAGCTTCTAGCTTTACTTTTAAGTGCTGTGGCGGCAGCCGCAATAACAACGGGCTGCTCGGCCTCCGACGGTGACGTTGACAACGGAAGCGGCGCAGGTGCAGGCACCTCAAGAACGACCACAATGAACGACAGAACCGACAAGTCTGACAGGGCAACGACCTCAAGAGGCGAGATCAGCGACGATATCGCCGACGGCATAAACGACGGCCTTGACAAAACACAGAGCGTTGTTGATGACATTTTAAAGTGACCCAAAAAAAGAGTTAATGCCTACCACGCATTAACTCTTTTTTCTTCATTATAAAAATCTTCCCTTGAACCTCAAAACGACAGCAGCAACTACAGCCGCCAAAAATACCACAGCCGCAAGCACTACGCCTATGATCACCCGAACCGACGTGCCGTCTTCTTTAGAAGTGTCAGCACTTTCGGCCTGTGCTGTATCAGCCTGCTTGCCCTCGCCGGTTATCTCAAGCTCCTCAACAGTTTCCTTGGGGGTAGCATTTTCGTTGTAGCCGTCAAGGTTTTTGATATAGCCGTTATCCCCCGGCAGGCAGATATCTATATTGTCGATAGTGATTATCTCGCCCGAATACGCCTTCTGCACGGGTATCTCTATAACTATCTTGGTAGAATTTCCCTTTGTGGGAACGCTTATGACAGCGTCACGGAACTGCTCGATATTATTTGAGATAGTGTCATTTTTCTTTACAGCCAAAACGCTTCCCGAGTCGATATAGCCGCCCTGCTTTGCGGTATACGCAGCTATCGAGTTGCCAAGCAGCGCCTCGACGCCCTTTTCATCGAACCTGTATGTAAAAACGATCATCGACCCGTCAAAGGTCGTCACCCCGACGTCCTCGGCGTTTATCTCTATGCCCATAGTAATGAGCCCCTCAGTCTCTTCGCTGACATCGGGGAAGAGCGACTTGTTGTCAGAGCCCGTGAACTCCCAACAGTTATTCTGAAGATCCTTGATCTCGCTGCCATTATCAGCGCTTATCTTAAGTGAAGCGCCCTGATAAGCCCTGCTCGTTTGTGAATCAAGCTTAAGCCCCGCCTTTTCGGAATCGGGGGTGAGCTTTACATAGTCCTTCCAGTCCTTATTATCAAAGGAAAAGGTGTAGCCTATCTTGTCCTTTTCGCTTACAGTCATTTCCTTATCCACTTTAAACTTGATAGGCTTCTCCTCGCTGTCATCGGCAAGCGCACACAGCCCACAGCCGCACGCCAAGATCATAGCCGCCCCAAAGCTCACAAGCCTTTTGAAAATCATATATCGCACGATCCTTCCCTTAATGTAAAAACAATGATATATTTCCATTCTACAACTTTTTAAAACTTTTGTCAATAGGCAAGCTAAACGACCTGCAATCAGCAAAAAAAGACCCGCCGCAGGGCAGGTCTTTTGATACCTATGAAATTACGTCAAGCCCAGGAAGCCGAGATACTGCTTCTTTGGCATTACCGAATCGTTGACCTCGGAAACGTGCTCATCGCCGCCGTCAACAAGGCGGTAGAAAATGTGCGTCTCATCAAGCCAGCCGACATCGGGGATAATGCCCCTCTTGCCCTGGCTGGAGATAGTTTTCTTTATACCCTTCTGCCTTAGCTTGAAGAACTTAAGATCCTTATCCTGCCCGTAGGGAACTACATAGATGTTTACCGAGCCCTTGAAGGAATTCTGCACGTCCGCAATATAGAAGCGGTACTTGCCGTCCGGGGAAACGGTGTTTTTGTAGTCAGTCATAATATTTATCTTCTCGGCCGAGGATTTGTAGAGGTCGTACACCTCCGTACCCGGCTCCAGGTTGATGTCGATAAGCGTTTCTGTCGAGTTGCCCGTCATAAGCATATTCATAACGATATATGCAACTATCCCAAGCACATAGAGCAGCAGGTAGATAGTTCCCATTATGACCTTTGCCGTATCACCCACGCCGCAGACAAAAAACGCCACGAGCGCCACAATGAACGGCGGGACTATGAGCAGCCAGTTGCCCATATTGAACAGCAGCAGGCAGAACACCACAGGCAGCAAGATCATCGCCATAATGCAGGTGACCTTCTGCTCCCTCGAATAGATCATCAAAAGCAGGAACAGGGCGCTTGCCGCAATATATATCCCGTAGAATGTACCCTCTGTGCCCTCATTGATCTCAAGGGTGTAAAGAAATGTAGCATATGTCAGCATCGTTATGATGCCCACGTACATTATATTAAAGACCGCAACGGTTCTTTTTACCCAAATGTTGGATAAAAAATTAAGCATAACAAATTCCTCCGTCATATGATTTATACCAAATTATATTATATAACATTCTTTAGAAAAAATCAAGTGCTAAGGAAAAGTTTTTTATCAAATGCCCGTGAGGGCACAAAATAACGCCCTCCCCGTTTCTCAGGGAGGGCGATATTCATTTAATTGACCGTTTCTTGCGAAATGGTAATTATTACTGTAACAGCTGGAGTACAGACGAAGGAGCCTGGTTTGCCTGAGCAAGCATAGCCTGAGCAGCC
>JAFRYW010000023.1 GCA_017442845.1 Ruminococcus sp.
AGTCAAGAATTTTTCGTTATTTTCACTAGAGTTAATTATTTGTTAAGATTTAAGTGTTTTTTACGTAATTTTTAAAGCAGGTATTTATGTATTTGTTCTATATAGTAAACACTTTTGATGTGCAAGCTGCACAAAACAGAAAATTCACAGAAAATAACTGCCGGTTCATTATTTGTGTATAATCAATAATGAAACGCAAAAAAAGAATAAAAAAATGTCGGAAAATAGAATTGACAAAAAAATAACGAACTGCTATAATGGTATCATAGCATAAAATATATATCGGCATACCTAAAAATATATTTCGGAGGGTGCATTATGGAAAAAATCGTTGATACAGTCGAGGCTCTTGAAGCAAAAATAAAGGAAGTAAAGGCTGCACAGGCTGTCTTTGCGGAATATACTCAGGAGCAGGTGGATAAGATATTCAGAGCGGCTGCGCTTGCTGCAAATAAGGCAAGGGTAACGCTTGCAAAGCTCGCCGTCGAGGAGACGGGAATGGGCGTTGTTGAGGACAAGGTGATAAAGAACAATTACGCCGCCGAGTACATTTACAACGCCTACAAAAACACCAAGACCTGCGGTATCGTTGAGGAGGACAAGGCATACGGCATCAAGAAGATACTTGAACCTATAGGCCTTATAGCTGCGGTAATACCTACCACAAACCCGACATCTACTGCGATATTCAAGGCGATGATAGCCCTCAAGACCAGAAACGGCATAATCTTCTCCCCTCACCCGAGGGCTAAGAAGAGCACGATAGAGGCAGCAAGGGTAGTGCTCGAGGCAGCTGTAGAGGCAGGCGCACCGAAGAACATAATCGGCTGGATAGATGTTCCCTCGCTGGATCTGACAAATACCATTATGAAAGAGGCTGACATTATCCTCGCAACGGGCGGCCCCGGAATGGTAAAGGCTGCATACTCGAGCGGCAAGCCGGCGCTCGGTGTAGGTGCGGGAAATACGCCTGCTGTTATCGACAAGAGTGCCGATATCCTTGTAGCAGTAAACTCCATAATCCACTCAAAGACCTTTGACAACGGAATGATCTGCGCTTCGGAGCAGTCGGTGATAGTTGACAAGAGCATATACTCCGATGTCAAGAAGGAGTTCAAGACAAGGGGCTGCTATTTCCTTAATAAAGAGGAAACAGAAAAGGTAAGAAAAACTATCATCATAAACGGCGCACTCAACGCAAAGATCGTAGGGCAGAGCGCATTCAAGATCGCAGCGCTTGCTGATGTTAAGGTGCCCGAAAGTACAAAGATACTCATAGGAGAGGTAACGAGCGTAGATATCTCGGAGGAGTTTGCACACGAAAAGCTCTCCCCCGTGCTCGCTATGTACAAGGCAAACGATTTTGAGGACGCCTGCGAAAAGGCCGACAGGCTCATAAAGGACGGCGGCTACGGCCACACAGCTTCTCTCTATGTCGATGCAACGACCGAGCAGGACAAGATAAACTACTTTGCTCACAAAATGAAGACCTGCCGTATTCTTGTAAACACCCCCTCCTCGCACGGCGGCATAGGTGACCTTTACAACTTCAAGCTTGCCCCCTCGCTCACGCTGGGCTGCGGCTCCTGGGGCGGAAATTCAGTCTCCGAAAATGTCGGGGTAAAGCACCTGTTAAACATCAAGACCGTTGCCGAGAGGAGAGAGAATATGCTTTGGTTCAGAGCACCCGAAAAGGTATATTTCAAGAAGGGCTGCCTGCCTGTAGCTCTTGATGAGCTCAAAAACGTTATGGGCAAAAAGCGTGCATTTATAGTAACAGACAATTTCCTTTACAAAAACGGCTTCACAAAGCCCATTACCGACAAGCTTGACGAGCTCGGCATAATACACGAGACATTCTTTGATGTTGAGCCCGACCCGTCATTAAAATGTGCCGAGGAGGGCGCTAAGGAAATAAGAGCCTTTGAGCCTGACACAATAATAGCTATCGGCGGCGGCTCGGCTATGGACGCTGCTAAGATAATGTGGGTACTTTACGAGCACCCGGAGGCTGACTTCCTTGATATGGCTATGCGCTTTATCGACATAAGAAAGAGGGTCTACACCTTCCCGAAGATGGGCGAGAAGGCATACTTTGTATGCATTCCGACATCGTCCGGCACAGGCTCGGAGGTAACGCCCTTCGCAGTCATAACAGATGAAAAGACAGGCCACAAATACCAGCTTGCAGACTATGCGCTGCTGCCTAATATGGCGATAGTTGATACAGATATGATGATGAGCGCACCTAAAGGGCTGACTGCTGCATCGGGTCTTGACTGCATGGTGCACGATCTTGAGGCATACGCTTCCGTTATGGCGACAGACTTTACAGACGGCTTGGCACTAAGAAGCTTAAAGCTCACCTTTGACAACCTTCCCGAGTGCGTTGAAAACGGCCAGACAGCCGTAAAGGCAAGAGAGAATATGGCACACGCCGCCACAATGGCAGGTATGGCCTTTGCAAATGCGTTCTTAGGCATCGGGCACTCGCTCGCACACAAGCTGGGCGCTTACCACCACCTCCCCCACGGAATATGCTGTGCACTTGTTATTGAGAACGTTATGAAATTCAATGCTGCCACAGCACCGCACAAAATGGGAACATTCTCACAGTATGCTTACCCGCACACGCTTGAGAGATACTGCGAGGTCGCAAACGCTTTAGGTATCTTCGGCAAAGATGACAAGGACACCTTTAAAAAGCTTCTTGCAAAAATAGCAGAGCTCAAGGAGCGCTGCGGCTGCAAGAAAACTATTGCAGACTACGGCATTTCCGAGGAGGACTTCTTAGCTACACTTGACAAGATGAGCGAGGACGCATTCGACGACCAGTGCACCGGCGCAAACCCGAGATACCCGCTTATCAGCGAGCTCAAGGAGATCTACAAGGCCTGCTACTACGGCACAGAGTATAACGGATAAAGCACAGATCAAATATAAGACACCCGACAGGAGCTCTTGTCGGGTGTTTTTGTTGACAAGAAAGTAGCTGTGTGGTATAATGTGTAAAAGAAATGATCAATAAAGGGGTGAGCTTATGCCAAAGCCTATAATGACCATAAATGTTGAGATAACGGGCTCACAGTCATTAAGCGGCGAGGATCACTCGGTAAGCCTTTTACACTTTCACGCCGAGGCAGAGGGCGAGCTTTTCAACGGCTCAACGATAGAGGACGGGATCGACACGCAGACCTTTATCGGCGGGAAATTCAATATGTCCGCAAGATATATGCTTGAAGGCAAGGACTTTGAGGGGAACTGCTGCAAGGTATTTATCGAAAACAGCGGCAGTACGCTCTCAGACCTTACCCCAAAAATAGTGACCGACAGCGAGGCTCTCAGGTTTTTACAGGAGCAGGAGCTTTATGCGCAGGGCGAGTCGATAGGCGACGGCGTTATTATCAAAATATACAAGCAGGGTGAATAAAATGAAGCTTTTAAAAGACAAGGCGATAAAAAACGGCATAATATTCGCTGCAATACTACAGCTGGCGCTTTTCATTCCGCCGCTGATAATAGGGTTTATCGCCTACAAGGCAACAGGCAGCCACTCGGCGCCCTCGTGGGTGCAGCTATTGACATATATCATATGCACATTTGGCTGCATACCGCTAAAAAAGACCTTTTCGGCAAGGTGTGATGATGACAGGCTGTTTGTCTGCACATATGCAGTTATATATCTTGCGCTCTCTATACTTGAAGCGGTCATTATGCTGATACTGCTGCTAAATGACAGATCGTTTGTGGTTACTATGACAATGAATGAGGGTATGCTCTTCGGGGGGCTGTCAACGGCGGCGTTCGGGATATTCTACGATTTTGAGGTATGCCTGCTGCCGTTTATTCTGGGCTTTCACGACCTGGCAAGCAAGCATGAGAGGCTTGGGTATGATTTTGCAACGGTAAGCCTGATAGCGCAGTGCGTTGCTAATATATTGTTTGTGAATATGATCCTCTTTTCGAGGCCTTGGTAAAGCGTTTCGCTCATGCGGGGCGCTTTTTTATGTCGAAAATATTAACATTTTACCCATTTTCACCGCAAATCCGACATTGACCTTGAATTTTATACACGCATATGATATAATAGAATAAGTATATTTAAAAAACGCCCGGCGGGGCGATAATACTAATGAACTGGTGATAAATATGAAAAACTTTGATGTGATCATCGCAGGCTGCGGCGCTGCGGGGCTATATTCGGCGATAAATCTGCCGAGCGACTTTAGGATACTTGTTCTCTCCAAAAGAGAGCTCACACTTTGCAACTCGGCACTTGCGCAGGGCGGGATTGCGGGCGTGTATAAAAGCCCAACCGATGACCCCGAACTGCACAAGCAGGACACCTTCATAGCAGGCGGCTTTGAAAACGACCCTGTTTCTACAGATGTTCTCGTTCACGAGGCAGCTATAGATATAGACCGAATAATAGGCCTTGGCGTTGACTTTGACAAAAAAGAGGACGGCGACTACCACCGCACCCTTGAGGGCGGTCACGGCAAGCACCGCATATTCCACCACAAGGACTCAACTGGCTATGAGATCGAAACGAAGCTGCTTGCATATGTGCAAACGCTGCCAAATGTCGAGATCTGGGAAAACGCAGTTATGACCGATGTTAAAAAGACCGAGACGGGCTTTTCCTTCCACATTCTAAAGGGTGAGGAGTTTGTTACAGCAAACAGCCACTTTGCGGTTTTTGCGACGGGCGGAATAGGGCGAGTATATGAATACACCACAAACTCGGCTATAGCCACGGGCGACGGGATAGCACTTGCCTACAAGCTGGGTGCAAGGATCAAAAACCTAAGCTACATACAGTTTCACCCGACGGCCTTCAACAACCGTGACAAAAGAGAATGCTTCCTTATATCGGAGGCTGTCAGGGGCGAGGGGGCTTACCTTAAAAACTGCCACCACGAGCGGTTTATGCACAGATATGACAAAAGGCTAGAGCTTGCGCCGAGAGATGTTGTTTCGCACTCGATAATCTTTGAAGCAAAGCGCACGGGCTCGGACGAGTTCTTCCTTGACATTTCCTACAAGGACCCCGAGTTTATAAAAAACCGCTTCCCGATGATATATAAAAATCTGCTTGATGCGGGCTACGATATGACGAAGGATCTTATACCGATATTCCCGTGTCAGCACTATCTTATGGGCGGCATAGATGTTGACACCTATGCCCGCACGAGCGTTGAGGGGCTATATGCCTGCGGAGAATGCTCACACACGGGCGTACACGGCAACAATCGCTTAGCGAGCAATTCACTGCTCGAAGCGCTTGTATTCTCAAGACGTGCAGCGCACGATATCGCAGAGAAAAACGCTGCACATACCAAGGAATTTACACAGGCAGAGTTTGAAGACCACTCACACTCGCCGCATATCCCCCACGGGATAAGGACGAAGATCAGAAGGATAATGCAAAGCGCATACTTTGTTATCCCCGATGTCGAGGAGGTCTTTAAAGGCTACAGAGAGATCTGCGAGCTGAAGGAGAGCCTCGATAGGGGCGATTACAAGATTGACAGAGACTATGTCGAAGCAAGCTCGCTTTGCACCTGCGCATACATTATCCTGACTGACTGTATGAAGATAGCGACGGAGAACGCCGAGCTTACTACGAGCGAGGGCGAGGATATGTATTCGGAGGATCAGGAGCTTACTATCAAAAAGGACGAGACAGACTATTTATTCTAAGGGGAGAAAAGAATGGCACTAATGCAGTTTCAGATAGATGACCTTATAAAGACCGCACTAAACGAAGATATCAACTATGTTGACGTGACCACCGACTACCTTGTAGATGCTGACAAGGTATCTACCGCAAGATACGTTGCAAAGGCAGACGGCGTTCTTTGCGGGATAGATATTGCGGTAAGAGTTTTCACGCTGCTTGACAGCACAGCAACGGCTGAGATCTATATCCACGACGGCGAGCGTGTAAAAAAAGGCGACATTATCGCCCGCATCACCTGCCACACAAGAGAGCTTTTAAAGGGCGAGAGAACAGCGCTCAACATAGTTCAGCATATGTCGGGCATAGCCACTATGACAAGGGAGTGTGTCGATATTGTAAAGGGCACGAAGGCCTCTATCGCAGACACAAGAAAAACGCTGCCCGGGCTTAGGCAGATACAAAAATACGCCGTGACAGTCGGCGGCGGAAAGAACCACCGCTACAACCTATCTGACTGCGCTATGCTAAAGGACACGCACCTTGACGCTTACGGCTCAATGACAGGGGCTGTAAAGGCGCTAAGAGAAAAAATGGGGCACACCGTCAAGATAGAGGTCGAGGTAGCAAGCCTTGATGAGCTCAGGGAAGCTCTGACACTCGGTGTAGAGATAATAATGCTTGACAATATGTCTAATGAGGATATGGCAAAGGCAGTCAAGATGACCGGGGGCAAAGCACTGCTCGAGGCCTCGGGCAACGTTACCGCCGAGACTATCAGGGGAATAGCCGAGACGGGCGTTGACATAATATCACTAGGGGCGCTTACACATTCTGTAAAGGCGTTTGATATTTCCATGAAGATAGATAAATAGAGCTTAAAGCAATACCGCACAAAGCACTAAGGCGGTTCTTGTGCGGTGTTGCCTTAATTACTTCTTAATAACTTTCGTGATAGAATATAGAAAACGAATTAAGGAGGAATAATATGAAAAACGAAGTGGATTATCAAGAGGAATACGAAAGGTACGCCGAGGCAGATGCGAGGGAGGCAGAGCTTCACCAGCAGCTGCACACCGAATACGACGGCGCACCTCACATCTACCCGAACCAGCCTGCCGGCGGGATAAACAACCACATTTACGGCTATGCCTATGTCGGCAACAGAGTAGTATCAAATGACGCCAGCCTGGTGTTTAAGATCATAGGCGGGATATTTATGGGGATAGGCGTGCTGATCCTTCTGATAGGGTTTATCGTTACCTATTTTATGGAGCAGAGCTATGACAGCTGCACAGAAACCACCACTGCTGTAGTTACACGCAACATAATAAACGATGACACCTATACCCCCGTATTCGCTTATACAGTTGACGGCAAGGAATATGAAAGAAGAAGCTCATACTCGACTAACCCGCCAGAGTACGAGGTCGGCGATGAGGTAGAGCTTCACTACGAGCCGGGCGACCCGGAAAATTTCTACGTTGACAAGGCAACAAACCTGGTAAGGGGTATCCTTTACGGTATAGGAGGGTTTTTCTTCCTATTCGGGTTTGTGTTCCTGATCATAGGCATCAAGGCTAAACGTGAAAGGCAGGCGCTGTAAATGAGCAAGGGCAGACAGCTCGACCCCGCTGCACAAAGAAGAATGCTCATAGGCTTTTACGCCGTGTTCATGCTGTTATTTATGGCGGCGGCAGCAGGGCTTATCATATACGGGATAATAGTTCCTAATAAGCTTAGCGATGAATACAAAAGCTACACCGCCACGGCCACTGCGACCGTGACTGAGAACCGTATAGTAGAAATAACCACACACTCGAGCTCGGGCGGGCACTCAAACAAGAAAAAGAAGGGCTACGTTCCGGTTTACAGCTTTACTGTTGACGGCAAGGAATACACGGGCATTTCAAACTCAGCGCAAAACCCGGCGAAATACTCGGTCGGCGAAAAGGTCGAGATCCACTACGACCCCGCAAACCCCAAAAAGAACTACCTTAAGGACATAAGCGGCACGCTGCGGATCATCTGTATAGGCGCAGGGGCAGTTTTTATGATAGTGGGTATCTTTATGGGCAGAGCACTTATCAAGACCGTAAGGCAGTAAGGAGGGCTTATATGGCATCTATAATGGACGGCGAGAGGCAATTTCACATACAAGCAACAAAGGGCGAGATAGGCAGATACTGCATACTTCCGGGCGACCCGAGCAGGGCTATAGCGATAGCCGAATATCTTGATGACCCGCAGCATATTGCCGAGAACAGGGAATTCAACGTATACACGGGCACACTTGACGGAGAAAAGGTCACAGTCTGCTCAACAGGTATTGGCGGGCCTTCGGCAGCGATAGCTGTTGAGGAGCTTTACAAATGCGGGGCGGACACGTTCATCAGGATAGGCACCTCGGGAGGAATAGACCTAAAGGTAATAGGCGGCGACCTGATAATCGCAAGCGGTGCGATAAGGAGCGAGGGCACCTCCTACGAATACCTGCCAAACGGCTACCCTGCCATTGCCGACTACGATGTCACAGAGGCGCTCAAGGCCGCCGCAGAGGAGCTTTCCACAAATGAATTCGGCAACAGCTACCACATAGGCGTAGTTCACTCAAAGGACAGCTTTTACGGCGAGGTCGAGCCGGACGCCTCCCCTGTCGGAGAGGACATAAAGTACCGCTGGGACAGCTATCTTAAATGCGGCTGTCTTACCTCGGAAATGGAGTGTGCGGCAGTTTTCTCGGTAGGTATCGCAAGGCGTGCACGCTGCGGGGCTGTACTGACTGCGCTTTGGAATGTTGAGCGCTCAAAGTCAAACCTGCCCGACAACATAAGCTACGACACCACTAGGGGCATAAAGTGCGCTATAGGTGCGATAAGAAGGCTTATTGATAAGGATAAGGCAGAGCAAAGGTAATACTTCTTTATAATACAAACGCACCCGAAGGGAATTGACCTTCGGGTGCGTTTTTTGTTATATCAAGAATCATCGTGAGTGAAGCCCTTGATCACTACGCTTGAGTGCTCAAGACATTCAAGGGAGATACGTGCGATAGTATCGTGTGAGATCTTATACTCACGGTTGAATTTATCAACAGTCTCCCAATTGCCTTTATCGTAGGCGATAACGGTTTTTAAGATCTTACCGGGAAGTGAGTCCTCAAGATTCAGGCCGCTCTTGATATTATCCGAGAAGGGCAGCCCCTCTATGACATCACCCGAGCCCGAAAACTCGTGGTCGATAACTATAGACATAAGCCCACAGAGATACATCTCCTCAAAAAACTGCTTATCGTCAGAGATCAGTCTTGCAAGCTGCCAGCAGAAATCGGCACGGTAAAAGCCTGTAAGTATTATCTCATCAACACCCGTATCATTGAGCCGGGAGAGACCGTTAAAGTAGATAAACTCCTTTGTCTTATTTAGGCCGGCTATAACAACAGCCTGATGAACTGACTGTATACGCTCCATCCAATCAAAGCGGATAAAGTTGACAAGGCGCAAAAACCTAAGTGTCATTCCCGCATCGGTCTGAATGATCTCGGAAATGCTCTTAAGGTCGGTCGAGGGGTCGTTGAGCTTTGAGGCTAAGCGCATAAAGGTAGTCTGCATAGGGGTCAGCGTATTGCTTGACACAACGATAGGCTTTGCATAATAATACCCCTGAAAGAACACCGCACCAAGGCTCTTTGCATAGTCGATATCCTCCTGAGTCTCGACCTTTTCGGCAAGGATAAAGATACGTCTCTTGCGGCAGATCTCGGCAGTACGCTCGATATCCTCCTTTGAGTCACGAAAATCTATCTTGACCATATACGCAAAATTCAAAAACTCAGAGTTTTCATCTGTCAGCACATAATCATCAAGCGCTATCTTATAGCCCAGACGGTAGAGGTTATCAAGCGCCTGAAGCACCTGCGGCGTCGGGCGTACATTTTCAAGTATCTCGATAAC
>JAFRYW010000230.1 GCA_017442845.1 Ruminococcus sp.
GATTGATGCCGAAAAGCAGCTGATTTTTGTTGAGCGTGTCGTGCAGAGCGTTGAGCCTTGTCATCTCTTCTTTGCAGCGGATGAGCCAGCGCACAGTCCTTTCGCAAGAAGCTTTGGCGTAATCATACGGCGCGGGATTTTCGACGCATTCGTCAAACGCCATCGCTATTGTCGACGCGAGATTTGACTGGATCCGCATGCTCTCTTCAGGTCCCATAAAGATCTTCCTGCCGTCAACGTGGGAGTTGAAATACACGCCCTCCTCCTTTATCCTTCTCAGCTTTGCAAGCGAGAACACCTGAAAGCCGCCGCTGTCGGTAAGAATGGGCTTATGCCAGTTCATAAATTTATGCAGCCCGCCCATTTTATATATCACCTCGTCGCCGGGGCGCACGTGCAGGTGGTAGGTGTTGCAAAGCTCGACCTGCGTTTTAAGCTCGTTATTCAGATCAATCGATGACACGCCGCCCTTTATAGCCGCCGCAGTGCCGACGTTCATAAACACAGGCGTCTGTATGACCCCGTGCACCGTATGAAATTCGCCCCTTCGGGCATAGCCGTCTTGTTTTAAAAGTTTAAACATCAGATACTCCTTTTTTCAATGCACAATGAACAATGTACAATGTACAATGAACAATGAAGGTGGTGGGCGTCGCCCACGGATTTTAAAAGCGGCTGCCCGAATGGGCCTCTGTGCGGCAAAGCCGCACACCATAATTGTTCATTGTTCATTGTTAATTGTACAATATTACGAAATAAACATACTGTCGCCGAATGAGAAAAAGCGGTATTTTTCCTCTACCGCCGTCTTGTAGGCGTTCATCGTCTTGTCATAGCCTAAAAACGCCGAAACAAGCATTATCAGCGTGCTCTCGGGCAGGTGGAAATTCGTGATAAGCCCGTCAAGCACCTTAAATTCATACCCGGGGTAGATAAATATGTCGGTATACCCCTCGCAGGGTCTTATCTGTCCAAAAAATGTCGCTACACTTTCGAGCGTGCGGCAGCTTGTCGTGCCGACTGCTATTACACGCCCGCCGTTTGCCTTGGTCTCGTTGATAAGGCGTGCGGTGCGCTCGGGCAGCTCGTAGTGCTCACGGTGCATTTTGTGGTCGAGCACCATATCCTCCTTAACGGGGCGGAAGGTTCCAAGCCCCACGTGAAGCGTAACATACCCTATGTTTACACCCATAGCCTCGATGTCACGAAGCTGCTCCTTTGTAAAATGCAGCCCCGCCGTAGGCGCAGCCGAGGAGCCGAGCTCGTTTGAATATACCGTCTGGTAGCGCTCCTTGTCCTTGAGCTTTTCGGTTATGTATGGGGGAAGGGGCATCTGCCCGATCTGGTCGAGCGCTGCAAAAAAGCTCCCCCTCTCGCACTCAAAGCGTGCGACACGGTTGCCGTCCTCCAGAACCTCGACGATCTCTGCTTCGAGCAAGCCCCCGCCGAACTTAAACCTTGTGCCGACCTTTGCCTTTTTCCCGGGGCGGCAGAGAATCTCCCAGACGTTCTCCTCACGCTGCTCGACCAGCAGAAATTCTATAAACGAGCCGTTGTCGGCCTTCTCGCCGTAGATCCTCGCAGGCAGCACCCTTGAATCGTTGACAACGAGCAGGTCGCCCTTCTTAAGATATTGCTGCAAATTATAAAACCTGTCGTGCGTGCACTCGCCCGTGCGGCGGTCTATCTTAAGCAGCCGTGAGGCGTTTCTCGGCTCAACAGGCGTCTGCGCTATCAGCTCCTGCGGAAGGTCGTAGTAAAAATCAGATCTTTTCATATTGTTTATATCAAGCATACCGTTTCTCCTTTTAGGCAACACCGCACGACCATTGCACGTCAGATACGCCGTCAGGTTTTTCGTCAGATCGCCTTAATTTTCCGCAGGCTTGCTGGCGCAAGTCAATGGAAATTTAGGTGATGTGACGGAAAAGCTGCAAGTAGATGGCGTGCAAAGGCGTAAGCCGGTGGTTGTGTGGTGTTGCCTTAATTGTGCACCCTGCATTAAAAGCGGGGCGGGGAATCAAAAACTTTTTTTGCGTTCCCTATTGACATACTCGAATTTTTCTGCTATTATAGTATGTAACGGATAGAGGCGCAGTCAAGATCAGTAGCACCCGCTCAAAAGCCCCCAAGGCTGAGTGTGAAAGGCAAGACTGCCGAAGCAGCGGTGTGGGGAGCCGTTTTGCTGGACGATAGCTCAATAGGCTATCGGCTGTCATCATTATGTATGATGGAGTGCTGCCGCAAAATGTGTGACATTTCAAATAATGCATTTGATGACCGACTATTCGCAAGTCGGTTTATTTTTTTAGGGGCAAAACGCCCCGCTTGCACTAAAAGTAAATTATAGCATATTATAGCTGTAAAGTCAAGTGCAGGGAAAGGAGTTTTTTTAATGAAAAAGTACAAGGTTGGTATCATCGGCGCTACGGGCATGGTAGGTCAGAGGTTTTCTCTTATCCTCGACAAGCACCCGTGGTTTGACGTAGTTTGTCTCGCAGCCTCCCCGAGGTCTGCGGGCAAGACATACAAGGAAGCAGCAGGCGCTAAGTGGAAGCTTAAGGACCCAATGCCCGAGTCAATGGCAGATATGGTGATCTTAAACGCCGAGGAGGACGTTGAGAAGATCGCTTCAATGGTAGATTTCTGCTTCTGCGCTGTTGATATGAAGAAGGACGAGATCAGGGCTTTGGAGGAGAGATACGCTAAGGCTGAGTGCCCTATCGTTTCCAATAACTCGGCTCACAGGCATACTGATGATGTTCCTATGGTCATCCCGGAGATAAACCCCGACCATATCGAGATCATCCCGGCACAGAGAAAGCGCCTTGGCACTAAGAGGGGCTTTATCGCAGTTAAGTCTAACTGCTCGCTGCAAAGCTATGTGCCCGCACTTGCACCGCTTCACGACAAGTTCAAGTTAACTAAGGCGCTTGCCTGCACATATCAGGCTATCTCGGGCGCAGGAAGAACATTTGAGACCTTCCCCGAGATCATTGACAACGTTATCCCCTACATCGGCGGCGAGGAGGAGAAGAGCGAGCAGGAGCCTATGAAGATCTGGGGCAAGATCGTAGGCGACAATATCGTTGACGCTACAGAGCCCTCGATCACTGCACAGTGCCTTAGAGTTCCCGTTTCCGACGGGCACACGGCAGCAGTTTTTGCAAGCTTTGAGAAGAAGCCCACCAAGGAGGAGATCCTTCAGTGCTGGAAGGAATTTGCGGGCGTTCCGCAGGAGCTTGAGCTCCCCTCTGCACCCAAGCAGTTTTTAAACTACTTCGAGGAGAATGACAGGCCGCAGGCTAAGCTTGACCGCAACCTTGAGGGCGGCATGGCTGTATCTATCGGCAGGCTGAGAGAGGACACACAGTATGACTACAAGTTCGTATGCCTCTCTCACAACACCTTAAGAGGTGCGGCAGGCGGCGCAGTTCTGCTTGCAGAGCTTTTGGCTGCAAAAGGGTATTTTGACTGATAATACACAATTAAATATTAGCGTGGAAGGGGCGTGACGGTGTGGACTATTTTACCTCTGACCTTCATTTCGGACACGAGAGCGCCGTGCGCTTTGACCGCCGGTGAGCGGGGGCAGCACGCCTTCAACGCCGGCTGCATGATAAACGGCTATGTTCCCGTGACATTCAACGAGCTTGTCGAAAACAATTTAAAATTTCGGGAGCAAAACACTTATGATAAGGAGGAAACCCAATGAAAAAGACAATTTTCACAGGTGCGGGCGTTGCTATCGTCACACCTATGAATGCTGACGGCTCGATCAATTATGACGAGCTGGGAAGGCTTATAGAATTTCAGATAGAAAACGGCACAGACGCTATCATCATCTGCGGAACAACGGGTGAGAGCGCTACTATGACCGAGGAGGAGCACGTTGAGTGCATCAAGTACGCAATCGAAAAGACAGCGGGCAGAGTTCCCGTTATAGCAGGCACAGGCTCTAATGACACAGCCTTTGCTATCAAGCTTTCTAAGGACGCTGAGGCGCTCGGCGCTGATGCGCTGCTGCTCGTAACGCCTTACTACAACAAGGCGTCTCAGCAGGGGCTGATCATTCACTACACAGCTATAGCAAATGCAGTTAAGCTGCCGATAATTCTCTACAACGTGCCTTCAAGGACGGGCGTTAATATCCAGCCCGAAACACTTGCCGAGCTTTCAAAGGTAGAAAACATCGTGGCAGTTAAGGAGGCAAGCGGCAACATCTCGCAGATAGCACGTGTTGCAGCGCTTTGCGGTGACAGCCTTGACATCTACTCGGGCAACGACGACCAGATCGTGCCTATCATGGCGCTGGGCGGCAAGGGCGTCATCTCGGTGCTTTCAAACGTTCTGCCCGCCGAGACGCATGAGATCGCAGCGCTCTGCTTAGAGAACAGGTACCCCGAGGCTAACGCTAAGATGAATAAGCTCTTAGAGTTTGCAAACTCAAACGGCCTGTTCTGCGACGTTAACCCGATACCTGTCAAGGAGGCTCTCAACATCATGGGCTTCAATGCAGGCGAGTGCAGGCTGCCGCTCACAAAAATGAGCGATGACAAGATAGCAAAGCTCACAGCTAAAATGCAGGCTTTAGGTCTTGTCGGAAAAGTAAAATGATCAGGACATAAGAGGTAGGAAGTAAGAGCATATATTACTCTTACTTCTTATTTCTAACCTCTTACACGTAAAATGAAAGGACTGAAAAAATATGACAAATATAGCTATCAGCGGCGCCTGCGGGAAAATGGGCAGGGTGATCGCAGATATATGCGCTTCAAGAAGCGATGTTAAGGTCATAGCAGGTGTAGACCTGTTCGGCGAGAAGTACAGCGATTTCCCCGTGGTCAAAAGCTTTTCGGAGCTTCCCGCAAAGCCTGATGTTATCATCGACTTTTCAAACCCCTCGGCACTTGAGCCTATGCTTGAATACTGCAAGGGGCAGAGCGTTCCCGTTGTTATCGCAACAACAGGCTACAGCGCCGAGCAGACGGCGGCAATAAGAGAGGCAGCCTCGGTGATACCCGTATTTTTCACCTTCAACCTCTCGCTCGGAATCAACCTGCTCGCAAGCCTTGCCAAAAAGGCTGTGAGCGTGCTCGGCGACGCATTCGATATCGAGATAATCGAAAAGCACCACAACCAGAAGATCGACGCCCCCTCGGGCACGGCGATAATGCTTGCAAACGCTATCAACGAGCAGGCTGACGACAAGTACGAGCTCGTTTACGACCGCCACTCGGTAAGGGCTAAGAGAAAGCCCTCGGAGATAGGTATGCACGCAGTTCGCGGCGGCACTATCGTAGGCGAGCACGAGATAATCTTCGCAGGGCGTGACGAGGTGATAAGCCTTAAGCACGAGGCGCACTCAAAGAGCGTTTTCGCAGCAGGCTCGGTCAACGCCGCAGTTTACCTCTCAGGCAAGCCCGCAGGGCTTTATGATATGAGCGATATGCTCGCAGAAACATAATACAAAAGCTTGACCCCCGGAGGATATTTTCCTTCGGGGGATTTTTTTATTCGGTAATAGGCTTTTTTAGGTAATAGGCTTTTTTTAGGTAATAGGCTTTTTTTAGGTAATAGGCTTTTTTTAGGTAATAGGTTATAGGTAATAGGTAATAGGTAAGGTGTCGGCTTCGCCGACAGATCTAAAGCAAGGCTTTGCAATACTATTACCCATTACCTTTTACATATTTACTTAAACCTAATACTTATTACCCGTTACCTACTAACTATCACCTATTAACTTAAACCTAATACCTATTACCTATTAACTATTACCTATTACCTATTCCCTATTCCCTATTCCCTAATACCTATAGCCCGTCCCTTTTTCCTGATAAGGGGCAGAAGCTTTTTGTAGTCCTCATATGCAGCCGTAAACTGTGCATCATCTACCTCACGGTTCCCGAAGCGGTGCTGCTCGAAAAGCTCTGTAACACTTGTGAGCGAGCTGCCCGTCTTGCGCCGCAGGTAGTCGTTCAAAAGCCTTGCCGTGTAGGGCTTAAGGTCTGTCTTGTCCTCATACTCCAAAAGCCTGAAAATGTGGCGGTAAAGTGCCGTCAGCTTTTTATCCGGCGTCATAAACGCAAGCCTTACCCTGAACACGATCTCCCAGAGCCTGTCAAAGAAAACTATGAAAACAAGCACAAACAGCACGCCCAGCACAAGCAGAACTCTGCCGAGATACTGCATAAACACCGTCATAAAGCCGCTCTGTGTGTCCTCTTCCTCTTTAAACTCACGCATAAAGCCCGCAACAGTCGGGTCAAAGGTCATCCACCCCGCATAGGGGATAAACGCCTCGATAAATGCGTGGGCGTTTGCATCTCTTACTACTAAGCGGCTTGGGTCGTCTGCGTCACGCTCATAGGCGACAAAGCCCTCGACATACCGGCACGGCACGCCCTCCATTATGAGCATAACGCCCATAGCCGAGGCAAAGTCTATACATATCCCCCGCCTGCTCTCAAAGAGGAAGTAGGAAACGCTCTCGTCCTCGGGGATATATTCAAGGTCGTAAACAAAGCCCTCATTTGTGAAATACTCCTCTATCGCCTTTGCCTTTTCGTAGTCAGACGTGCAGTCCTTCACGATCTCGTCAGCAAGCTCCTTGATCCTGTCATAGTCCTTAAGGCCTTTATCCTTAAGGTATGTGGGGGCGTAGTTGTAGTAATTATACACATAGCTGTAGTAGGGGTCGTAGTTTGTGCCTATGTGGAACTCAAAGCGCCCGGTCTCCTTGATATTTCCGTCATCATCTAAGACCTGCTCGGGGCTTACGCTGTTTGCTTCATCTACGTCCTTCCAAAAATCCCTAAAGCTCATACCCGCCTTCTCGGCAAAGCTTTGCGCCTCTTCCCTTGTCTTTGCGGCGGTGAGCTTTATCCTGCCAAGGTCGCTTGCAGCCCTGTTGGGGTAGATGTAGTGAAAGTCCGAATTTCTCATCGGCACAGCCACCTCGTCGCCGTAGGCGTCCTGCATAGTAACAGAGGAATACATAGGGAACGGGATGAAGCTTACCGTTCCAACGTCCGGGTCGAACTCCAGCTCAAAGGAATAGGTCTGCTCCTCTATGTCCTTTTCAAAGGCGTTTTCCGGCACGCCGACAAGCCCTCCCAAAAGCCCATGCTGCCCCTTGAAGCGCTCGGCATTGTAAAGGCTTGCAAAGCTTAAGCCAAGCGTGCTCTCTGCACTTTCATCAACACGCTTTAGGTCTGATGAGGCGTACCAGTCAAGCGAGCTTGCGTCATATGCGTTCATCGAGCGCCGCCTTAGATAGATCGGGTATTCGATCTTAGACATATCCTCGGGGTAGAGGTAAAAGAGCGGCTTATTTGTATACTCCGCCCCGTGAAATCGTGTTGAGCTGTCGGGGTTTGAAAGAGACGAGGAGCTGCCTGCGGAAATGTCACGAAATGCAAGAAAGCTTGCGTCCTTTTCAAGCCTTGACTCGGTCGAGAGGTCGGGGAATACCATAGCAAGCGCCCCCGTGACCGTTACAAACAGCGAGACACTCAGCACATATGCGGTGTTGACGAGCGTTCCCTTGCCGCCGTCACGGTCAAGGAAGATCCTGTCATGCACGATCATGGCTATAAAAAGGGTGATAAGCAGCGTTACCGTCAGGTCGCTCATCGTATCATCACGTTTAGCGTAGATAACAAAGGGTATAAAGATCATAAGCAGCGTGCCTATAGCACGGTACTGTATCTGCGTAAAGTAGTAAAGCACCGAGCAAAGAAAGAACCCGCCTCCAAAGAAAAGTGCGAGAAAATAGGGCATTATCATCTCCTGCCCGTTTGAGAGTGCGCCGTAGAACCACTGCTGGAAGGTCATGCCCGCCCCGCCGTAATACTCTGCCCTGAACACGCTTCGCATAGAGAGCATCAGCACTGCTATCAATATCACCGTATAGATCAGCCCGCCGAGCTTTTTGCGGCGGTAAAGGAGATCGAGCAGCGCAAAAACGCCCAGCGACAGCCCAAAAAACGCCGCCGTATAAAGCGCCCTGCTGTCCGTCGCATAGCAATCAACGAGCACCTTACCCACAGCCGTCATAAGCAAAAGCGGCAGCAGCCAAAGGTTTATTCTGTTTTTAAAATAGTTCGCTATGGCTTTCATGCTGACTCTCCTTTGATCGTTAGGTAATAGGTGACAACAGTTCAATGCACAATGCATTACTTAAAGCTTATGAAAGCTTCCCTCCGCATCGACTGTCCACATATTTGCGGTGAGCGGGGCTGACAGGCCGTAGGTGATAAAGCACGCCCCGCCTTCGGGGGTGCGGGCTGAAAGGTCTAAGAAAAACTCGGCTCTGCGCTCATCGGTGAAAACGGTAGCGCCCCTACCGTCGGTAAATGCCTCCTCGGGTATGCGCTCGGCGCTCTCGGGCACGGGCGATGACAGCGCCATAAGCGTCTGAAGCTGCTGCGGGTCGTCCTGCGGGGTGAGCTTTATGTGCCTGCGCTCGCCGCCGTAAAAGTACAGCTCGCACTCATACCCCGAACGCATCATATAAAGCGCCACCGCAAAGCAGCTCTGTATTATCCTGTCCCTCGCCTGAACGCCGAAGCCCTGCGGGGAGAGGTCTAAAACAAACACCCTGCTTGATGAGACGAGCTGCTCGTCAAGCCTTACCAAAAGCTCGTCACGCTTTGAGGAAAGCTTCCAGTTGACCTTTTTGAGCGGGTCGCCGGGGGTGTAGGGGCGGTGCTCGTAGCCCGCCGTGCCGTTAAAGGTGTATGTCGTGGCAGCAGACTCCTTCTCCTCGTCCTCGTCCTCCGAGTCGGTGTCAACTGCCGACCTTAAAAGCTCCCTGTCGGGGACAATATCTACTATATCGGGCAAAACGCCTACTGTCAGGTGCCCCTCGGGCAGCGGCAGCCGAAGCCTTAAAAACCCCAGAAAATCGCAGAGATAAGCCTCACTTACAGCAATAGTTCCCCCGCCGCAGCCGACAGCCTTGAGCTGCTTTGTTACCACCTCGCTCGGGCGGTTGACAAGCGTCAGGCGTATCCTTGAATCGTTCTCATCAAGTTCGAGATTCTCCGAGGCCGTAACGGTAAGCTCGATAAAGGGCGTCGGAAGCCTTGTCGATTTTGAAACTGTGACGGAGATTTCGGCGGTGTCGCCCTTGCCAAAAAAGCTTAATGCCCCGCCAGTAAGCGTCAGCGTTATCTTTCTTCTGACATACAGGCTAAGCGCTATGCTGAGAATAGCGCCTATTATCATAACAGCGGCTATCAGAAAGCCGCCCCTGCCGTTTAAATAGTGCCCGAAAACAAGCGCCAATATCACGCAGGAAATGTATTCTACGATATTTTTCATTTTTCACACCTACTGCGGCGCAGCAACGGTCATAAGCACCGCCTCAAGCGCCTGCTCGTTAGTCGGGTACTGCGACTTGCCCTTTGGCGAGAGGATAAGCCTGTGCGCCAGGCAGTCGGCAGCCAAATACCTTACATCATCGGGCGTTACGTAATCACGCCCGAGCGTAAATGCAAACGCCTTTGCCGCCTTGATGAGTGCGATGCTCCCCCTCGGCGAAACGCCAAGGCGTATGAGCGGGCTGTTTCTTGTGGCGTTCACTATGCTTACTGCATATTCACGCACCTGCGGCGCTACATAGATCTGCCCCGCCTTTTCTATAAGCTCGGAAACATCGGCGGTGTCCATAACGGCCTCTACCCCTGCGGCGGTTATGCCCGCCTCGGAGTTTGAAACTATCATAAGCTCCTGCTCGGGGCTCGGGTAGCCGATTGAGATCTTCATAATAAACCTGTCCATCTGCGCCTCGGGCAGGTGGTAGGTGCCGTAGGTCTCAACGGGGTTTTGCGTGGCAAGGGTCATAAACGGCTCGGGCAGCTTATAGGTCTTGCCGTCTATCGAGATCTGGTGCTCCTCCATTACCTCAAGAAGCGATGACTGCGACTTGGGGCTTGCCCTGTTTATCTCGTCAGCGAGCAGGAAGTTGCACATAGCAGCCCCCTTCTTGTATACAAGCTCGCCGCTTACCCTGTCGACCATTGAAAAGCCCACAATATCCGAGGGCATTATGTCGGGGGTAAGCTGGATACGGTTATACTTGCCGTTTACGCTCTTAGCTAGCGCCGAGACAAGCTGCGTCTTGCCGACCCCGGGAACGTCCTCGATAAGCACGTGCCCCCCGCACAGCATAGCCGAGACCACCTTTACGATGACCTCCCTCTTACCGACGATGACCCTTTCGATATTCTCAATCAAAGCATTGACCTTCTCGTTCATATACTGTCCTCCGAGTATTATTTCTTACTTTTTTGTGTTGCTGCTAGGATAAATTGGAATTTATTTCAATGCACAATGCACAATGCACAA
>JAFRYW010000231.1 GCA_017442845.1 Ruminococcus sp.
AACCCCTTTTGAGAAAAAACAGCTATGCACGGCATATGCTGTGTCGAACCCTCTTGTAGTGCGTCAGCACTGCTGCGAGGGTTCTCCTTGCATCTGCCGCACCTATCTGTTTTTTCTTTGACCAAATGGGTTTTTAGAGATGCCCTATAGTATATAAAAAATGATCGCTGCACGATGAGCGTAAAACAGATCGTGCAGCGATAATGCTTTTTTTATTCTTTTTTATGGTTATCCCTTTGACACATCACAGTTTTGCCCCCAAACCCTCGCTCACAGCGAGCTCGGGAGAGTATTGGGGAGGGCTTCGCCCCGAACCCCATTATCTAAGGCATTTTAATTGGTGTGTCAAGTATATAACCATATTCTTTTTTTACTGCTGTGCGGTAAAGGACGGGGCGTTATTTCTTTGCGGCAGCAGGCTTTGCGGCGGGGGCTTCAAGCTCCTTCTTTGCGGCATTTAGCTGCTTATCCATTATAAGGCCGTTTTTATCATAGCTTGCCCTGACCTTGACATCTATCAATGAATAACGATCATTGAAATACTGTTCCGAGCGCTTGTCAAGCTGTACCTTGATCTGTTCTGGTGAAAGGTTTTCGTTTTTCTTAGGCATTTTTAATTCCTCCGGTCATTTATTTTTGTTTTCTGTAATATATACCCTGCGGCGAGCGCATCGGGTGCAGGGCTTTTAAATTGTTTTTTTATAAGGTATTGCTCGTGCGGGATCGTCTTTTGTCTATATTCACAAAAACTACGCCGAAACTTTGTGAATAATCACAGGGGCAAAAGCGGCGTTTTTGTTGCACATTTGTAGCAGACGATATGCTATAATGTGTTTGTAAGCTAAAGGCGGCGCTCGGCTGCTTGCTTGTGCAATAAAAATATAAAGGAGGAAAACACTATGAACGAAAATTTTGAAATGTACATCGAGGATTTATCACCTGAATTACAGGAAAAGGCGAGGGTGTGCAAGACAAAGGAAGAACTTAACGCATTCATTGCGGAGAACGATCTCGAAATGCCCGATGAGGTACTCGAAATGGTGGCAGGCGGCGGCTGTTTCAGAGGGGCTGAGATCCCTGATGCTCAGCCAAATAAGCACCTTTATCTACAAAAATAAGGGCGGCGGCTATTTATGCATTATCTGTAAAAGATATATGGAGCAGTCCGAATTGGAATCAGTATAGTAACTGCATGAGAATTCTCTTTCCTCACAGCGAGGAATGAAAATTCGTCGTTATACACAAACAATCATCAAAAAGTTTGTTTATTATGTTTGATAAAAAACAGGAGATTTGTTGCACATTTGTAGCAGATGATGTGCTATAATGTGTTTGTAAGCTAAAGGCGGTGCCCGGCTGCCTGTTTGCGTAATAAATTATAAGGAGGAAAACACCATGAACGCACAATCTGAAAAGTACATCGAGGGCTTAAGCCCCGAGCTGCAGGAAAAGGCAAGGGCTTGCAAGACAAAGGAAGAACTTAACGCATTCATAGCGGAGAATGACTTAGAGCTGCCCGAGGACGCACTTGAAGCGGTTTCGGGCGGGTGTGGAACATCGACAGAACGTTGCTATCATCAAGATGAGACGGTGCTGGAAAGAATCCCATTTCCAAAGCGTAGCGAAAGTATATATAAGAAACGGTGTAACCTCTGCGGTAAAATGTTTTATTACAAGGTAAGTAATGATCGAGATTATAGTATATCAGAAGAAGAATATAATAAACTCAAGCTCAAGGGCGATACACCGAACAAATGGTGGTGAGTGAGTTATTAGCATATGGTCAATAGCAGTCTCATTTTTTGAGAAAAACACTTTTAAGGAGGAAAACACTATGAACGCAGAATTTGAAAAGTACATCGAGGATTTATCACCTGAATTACAGGAAAAGGCACGTCAGTGCAAGACAAAAGCCGAGCTTATACAGCTTGCGGCTGATGAGGACTTAGAGGTACCTATGGACGCACTTGAAGGCGTTGCAGGCGGCTGCGGAAATCAAATACCGGAAGGCGCTTATTGCGCCGACTGCGGTTGCACTGAGATTATATTTAAAAAAGATCAGTATAACAATATGTCTTTCTACGCCTGTTCAAAATGCGGCAGCACTAAGATCTGGAAGTAATGACTGAACAGCAGCGCCTGTTGCGGCTATACGGAACGATAATATCGGTGAAAGGGTTTAACATCACGAATATTGACAATAAGATAAGTTTAAACCATCATCTTTAAGGAGGAGATCACTATGAAAGAAAATTTTGAAAAGTACATTGAGGGTCTTTCCCCCGAATTGCAGGAAAAAGCAAGAGCTTGCAAGACTAAGGAAGAACTGAACGCATTTATTGCGGACAATGATCTCGAGCTGCCCGAGGACGCACTTGAAATGGTATCGGGCGGCTGCGGAACTGCTCTCAACTGTGATAGATGCGGAACAGTAATGGACCACCTATACAACTCTTTCTGGAAATGCCCCAAATGCGGGTATTCAAAAGATGACGGGGTAATATACTAATGAACGCATTTATTGCAGAGAACGATCAGGAGATCCACGAGGAGGTATAACCATGAACGCAAACTTTGAAAAGTACATTGAGGGTCTTTCCCCCGAATTGCAGGAAAAAGCAAGAGCTTGCAAGACTAAGGAAGAGCTTAATGCTTTTATAGCAGAGAACAATCTTGAGCTTCCCGAGGAGGCACTTGAAATGGTCTCGGGCGGCGGTGCACTGGAAGAGCTTTACAACTGGTTAGATGCCAACGGACATATTACGGAAATGAGAAAGAGGATAAGGAAAAAGGCAGTCCAATACGGACTGGATGCTTTAAACGATGCACCACCGCAGATAAAACGCCATGCGATGTATTTGAACGCCATTTATGATATCATCTGATAACGACAGTGTAAGGTGCATTCTGGAGGCAACAAACAGTCTTTCAACTCTAATAAATACAATCAAGGAGGAAACCGCTATGATTGAAAATTTTGAGAAGTACATAAAAGGCTTATCACCCGAATTGCAGGAAAAGGCAAGGGAGTGCAAGACGAAGGAAGAACTTAACGCTTTTATTGCGGAGAATGATCTTGAGCTTCCCGAGGAGGCTTTGGAGCTTGTTGCGGGAGGATGTGGGACTTCTACTCCTAAGCCTTGCAGCCATGTGTCTGAAACGACCATAGAATCATTTTCTAAAAAGGATCTGCTCGGCAGGATAGTTGATTATTATAAGAAATCATGTAACAATTGCGGTGCTATTTCCTATTATCGTTGGAACGATAGAGAAAGATATCCTACAGAGATATCTGAAGGAGAATATAATGGTCAAAAAGCTCAATCGTAGTGTAATGACAGCTATAGATCATTTTTGAAGTAGGTTCACTATTATGAAAGAAAAATTTGAAAAGTACATCGAGGGCTTAAGCCCCGAGCTACAGGAAAAGGCAAGGGAGTGCAAGACTAAGGAAGAGCTTAATGCTTTCATAGCGGAGAACGACCTGGAGCTGCCTGAGGAGGCTTTGGAAGCTGTTGCGGGCGGGTGCGGAACATCTACGCCGGATTATGTAGACAACACAATCAATATAACCGTCGATGGCGGGGGTTCTAATATAGTAGTAACAGATCAGAAAAGATAGGTCATAGCCCAGCTTTTATCCGATCGCTTATTGACCGATCACTAATACCGATATGACCGAATGATTTTAAGGAGGTAAATACTATGGAAAATATCGATCTTCAGGAATATATCAAGGACTTGACGCCCGAGCAGAAGGAAAAGGCGCTTAAGTGCAAGACAAATGCAGAGCTTTTACAGCTTGCAGCAGATGAAGACCTTGAGGTGCCTATGGACGCACTTGAAGGTGTAGCGGGCGGTCTCGGCGCTTGTGACCCGAATGAGGGACAGGCGACAGCCGATCAGGAAATCAAAGGGGCATTATGCCCGGTTTGCGGAGCACAGCTTTATAAAAACGGCACAGGCCCTGCAAGCATTGTACCACCTGCCGACCCGGACGGAACAGAATACGGCTATTGCAAGCAGTGCGCTAAGTATCAGCCTATAAACAAAAAAGGTCAAGGCAGTATGGACAAAAATCTCATGGCAAGGATCTAACGCCTGTCGATTTTTAAAATGCTTCTCAGGTGCATGAAGTGATATATCTCCTGCACCTGAGACAGTAAACGAATACAATGGGGGATAAATATGTATTACAGACTTTCTGACAACATAGCTCTGCGCAGCTGGAAATTCGTGCCGAGGGCTTACTATATCAAAAACGACCCATATGCAAAGGGGCTTACCCAAGAGGAGTTTGAGCTTATGCTAAGGTGTGACGGCTTGCAGGATCTGGAGCCGTCTGCTGCACTTGATGCGCTTAAGTCCCGTGGGCTTATCGAGGAGTGTGAAAGGGGCGATACCCCCTCGGAATGGTCGGCATATAAGTCATATGAGCACCGCTATTTCCCGAAGATGAATTTTATGATAACCGGCAAGTGCAACTATAACTGCCTGCACTGCTTCAATGCGGCAGATAATGCCCCCATTATGACAGAGTGGAGCTTTGAGGACATCATCAAGCTTCTTGATGAGGCAAGGGACTGCGGGGTCAATGCCTTTACCATAACGGGCGGCGAGCCTATGATACACCCAAGATTTATGGATATCGTAAGAGAGATACATAAGCGGGGAATGTTTGTTGAGGAGCTCAATACAAACGGCTTCTTTCTCACGCAGAGGATACTTGACGAGTTTAAGGAGATAAGCTGTTTTCCTCTTATAAAGATATCCTTTGACGGCATAGGCTGTCACGACTGGATGAGAAACCGTGAGGGCGCACAGCAGCAGGCGCTCGATGCAATAGAGCTTTGCGTAAAAAACGGCTTTAAGGTAATGAGCCAGACACAGGTGCATAGGAAAAACCTTCATACGCTTATACCAACGGCCAAAAAGCTTAATGAGATAGGTGTATCGACCCTGCGCCTTATTCGCACGACAGATGCCCCCCGCTGGCACCAAAATGCCCCCGACAGCTGCCTTGAGCTTGAGGAATATTATGAGAGAATGCTTGAGTTTATGAGCGAGTATAAGGACAGCGGTATGGATATGGATATTATCATATGGCAGTTTATGCGTGCATATCCAAAAAGCAAAAGCTATACCCTTGATGCCGTGCTTTGCAAAAGCGGCGACTATAAGCCTACCGACCCTATGTGCAAGGGAAACAGGGGAATGATAGGTGTGACCTCGAGCGGGGATATAGTGCCCTGCCTGCAAATGTCGGGCTATTTTGAGCAAAACGGCATACACCTGGGCAATCTACACAAAACGCCCTTGAAGGAGCTGCTCACCGACGGCGATTATATGAAGCTTGTCTGCACGAACCTTCATAAGATGAAAAAGAATAACGAGAAATGTGCAAATTGCAGGTATTTTAAATACTGCAACGGCGGCTGCCCGGCACTTGGGCTTTTGTATTCGCCCGATGTCAGGGGCTTCTACGGGTCTGATATATCAAAGTGTTTATTCTACGAAAACGGCTGGTATCACAAGGCGAGAGATACTATGAGCGGCTGGACGAACAGCTCGCAGATAGATGAGCTTGAATAGAAAAAACGGGGCTGCTGCGTCTGTGCAACAGCCCTGTTAGTTTTTGGTTAATAAATCCATTGACTTTAATGCCGAAAAGTGATATAATTATTATAATGTCTATTAGTATGATCTGTAAAGGTATAAATAGGTGTATAAAATGAAAGCCGATGAGATAATAAACAAATTTGCCCTTAGCGAAAGCGAGGGAACAGTGCTCAGAGAATATATCAAAAACCGCTTTTCGGGCTGCGAGGAAAAGGCCCCCGAGGGGTTTGAGCAGCTTGCTGTTTGGCGCAGGCTAGCCGCCCTTGGTGAGCTTATCGGGGCGGCAGAGGTGATAAATAAAAAGGTAATACCCAAGCACCCTGTCAGCTTTAATGACCCCGAGGGGGTCAGGCTTGAGATATTCTCGTCCTACGCCGGGGATATACCCATTATCTATGCCGACGATACGGGGGACTTTGAGGCGATAGTAACTAATATAGTTTATAAGGAAGAGCGCCCGCAGAATATTTCCAAGACGGGGGCATCGTTCGTTTCGGGTAAGAGCACGAGGCTTATCATTCTATCCTCAAAGCCCTACAGTAATGTGCCTGCATCAGAGCTTGGGCTTGATGATGCAGACTGGGCGAAAAAGTCGATGCTTATCCGCAGGAGCCATGAATACACCCATTACTACACAAAGCAGGTGTTCGGTATCTCAAATAATATCCTGCATGATGAGCTGATGGCAGATCTTATAGGGCTGTATGATACGTTCGGCTTCTATAGGGCGGAGTGGTTCTTGCGCTTTATGGGTGTTGTTAAGGGCAGCGGGGGAAGGCTCGATGTCTATACCGCCGACCTTTCCGAAAAGGTGAAGCAGGCGGTGGCCGAGCTGCTTTGCAGCGCTGCAGGCGGGCTTGAAAAATGGTCGCAGAGCGAGGGCTTTAAAGGCCTTACAAATGCCGAGCGAATAAACATAATGTGCCGTGCAGGCTTGCTCGGTATGGCAGAGCTTTAGTAATAAGAGAAAAGGACTATGATAGTATCATTTGAAAAAAAATGATACCGGGCTTTTCTTTTTATATAGTAAGGGGGAATAACAATGCCTGATAATAAGGCCGGAATATTCAGACAAAAATCAATTGACAGGATCTCGTCGCCTGAGCAGCTTACCGATTATCTTAAGGTAACAAACCCGGGTATATGGGCGCTGCTGGCAGCGATAATCCTATTGCTCGGCGGGCTGTTTGTCTGGAGCATGGTCGGAAACCTTGAAACGGTCGCAGACGGCGTGGCAGTCGTTGAAAACGGGACTGCACAGATAATGGTGAACGATACCGTAAACGGTGACATAGCTTCGGGAATGACCGTCAGGATAGGCGATGACGAATACAGTATCGCTACAGTTGAAAAGGACGAATACGGCAGGGCAGTTGCATTTGCACCTATCGACAAGGCAGACGGGAAGTATGATGTTAAGATAGTTACCGAGAGCATTCACCCGATTAAATTCCTGTTTGATTAAGGAGCATCAGATGAGCGAGAAAAAAGTAAAAATAAAGCCTACTCTTACCAAGGGCTATGCGAAGGTGCCTGTGATAATGCAGCTTGAAGCACTTGAATGCGGCGCCGCTTCCCTTGCGATGATAATGGCTTATTACGAAAAGTGGGTGCCCTTAGAGCAGGTAAGAGCAGACTGCGGCGTGTCAAGAGACGGCTCGAATGCAAAAAATATCTCAAAGGCTGCTAAGTCCTACGGCTTTAAGGTGCAGGCCTTCAGCCGAACGCCTGAAAAGCTGCGGGAAAAGGGAAAATTCCCCTGCATAATACATTGGAACTTCAACCACTTTGTTGTGCTTGACGGCTTCAAGGGCAAATATGCCTGTATAAACGACCCTGCAAAGGGCTTTATCAAGGTCGGCCCGGAGGAGTTTGACAAGGCGTTTACGGGCATTACCCTAAACATCACCCCCTCCGAGACCTTTGAGCCAAGCGGCAAGAGAAAGAGCACTCTTGAATTTGCAAAAAAGCGCCTTATCGGTGCGGGTGCGGCAGTGGCATTCGTTATGCTTACTACCGTTATATCCTCGCTGTTCGGCATTATAAACCCTATAATGTCAAAGATCTTTATGGACAGGCTGCTTACCGGGCAAAACCGTGACTGGCTGATGCCTTTTATAGGTGTAATGTCAGCGCTTGCGGCTGTGCAGCTCATAGTTGCGTGGGCGCAGACTATATACAGCCTGAAGATCAACGGCAAAATGTCTGTGATAGGCTCGTCATCATATATGTGGAAGGTGCTTCATATGCCTATGGAGTTTTTCTCACAGAGAATGGCGGGCGATATACAGTCAAGGCAGGGAACAAACGCATCTATCGCAGGCACACTTGTCGATACCTTTGCGCCCTTGCTTTTAAACTCTATAATGATGATATTCTACCTCGTGCTCATGCTTAAGCAGAGCCTGCTTCTGACGGCAATAGGGCTTAGTACGATAGTGCTCAATGTTTTTGTTTCAAGGTATATATCGGAAAAAAGAATAAACATCACCCGTGTTACACAGCGTGACAGCGCAAAGCTTGGCGCCACAACAGTCGCAGGCGTTGAGATGATAGAGACTATCAAGGCAAGCGGCGCAGAAAACGGCTTCTTCCAAAAATGGGCGGGCTATCAGGCCTCTGTTAATTCGGGGGAGGTCAAGACCGCAAAGATCAATAGCTATCTCGGCATCATACCCTCGTTTTTATCTACCGTTGCAAACTATGCGGTAATGGTAATGGGTATCTGGTTCATTATGCAGGGGAAATTCACCCTTGGCGCTTTGCAGATGTTTCAGGGCTTTTTGAGCTCGTTTATGGCACCTGCGATGACGCTTGTTTCGGCAGGGCAGACGATCCAGGAGATGCGCACCCAAATGGAACGTGTTGAGGACGTTATGCAGTACCCTGATGACCCGAATGCGGTCGAGAGCGCTGATGACGGCGAGCCGCTCAAAAAGCTTAAGGGAAATGTTGAGCTTAAGAATATAAGCTTTGGCTATTCAAGACTTGCCGACCCGCTCATCACGGATTTTTCTATGAATATAAGGTCGGGGGGCAGGGTCGCCTTTGTCGGCACATCAGGCTGCGGCAAGAGCACCCTTTCAAAGCTTATCTCGGGGCTTTATGAGCCTTGGGGCGGTGAGATACTCTTTGACGGCAAGCCGAGATCTGAGCACGCCCGTTCGGTAATGACAGGCTCGATAGCGGTAGTCGATCAGGATATAACCTTGTTTGAGGGAACTATCGCCGACAACATAAAAATGTGGGACGAGTCTATCCAGGAATTTGAAATGATCCTTGCCGCCCGTGATGCACAGCTTCACGAGGACATCATGGCTCGTGAGGGCGGCTATCAGTACAAGCTCACCTCGGGCGGGCGAGACCTTTCGGGCGGCCAGCGCCAGAGAATGGAGATAGCCCGTGTTCTTGCACAGGACCCCTCTATAATCATACTTGATGAGGCGACAAGTGCACTTGATGCCAAAACAGAGTATGAGGTCGTAAAGGCTATCAAGGACAGAGGCATTACCTGCATAGTTATAGCACATAGGCTCTCGACTATACGTGACTGTGATGAGATAATAGTTCTTGAGCACGGCAGGGTAGTCGAGCGTGGAACACACGATGAGCTTATGGCGCTCGGCGGGGCATATACTGACCTCGTTACCAATGAATAGGGGGTGAAGGACTTTGGGTTGGTTTGAAAAACAGATCAAGCAGCGCAGTGATATGGATCAGGAGATGTTTGAGGAGTCCTTCTTCCGTGTTGCAAGCATAGTCCTTGGCGAGCGAACAGCTACAAAAATAAGTGATGAGCATATAATCACTAAGCAGGCTATAGATGAAATACTCAAATATTATCATTACAAGCCTGTAGAGATACCTAAAAGCATAAAGGATCACGAAGGGCAGATCGATTACTGCTTAAGACCTCACGGGCTTATGAAGCGGCGGGTCGTGCTTGAGGAGAGCTGGTGGAAGGACGCCTTCGGCCCTATCCTTGCATATACAAAGGAGAGCGGCGAGCCTGTGGCGCTGCTGCCACGTGGCTTTTCGGGCTATTACTATGTTGACAGGCAAACGGGCAAAAGCATAAGGATAAATAAGCAGACAGCCGGGCTCTTTGAGAGCGAGGGCTACTGCTTCTATAAGCCCTTTCCCCAGAAAAAGCTTGGTATCGTCGATCTTATGCTTTATATAAAGAGCTGCCTTACATTGAGCGATACGGTGATCATTTTCCTTTCGACGCTTGCGGTCACGGGTATAGGTATGCTTATGCCGAGAATAACTAAAGCCTTGACAGGCCCTGTTATCTCAAGCGGAAGCGCAGATGTTCTTATAGGTATATCGGTCTTTATGCTATGCACGGCTGTTGCATCACAGCTTATAAGCACAGTAAGCTCTATGCTTAATTCCCGTATTCAGACAAAGACCTCACTCGGTGTTCAAGCGGCTATGATGATGAGGGTCATGAGCCTTCCTGCAAACTTTTTCAGAAAATACAGCGCAGGTGAGCTTACAAGCCGCTCTCAATCGGTCAACCAGCTTTGCTCGCTTATTTTGGGTATGGTCGTAGGCACGGGGCTTTCGTCACTTACATCACTTTTGTATATCACGCAGATCTTTAGCTTTGCCCCTGCACTTGTTGTACCCTCGCTCTTGATAATCCTTACAACTGTTTTATTTACAACAATATCATCTGTAGTACAAATAAAGATAAGCAAGCAGCAAATGGAGCTTGGCGCAAAGGAGTCGGGTATTACCTATTCTATGATAAGCGGCGTTCAGAAGATAAAGCTTTCGGGCGCTGAAAAGAGGTTTTTTGCACGCTGGCTCGGAAAGTATTCCGACAGTGCAGAGCTTACCTATGCCCCGCCTACATTTATAAAGATAAACGGTGTTATCACTACGGCAATAAGCCTTATCTCAAATATCGTGCTTTACTATCTTGCTGTCAGCAGCGGTATCGACCAGTCGAATTACTTTGCATTTACCGCAGCATACGGCGGGGTAATGGGTGCGTTCTCGTCACTTGCGGGCGTAGCGCTTTCGGTGGGCCGTATAAAGCCTATACTTGATATGGCAGAGCCCTTCCTTGATGCAGAGCCCGAAACGGCAGATAACAAGGAGATAGTTACAAAGCTGACGGGCAGTATCGAGCTTAACAACGTATATTTCCGCTACAATGAGAACAGCCCCTATATAGTAAACAATATGTCGCTTAAGATCAAGGCGGGCGAGTATGTTGCTATAGTAGGCAAGACAGGCTGCGGAAAATCGACCCTTATGAGGCTGCTTTTGGGCTTTGAAAAGCCCGAGAAGGGTGCTGTTTACTATGACGGCAAGGATATAAACCGTTTGGATCTCGGCTCGCTGCGCCGAAACATAGGCTCGGTAATACAAAGCGGCGGCCTGTTTCAGGGTGATATATTCTCAAATATCATTATCACAGCGCCACACCTGACGCTCGATGAAGCGTGGGAGGCAGCGGAGATAGCCGGTATAGCCGATGATATACGTGCTATGCCTATGGGAATGCAGACGCTTATTTCCGAGGGGCAGGGCGGTATATCGGGCGGCCAGAAGCAAAGGCTGATGATAGCCCGTGCAGTTGCCCCCAAGCCCAGGATACTGATGTTTGATGAGGCGACCTCGGCACTTGACAACAAGACCCAGAAGCAGGTCAGCGAGGCGCTTGACAGTATGGGCTGCACACGAATAGTTATAGCCCACAGGCTCTCGACTATCCGCCACTGCGACAGGATACTTGTCCTTGACGGCGGCAAGGTCATCGAGGAGGGCAGCTATGATGAGCTAATAGCCAAAAACGGCTACTTTGCCGAGCTTGTTGCAAGGCAGAGGCTTGATGTGGCGCAATAAGGAAAACCAAAAAGTAACGGCAGGAGCATTATAACTCCTGCCGATTTTTTATAAGCCGTTATCTGTATTTAAAACAGCGCTTTTGCTTATCATCAGAATATATTTCCTTCTTACGGGTATTACACCGCTTAGCCTCTGCTGCCAAAGCCCTGCCGGATCATTTCCATATGACCTCGGCTTTATCTGTGCATATTGCTGTATTCTATATTTTTCTTACATTTGGGGCAATACAAATACATTGTGTAATAAGAAGTAACTGTCGGCCTATCCTTCGGAAATAATGATTTCTCTTCCGGGGTCGGTGTCGGTTCATAAGGCGCATCGCTGTGAACACCTTCAAGCCGGGTATTGCAGTGGTTGCAGTACCATTTATCACTTGTCGTTCCGCACCCGCCCGCAACGACTTCCAAAGCCTCCTCGGGCAGCTCCAAGTCGTTTTCAGCTATAAAAGCGTTGAGCTCTTCTTTTGTCTTGCAAGCCCTCGCCTTTTCCTGCAGTTCGGGGCTTAAGCCCTCGATGTACTTTTCAAAATTCTCGTTCATGGTGTTTTCCTCCTTAAAGCGTGTGCCTTGCAGATCAATTATGCCATTCGCCCGGGAAGATAACTCTGTCGCAGGTGCTGCAGTACATCAAATCAGCCTTGGCTTGTCCTGCTGCCCCTAATTTTCCTGCGATCTTATCCAGCAGATCCTGATTTTTCGGAAGCTCTGAAAGCACCGAATCACAGAAGTTGCATTTAAGTATAGGCTTTGCTTCTTTGACAGTGTTGCACCCGCCGGATACCATTTCAAGTGCGTCCTCCGGGATCTCAAGGTCGTTGTCCGCAATAAAAGCGTTGAGCTCCTCCTTAGTTTTGCAAGCCCTTGCCTTTTCCTGTAGTTCGGGGCTTAAGCCTTCGATGTACTTTTCAATATTTTCGTTCATAGTGTTTTCCTCCTTATTTATTATTGATCACTAATCGGTCGGGAAATTAGTATATGCGGGTAATTGTAACTACCACGTTTTCTGTGCCTTAAGAGAGTTATAATCAGCGGCGCTCGCCTCTGTATAGCTTATGGCTATGCCGAATTGTTGGGAATAGGTGTGTTCAGTAGGGAGCGTCAGGACATAGTAATGTGTTTCTGCACATTTGCTGCATTGCTTGGTCATGATGTTTTCTACCTGTACGCCGTTATAATATATAGCATTGCCGACAGGCCCGTTGATTTCGAGTACCGGCATCATACTGATCTCTTCGGTCTTTACAAAATTATGCTCACAATGTGATGTTCCGCACCCGCCCGAAACAAGCTCCAAAGCCTCCTCGGGAATCTCAAGGTCGTTGTCCGCAATAAAATCATTAAGCTCCTCCTTAGTCTTGCAAGCCCTTGCTTTTTCCTGCAGCTCGGGGCTTAAGCCCTCGATGTATTTTTCAAAATTCTCGTTCATAGTGTTTTCCTCCTTTTAACATCAGTTTAGATTGGAACCGTTTGTTTTGAAGCTGTCTTCTATTTCATTTGCATCAGGCAGGCCGGAAGCACAGGGGTTGGCATAGCCGCCTGCTACCATTTCAAGAGCGTCATCGGAAAGCTCGATGTCATTTTCCGCAACAAGCTCTGAAAGCTCCCTTATATCCTTGCACTGCCTTGCTTTTTCCCGAAGCTCTGCGGGGAGCTCTGCTATGTATTTTTCCATTTTTTCTTTCATGGCTCTTCCTCCTTGTAATGCTTAAGATAAAGCTTTTCCTTTACAACTAAATTATATCATACCGCCTGCTACAAAAGTGCAACAGATCGGGCGTTTTTGTTATCGTGAATTTTAACGAAATTTCAAAAACGATCTTGTGCATATTATCTTTTCAAATACTCGCTTGAAACGGGGAACTCAAAATATGTATCGGGGTAAGGCTCGTCCCTTAGCGTAAAGTGCCACCATTCGCAGTCGATAGGCTCAAAGCCGTTTCTTACCATAGCGCTTTGCAAAAGCATTCTGTTTTCATACTGCTCCTCGTTTACTGCCTTGCTGTCCGGGTGAGATATCTCGTCAAAAAGATCGAATGGGCTTCCCATATCTATCTCCTTGCCCGTTTTCATATCAAGCAGGGTAAGATCGACGGTGCTGCCTCTGCTGTGGCTTGAGCGGCTTGCTATAAAGCCCTTCTTAAAAAGCTCCTGCTTTTCAAGCCCGGGGTAGAAATACGGCTTCATTTTAAGATCGAGATCCTCAATGCCCCACATAACAAAATGTCTTACAGCGCAGGCGGGGCGGTAGGCATCAAATATTTTTAGCCTGAAGCCCTTAACATTTACCTCGTTGCTTACGGCAAGCAGGGCTCTTGCAGCCTCCTTTGTTATGAGTGCAACAGGCTCCTCATAGCCGTTTATTCTCTCACCGATAAAGTTATAGGTGGAATGATAGCGTATCTCCTGAACCACCGACGGCACCTTGTCAGCGAGCACCACAAAGCCCGAAGGATCCATAGTCAGCTTTCTTTCCGCATCTGTCATATGTAGCACGCTCCTTTATTTCTTACTATTCATAGTATAACATATCGCCTGCAACAAATGTGCAACAGATCGGGCGTTTTTGTTATCGTGATTTTTAACGAAATTTCAAAAACGATCTTGTGCATATTATCTTTTCAAATACACGCTTGAAAATAAAAAAATGCAGCCGCTTTTGCAGCACTTCTGCGTCAGCGGCTTTTCCCGAATACTTTTGCAGGGCGTTTGTAATGTAAAAAGCATTTTATAGGTAATAAACAGATCTACTGCTTATATTTTGTAAATTACAGAAAAAATATCTATTTTAATTGCACTATTACTAAAAATGTGGTATAATGTAATAGTAATATAGGGCGTATTACAGCAGTCTTACTAATGTCCCTGCAAATAAATTTTAGAAAAGAGGAATTAACATGATTTTAAGTATTGAAGGCGGAGTAAAGATTTACAGACGTAATTTGGAGGCAGAGCTTGAAAAGGAAATAGCTGCGGAAAAAAAGGAAGAGATCAAAAAACTGCTTGCTATGTCAGATGAAGAGCTTGCAGAAATATTAAAAGGCAAAAATGCCGATAAGGAAATAAGCGAAGACCAACTGGAGAGCGTTTCGGGCGGTTTAGTTATTGATGCAGGATATACTATATGGGACTATGTTATCGTTGATGATGTAACAGGCGAGATACTGGATTCCGACTGCTTTAATTATGATTCCGAGTGGATGAGGGAGATATGCGAGCATGCAGGCGTTAGTATGGACAAGATAAGTGTTGATGACTATAATAAAAAATTTGGTAAGAACTTTAAATTCGGTTCTATTGAAAAGGTGTATTATTGGAAAACACATAAAAGATAATACAAAAAGGCATTGCAGGCAAAATGCTTGCAGTGCCTTTAGCTTTAATGCTTTATCCCCGCCGCCTTGTTGAGATAGTCAAGCTGATAATCAAAGGCAGCCTTTAAAAGCGTTCTGTATTCCTCGGGGGCGTCCTTGCAGCCGCCGAGGTAGCTGTCTATATCCTCGTGAAAGCCTTCAAGCCTTCCCGGGTCATACCAGCTGTAATCCCAATCGGGGTGCAGGATTATCGAATTGAAAAGCATCATCAGAAACATCACCTTGGTCGCAGAAAGGGCACTTTTTGCAGCGGAGATCTCGCCGTTTTCTATAGGCTGCCCAAAGCTTCCAAAGGAACGCCCCCTGTCAAACAGCGGTGCCGGGCGAAGCCTAAGTGTATTAAGATCTCTTATGAAGCCGAAATTATCTGAATGGCAGTCCCCCGCAAGGGTAAGGTCAAAGGCCGCACCTAGCTTTGCATAGTATGCCTTGATGTTCTCGACCCCCATTTTTTCAAGTGCCCCGGTAAAGGTGTCAAGATATTTTCTGTCCTTTGAGATCACCTTGAAGCTGTAGACATCATTTGGCAGGTCTATCGTTTTAAGTATGTGTGCCGCAGGGATAAATTCCTCATAGCCCCCTACTATTCCACGGCACGCTACAAAGCTTTCGCCGCCAAAGTCGATATGCCTGTAGGCAGTATAGTCCTTAGCATCAAGCAGCCTTTCGGTCAGCCTTGATGAGAGAAGCTCTGCCTGCTCAACTATGCTTGCTTCTCCCGCCTCTGATTTTAAAAGCATAGGCGCCCCGTCGATCCTTATCCACGCTTTTTTTGATATTCCCCCCAGAGTCAAGTCCGGGGCGAGCGGGTCGGCTTTTTTTAAGGCGTCATAGTCGCAGCGAAGTATAGCCTCACCCATAGCTGTATCATACTCTCTGTCAAAGCAGCTTACATCCTGCCATTTGAGTGATGAGCCCTCCGGCCTGTACCAATAGCAATCGGTAAGCGAAAGGCCAAATGAGTATGCAGAAAGCTCCAGCTCGTTGCTTAGCAGCAGTGCGTTTATGATATCGCCCGTATCTCTTCTTGTGCTGTTTAATGTCCTGCTGCACAGAAAGCTGTAAAGAGCCTGCCTGATGTCATTACAGCTGCTAAAATATACGGGGGCATAGCTTATATCCTTTATCTTGCCTATTTCATTTATTAGCCTGTTCTTAAGGTCGATGTCAAAATCTATGACCTCGTGCTCTGCGTTCATTAGGGTGTAGCGCATTGGTATTCTCCTTGTGCCTTGTTACTAAAAGCTTTGCTGAATATCTATAGAGCAAATTCGTCATATATCCTTCTTAGTAAAGCTTCTGTTAGCATTATAGCATATAAGGTGCTACAAAAGTGCAACAAATCACCGTTTTTGATACTGTGGATCTTCACAAACTTTTTGACCGAGATCTGTGCATAATAATGACCACCGCCCACCTTGGCTTTTGCTTTGGTGGGCGGTGGCTGTCACTGTGCTTTATTTTATGGTTATCCCTTTGACACACCACAGTTTTGCCCCCAAACCCTCGCTTAACTGTGAGCATTCGCTCACAGCGAGTTCGGGAGAGTATGGGGTAGGGCTTCGCCCCGAACCCCATTATCTAAGGCATTTTAATTGGTGTGTCAAGTATATGACCATATTTTATTTTGGTATTATGGTTTTATTTGGGTCGGTCTTGGTAGTGGAGATCCTGCCCTGCTGCTTGATCTTTTCAGCCTCTAAATAGGCTTCCTTTGCAGCTCTTAGCTTAAAAATAATGCCGTTGCCCGTTGGTGAAAGTGCTGTCATTGAAAGCTCCTTAAGATCCTTCCAGTTTGTTACCATATCAAACATATACTTGAAGGAGTCGCTTTCGGTATATAGCCTCTGCGCATTCTTCTCGCATTCCTTTGATACTTTTTTGTATTCCTTTCTGTAGCTTGCAAAGCCCTCATCACCAAGCTCCTGCCTGATCTGCGAAATAGTCCTTTTCTCGGGCAGGTTCCATGATGCCTTTGTTGAGATGAGCTTTGCGGTCGCACGCATTATTTTGTCCTTTTTGGTATTAAAGTCTTGGTCGGAGGTCGGCTCACCCTCTGAAAGCACATCTCTTATATCGTTCTGATACGGTATTATCTCACCCGGCTTGAAATTGTTGGGGTCATAATAAGCGGGCTTTAAGAGGTCGTTTTCCTCCTCCGGCTTCCTTCTTCTTTCTTGCTCTGCTGCCTGCTTCTCACGAGCCTCGACCTCTCTTGCGCGCCTTTCTATCTCCTCACTGAGATATCTGCCTTTTTCCGATGTGGAGATATATAATACCGCCTCCATAAGATCCTTATCGGTTATGCTGTCGATCATGTCCTTAAAGCCCTTGTGGTTTTTTATCGTTTCTGCTTTTTTGCTTATGCTCTCATCGGTAAATTTTTTCTCGCATTGTTTCATCTCATCTGCATCGTATGTGTTTGTCTTTTTGGCAAGAAGGTCGTAGGTTTTCTGTGTTTCCTTTACAGCTATACCTACAGCCGTTGTTTTTGCAAGCAGCTGTGCAAATTTCTCCTTTTTCTGCGCAAAGAACTCGGCATCGCTCATATTCTCGGGCTTTTTATCATCATTGATGATGCTTTCCATTTCCTCTGTATATTTTTTGTGAGCATCAGCCGCATTTGACATCGAGGAATCATAGTATTTTCTTTTCTTATCCATTACTTCGACAATACCGTGTTGTATGCCTATCAGCTCTGCCCTTGAATTTTTTGCCGTCAAGTTCTTTGAGGCAGGGTATAGATCGTAGGCCTTGTCAAACTCTGCAAGGTGCGCTCTGAGCTTATCGCCTATGCTTATCGAGGCGTTATATCTTGCAGGCCCTTTTCCGAAGTTGCCGTTAAATAAGCCCTTATGCTTTTTCCTGTAGTCATCGCAGGCATTTATCGCATCAACAAGGCTCTTGCGGTATTCGCTCGGCGTTGTTTCAATTCCCTTTTTGCTCCTGTTAAGAGTATCTATGGAATTTATAAAAGTATCATATGACGCTGTTCTTTTGGCTTTTCTGGTTTTGCGGTCAGCCATATCATCAAGCATTGTCTTGATCTCGCTGCCAAGCTGCTTATCACCGCGAATTTTATCTACCGCCTCTGCATATGCGTTTATGGCATCTACCTTTTTGCTGTATTGCCTGTATTGCTTATGCATATTGGGATTTACTTGATATGCGCTAAGATCGGATTTTTTATGCTGTATCGCCGTTATATGCTCCATCAAGCCTTCGGGAGTAAAAAAGCTTGAATCTAAATTATCGTATTTATCACGTAGAGGTTTATAATTCTTTTCGTAATTGTGCTGATTAACGTCCGACCTGCTTTTTGCAAATGAAAGTGCAGCATTTGCGGCATTTTCATCAATACCTTTAAATGCCTCAGCCTTTTCCCTGACCTGGTTTAATGCGTATTTTGCTGCGTTGCTGCTGAACGGTTGAGCCGATTTTTCCGCTATTTTTCCGTCATAATCAATTCCATACCATTCTATACCCTTTGAAATTGCCTTGAGCAGGTTGACAGCTTCCATAAGCTCTTTGTATTCCTTGGTTTTCTTGGCTTCCTCAGAGGTGCTGTCTTCTAATGTCTTGCTTAGGTCTTTTGCCCCGTTTTCTGTATCAAAAAAGCCCTGCTGATATTTTTTGATCTGTTCATATTCCTCAGCCGTTGTTTTTTCAAGCTTATCAAGCTCTTCGGTGGTGTTTGCATCATTAAGAAGCTTATAGTGTGCAGGGTATTTGGTGATACGTGACTGCCCGGGCTTGTAATTTTCATTAAACGTAAAGCCTTCTATGGGAACCAAACGCTGGACCTGCCCGATAAACCGTTTCATATATCTTTCTTTGTCTTTTGGAGCGATACCGGGGAAGCTGTTTTTGTAGCTCTCCGTTTCCTGGTTTTTTTGATCAACGAGCTCATTACGTGCGAATTGTTCCCATTTAGAATCATTTGCTAAAGCTATTCCGAATGTAAGGTAGGCAGATTTGTTTGCACGCAGCTTGGGTGTGAAATCAGACTGTGTTATGACGATACCTGCGGAAAGCTTTTCACGTGCCTTGTCATTTTCTACATACTTTAATTCCTCTATCTCACCGTTTTTTATCTGCTCGGCTACCTTATCAGCCTCTTTGCCTGCCTCCATAAAGGTACGAACGTCATATCTCGTAAAGGCCTTGCCTATCTCGAGTACATTTGCTTTTGACTTTTCGTCAAACTGCCGGAGTATCTCTTCATAGAACTCATTTACTGTATCATATAAAGACATATCATCATGGTTTGTGCTGAGTGTCAGCGTCTGCTCGCAGATATACTGCACCAGCGCATCATAATTCCCCGCTTTGTTAAGGTCTTTAAGCTTTTTTAACATATTCCGATCGATCTGCTTTGGCATAATAAACTCTCCTTTTTGGTTTTATTCTTGCTTCCATATATAATACCCTTTAAAGTCAAGCTTGGGTGCAAAAAAGCTAAAAAGCCATAGACCGGATCATTTATCGAAAAGGTTAAAAACCAATGTGTTTATGTAAATAAAATGACCCCTAAATAATTATCAGGGCTTACTCAAAAAAAGAGCAAGCCCTGATGCTTTATTTGTATTTTCACGGTGCAGGGGCGCTTATTTCAGCCTTACTCCAAGCATTGTGATATCATCAAACGGCTCGGCAGTTCCAACAAATGAATCCACCTCGCTCTTGATGCTTGTGATAAGGTCTTTTGTATCAAGCCCCGTGTACTTATTCATGGCCGCTATCAGCCTGTCTGTTCCGAAAAGCTCATTGTTTGGATCAGTCGCCTCGGGAACGCCGTCAGTATAAAGGAAAAGCACCCCGCCCTTTTCGAGACTTAGCTCATATTCCCTGAAGGTTAGCCCTTCAAGCCCGCCGATAACAAAGTCGTGCTTGTCCTTGAAAAGCTCAAAGCCCCCGCCGGGCTTTTTTATTATCGGGAATTCATGCCCGGCATTTGCGGCTATTATCTTGCCGGAGGATATTTCCAGTATGCCGAACCATACGCTTACAAACATATCCTCATCGTTGCTTTGGCAGATCACCATATTAGCAAGCTCGAGAACCTTGGCGGGCGAGTATTTTTGCATAGCAAAGTTTTTGATAAGTATTTTTGATGCCATCATAAACAGCGCTGCGGGAACGCCCTTGCCCGAAACATCTGCCATTACCATTCCCAAGTGGTCATCATCTATCAGGAAGAAATCGTAGAAGTCACCGCCGACCTCCTTTGCGGGGGTCATTGATGCGAATATATCTATATCATTTCTGTTAGGGAAGGGCGGGAAGGTTCGTGGCAGCATATCAGCCTGGATCTTTCTTGCAAGCGACAGCTCGGTACCTATACGCTCCTTTTCCTTTGTGACCTTGAGAAGGTTCTCGCCGTAATCGTAAAGCTCGCTCTCCATTTTCGACATGGTCTTTACAAGATGCTCTATCTCATCGCCGGTGTGGATATCAAGCTGTGCAAAATAGCCCTTGCTTCCTTGACCTCTGTGCTCATCTGATGCGAAGCTTTTTGATGCATCTGCTATCATATTGATAGGGGCAGTTATGTCTTTTTTTATGGTACTTGTCTGAAACCATGCTATGATCGCTGTCAGGATCACTATTGCAGCAGTAAGGCTCAGTGCAAAGCCTATCATACCTGTTTTGATATTCTTCATAGAGATATCTGCAAAAACAAAGGAAACTATCTCCCCGTCCTTCCAGATCGGTACGCCGACGGTGCAAAGAAAGCCGTAATTCTCGGTGTAGCCGATATCGTACAGCACCTGCTTGTTTTCTTCTGTAGTGTTTAGAAACCTCATCATGCCCTCGGTGTTTACAGACTCCCAGTCGCCGGGCATTAGTCTGTTTGGCGGCTCACTCGGGTCAACGATATACACCATGGCACTCGTCTTCTCATCATACATCGCAATATAAATATCTGCAACGTCATTTTGCGTGTGGTATTCATAGGCCTCGGCAAGAAGCTTTATAAGCGTATCGTAATCCCCGCCCGTGGTAGTGGTATCTACCGATGAAAAAAGCTCTCTGTACTCATCAGAGCCTACTGTTTGGCGCTGCTCATCGGTAAGAGACTGATATATTTCCATTACCTGCCCCGAATAGGCATCTATATCTGCCGAGCCTGCGACCGAGTGCCTTAGCTGCATAAGCGTGGTGTTGGCGGAATTTATATACTGGCTGACAAGCGCAAAGGCATAGAAGGTCAGCGCCATTAGCTGCACTACCAGCCCAAAAACGATGCAGCTCTTGATCGTCATGTGCATAGTCTTTGAGGATAGGGTACGTTTTTTCTTGTTCATCTGTTTACCTCGTGAATGGTCGGTTTTATTATTATGATTATAGCATTTTAATAAAACCATGTCAAGCGTCAAGAATACATACAACGCCGCCCATCTGCCGTTTTGCGGCTTTTGAGCGGCGCTGAGTGCTTTTGCTTATTTGTTTAGGTTGCTTGTGATGACAGTATCCTTTTGCTCGGTCTTTGAGATATTGCCGTTTATGCTTGCAAGCTTGTCGGCTGCTTTTTTCTGCTCTATCATAAGCTCCGAAGCGTCGTTGTGAAGTGCCTTTTCTGACAGCTCCTTTAGCTGCTCCATGTTGTTTATGCCCGAGAACATAAAGTCAAACTCTTTATTCTTTGTCATAAGCTGTTTGATGCCGCTGTCTCTCATTTCGCACTTTTTGCTGTTTTCGCTCAGATACTTCTCTACATCCTCATCGTTGTTCATGTTTGTGGTTATAACGCTTATAGGCTGCTTTTCGGGCTTGCTCCATAAAGCCTTGGTAGAAAGAATACCTGCGATGCTTTCCTTGACTGCTGCCTTTGTCTCTTCAAAGCTCTTGTCACCCTTTATCGCCCTTCTGATGTTGTTCTGGTAGGGGATAAGGCTGCCGGGGATCGGGTCATCGGGATCGTATTCGACCTCACTGTATATATCCGGCTCTGCATCCTCCTGATAGTCGATATCATCGTCATCAATGTTTTCGGGGTCGGGGGCCTGCTCGATATTGTTTATCTCGTTATTATTCTCATTGTCATCGATCGCATTGATATTGATGATATTCTCATTCTTTATCTGAACATTTTCGGCCTGCATCTTTTCAGCCTTTTCGTTCTCAATAACACTCAGTGTCCTTGAGTATTCATTCAAAAGGTCGTCAGGTGCATTAACAAGACCTATCTTCTGTGCTCTTGAGAGGCTTTCAATAAAGCGGTCGAATGCAGCTTCGTTTATGGTCTCCTTGGTATTGTCAAGCTCGTTTTTATCAAGGGCTGTATCAAACCCCTTTTCGCTGCAGATCATCTCGGCTGCTATCAGATCCTTTAAGGTCTCATCTTTGTATTTAGAGTCATCGGTAAGAACATTAAAGCGGGTATTAGCGATAAATGCACCGACCGACCCCTCGCCGAATTTCTTGATAAATTCCTCAGTCTGTTTGCTCAGGATAGTGTACTTTTCAAGCTCCTCACATACGCTGCTGTCGGCCGAGAGGAATTTGCGGTTTTTGATACCGCTTTTCCATTTGTTGAAGAAGCCGTTAAAGTACTTGTCATTCTTGTACTTCTCGCAGAGTGTGTCGTGCTCTGCCTTATGGTCGTTTACTATAGCTTCATTTCCGTATTGCTTGCTTAGCTTCATCCATGCTGTGAAGGAAGCAAATTCGCTTCTGAGCTTATCATCGCTCAGCTTGCTGTAATCGGTATCGTAAAGGCTGTCCTCTATAAGATCTTCTATAGTGCCGACAAGCTGATTGAGCTTTTTCTGCTCCTTTTTCTGCTGCTCACGGATACGGTCATTTCTCTGTAATGAATAGGCGTATTCTCTTTCGTCGTCCTCTATCTCCTTGATCCTGTCTACTGCTGTTTTCAATACGCCCTTAACGCCCAAGAAACGCTCTGTGCCCATTCTGGTGTTAGGCGTCCAGTCCTCACGTGTGGTGTCCTTCCACCTGTTCTCCTTTTTCTTATCTATATAATCCTCAGCGGCTTTTTTAATGCCATTGAGAAGCGAGGTCTCTGTCATTCCCGCATACCTCGGGTCGGTGGGGTCATCACAGAAGTTCTTGTAAAGCTCTATAGCGTTCTTTACAGTCTGAAGCTCATCAGATGTGCCGCCGCCGATAAAGGGTATACTGTGCTTTTTGTTGAGCTGCCCCGAAAAGCTGTCAAGCTTGCCTTTTGTACTGCTTCTCTTGTTATTTAAAGCCTCGGCTCTTGGGTCTGCTTCGTCTATAAATATCTCGTTGCTTATATCTGCATTGTTGTTGATATTATTTGCTTCCTCTATGTAGCTGTCCGACTCGCTTTGTGCTATAGAGTTATCAAACCTGTCATGCTGCAAATTGTTGATTATGTTGTTATTGCCGGCATTGTTCAGCTCTTGCTGAGGGGCGTTTATAAATTCATTCTCATTGATGATATTATTATTCGGCTGGTTATTTATCTCGTTATTGCCTGAAATCTTATTAAGGTGGTCATCAAATGCGTTGTTCAGTGCGGCTATGTTGATACCCAGATTATAAGTGCTTGAAAACAGCTCAAGCCCTGCAAGGAAGTTGTTTATATCTATCTGCTGCGGCTTTGAAAACACATCATTTTCGAGCATCGTTTTGAAATTCTGCGCTGTAAAGAGATCCTTGATGCCCGAAACGGTGATAATGGCATTATTAAACTCCTCTTCTGCGTTTGCGCCCGGCATAATGCTGAACATATTCATCGTTATACCGCTTAGCCGATCGCTAAATGCACCGGTATTATTGTTTGAGCCGCAGTTGCTGCTAAGTGCCGATATAGACCCTACAAGCTCTTCAAGCTGCTGCTTCTGTATCTCCGAAAAATCAATGCTTTGAAAATCTTTAAATGTAATTGGCATTTTTTATTCCTCCTTGATCCGTTTCTCTGTAAGTAATACCTGTTGGGCGGGCGTTTGGGTGCAGGGAAAAGTATTTTTTTAAGATAACACCGCACGCCCCCTGTGCGGTATTGCTTTAAGCTGAAAAATATGTTATAATACATATATGAACAGTATTATTTATCGAAAAAGGGGTAAGGACACAGTGAATATTATCGGCGTTGATGACAGAAAGCCAATAGTTGTAATGCTTGAAAAAATGCTTGAAAATATCGACCCCGAGGGTGAGCATAGGTTCTATACTCAGCCGCTTAAGGTGTTGGAGGAGCTTGATAAGCCTGTAGATGTCGCTTTTTTAGATGTTGAGATGCCTGAAATGAACGGCGTAGAGCTTGCAAAAAAGATACTGGAGCGCTTTCCCGACTGCAATATAATCTTCCTTACAGGTCATACCGAGTATATGTCGTCGGCCTTTGATATTCACGCAAGCAGCTATATCCTTAAGCCTTTCTCGCAGGATAAGATCGAGCAGGCATTACTTCACCGCAGATACAGAACACCTGATATGAGCGACCGCCCGTTAAGGGTGCAGTGCTTTGGCAGCTTTGAGGTGTTCGTAAAGGGCGAGCCTATGAGATTCAAGCGGCAAAAGAGCAAGGAGACGCTTGCATTTCTTATCGACCGCAGGGGCAGGGTGTGTGATATGGAAACGCTTGTTTGCAATATAGAGCCCGGCCGCCCGTTCGATGAAGCGGCAAAAAGCAGCATTAGGGTCTATATTGGCGACCTTATGGTCTCGTTTTTCAAGGTGGGTATCGAAAGGCTCATAATCAAGGCACAGGGTGGGTTTGCTGTAAATACGGCGCTGCTTGACTGCGATTATTACCGCTATCTCTCGGGTGACCCTTATTCGATCTCAAAATATAACGGCGAATATATGACACAGTACAGCTTTGCAGAGCATACACGTGCCCTTTTGGAAATGAGATTCTATGAGAATATGGGGCTTTAGCGCTTCAATGCACAATGCACAATTCACAATGCACAATGAAGGCACAATGAAGGTGGTGGGCTTCGCCCACGAATTGTAAAAGCAGCTGCGAAGGGGTGTTCACTCTCGTAGATCTCACTTTATCTTATCATCAGTACAAATGTAAAAAGAAAACTATCAAAAAAAGCAGCGATGAGTCTCGCTGCTTTTTTTATATGTGCATAGCGCTATTCCATACCCTTTAGTACCTCTATCATATTTATCCTTTTTATCCGCTTTTGGAACATAAAGCCGACTATCACGGAAACTGCCATGACAAATGCTGCCGCTATAAAATATGTTAGCGGTGATACATAGCACGGCCAGTCGATCTGGTCGCCGTTTGAGTCCATCATAGCCTGAAGAGGCACCTGCCCGAGCGGTATGCCGATAATTACGCCGATGATCGAAAGCCATAGGTTCTGTACGGAGATAAGCTTTCTTATAGCGCCGCTCTTAAAGCCTAACACCTTTAGAGTAGCAAATTCCTTTTCACGCTCGTTGAATGACAGGTTGCCCGAATTGTAAAGCACAACTATTATCAGCAGGCACGCAAAGAATATCATAAAGTATACAAGCAGATCCATGATCTCCATACTCTTGTCAAAGGCGGCTCTGAGGTCGCTCATGCTGTGTACGGCAGATACGAACTCAAGATCCTCTGCGCTGTCGCAGTTCTGCTTTGAGACCAGCATCTGCGGCTTAAATTCAAAGCCCAGGCTCTCATAGTCAGCCCTTAGCATGGTTATGCCCATGATCGACGGGTGGCGTGAGATAAAGCCTATCCTGCTTTTGTTCCACGTGTTGTCTGATGAGCGCTTCCAGTACACTGTGTCGCCCTTTTCAAGGCCAATCTTTCTAGCCTGCTTCATAGTCAGTGCAACGGTGCCGGGCTCTAAGTCGGTCACGTTAAGGTCGGTGTCAGATACACAAAACAGCCCCTTGCCCTCGGTAACTGTCAGCTTGCAGCTTACAATATCATCTGAGGTCGGGTGTTCCTCGGCGGCTATAGAGATAAGGTCTGCCGAGATCAGCTCGCCGCTGTATTTGTCTGCTATACCGAAGGCCTGATCGGGTGTGCAGCTGTCGGTAAACAGCACCTGGCTGTCGTAATTCTGTATGTCCTTAAAATACCAGTCCTTGACATACTCTACCGTGTCATAGGCGCCGATCCCCATAAGCATTATGATCATTCCCATCATCGTGCCGCAAATGCCCATTACAGCCCTGAGCTTTGACCTTGCTATATCACGCAGATCGTATTTTGCCGTGAAGCTGAGCCTGCCCCAGAAGGGGAGCTTTTCAAAAATACAGGGCTTTGACGTTTTGGCAGCTGCCGGGCGAAGCGCCTCTGAGGGGTGGATCTTAAGTATGGTCTTGCAGCTCAAAAATGCCGCCAGAGCGCATATCAAAACGATAATGAGCGAGAGGATAACGCTCTTTGCATCATACCCCGGCCCCCAGCCGGGAACTGAGTAAAAGTCGCTGAAAATATCTACCATCATCTTGCCGAAGGTAAATATCCCCAGTATAACGCCGACTAGACAGCCGAGCGCAGTTATTATCACGCTGAAGCTTATGTAGTGCGTCATTATTTTGCGCTTTTTCATTCCAAGTGCATTGAGCGTGCCTATCTGTGTACGCTGGTGGGCTACCATACGCTTCATAGTCGTTATGATAACAAGCAGCGCAATGGCTACGAATATCGCTGAAAATACATACGAGAACCCGTCATGCTGGTTAAGCTCGTCTGTCAGGCGGTTGTAGCCGTCAATGCTCTTGCGGTCGGCTAAGAATGCATAGTTTCCGTCAAGTGCCGATGATATGTCGTCTTCAAGCTTTAGCGGGTCGCCCTTGCAGGTGAAAATTATCTCGTTAAAGCCCCTGAGCTCCTCGGGAAGCACATTTACCGACATATATGCAAAGCCTATGTTGTGGAAGTCTGTATCAGCATCTGTCGATGCGCAGGCAAATTCATACTCGGGCGTAGCTATAAGCCCACGTATGGTCTTTGTTATGTCCTGCCCCAATACGTGTGATGTGAAGCTGTCGCCTACACTCAGCCCCCAAGCATCTGCAAAGCGGTAGAAAAGCCAGACACCGTCCTCGTCGCCGGGGTCAAATTCGACGCCCTTTATAACGAAGGGTACGGTAACACTCTTTGTATCCTGAAAGTAGCAGTAAAGCTCTGCCGTGTTGTATTTCTCGTCGGCCTTTCCCAGTACCTCGCTTCTTAGCTGAACGTCGTTGACATCATCTATAGCCTTGACAGCTTCTGCCCTGTCTTCATCAAAAGCGGCGCCGTAGATCCAGCCGTCTGAAAAGTTGGTCTTCTTTTCAAATTCCTCCCTTGCACGCCCGCCGCCTATGACATTTGCCTGAAAGCCTGTGTAGCACCACATAGCCACGGCCGCAAGAATGAATATAGAAAAAAACTGTGCAAAGCTGCTCCTCATATCACGGAGCATTTTACGCATTAGCATTTTTGCGCCCCCTTACCATTCTATCTCACGCACCGATAGGGGGGCGTCATTTGTTTTTATTGATTTGATCTTGCCGTTTCGCATATGTATGACCTTGTTTGCACACTTTGCGATATCGGCGTTGTGTGTTACCAAAATGACAGTGTTGCCGTCCTCTGTTGAAAGCTTTTGCAGCATCTCCAAAACGATCAGCCCTGTTTCGGAATCAAGTGCCCCCGTAGGCTCGTCGCCAAGTATGATCTTCGGGTTTTTGGCAAGTGCACGTGCTATCGATACCCTTTGCTGCTGCCCGCCCGACATCTGTGAGGGAAACTTGTTCTTCTGGTCGCTCAGCCCCACACGCTCAAGCATTTCGTCAGCGTCGAGCGAGTCCTTCTTTATATCCTTTACAAGTGCTACGTTTTCAAATGCTGTGAGCCCGGGTATAAGGTTGTAAAACTGAAATATGAAGCCTATCGTATCCGCCCTGTAGACAGACAGCTGGTTGTCATTCATAGCCGAGACCTCCTGCCCGTCTACAAAAACCTTACCCTCGGTAGGTGTATCCATTCCGCCGAGCATATTTAGCACCGTCGATTTACCCGCACCCGAGCGCCCTAAAATAACAACAAATTCACCCTCGTCAATAGTAAAGCTCACGTGGTCGACTGCGACCTGCTTTCCGTCACCCTTACCAAAGACTCTGACAACATCCTTAAATTCCACCTGTGTCTTAGACATTTAAAACACTCCGTTCATAGTTTTATAGTTAGCCATAACTAACTATAATTATTATACACCCATTTTTCCCTTTTGTCAATGATCTTAGCCTCGGCTTTTTGTACAAATGATCTTGCAATTAGCTGCAAATTATGATATATAATCAATGATCGATAAACAAACAGCCCCGAGAGAATAGCTCTCTCGGGGTGCTGATACTGTTATAATGCCTTGCTTGAGATCACAGCCTCCACGATGCAGCCTCACGCCTGCTCTCGATAAAGCTGCGGTAGATCCCGTTTTTAGACATAAGCTCATCGTGCGTGCCCTGCTCGGCTATCCTGCCGCCGTCAATTACCAATATCTTGTCGGCGTTTCTTACGGTCTTTAGCCTGTGGGCTATCATTATTATAGTCTTTTCCTTGGTAAGAGCGTCTATAGCACTCATAAGCTCCGCCTCGTTTTCGGGGTCGACATTTGCGGTCGCCTCGTCAAGCACGATTATCGGGGCGTCCTTCATTATCGCCCTCGCTATCGATATGCGCTGCTTTTCGCCGCCCGAAAGGCTCGCACCGCCCTCGCCGATGACTGTGTCATAGCCGTCGGGAAGCCGCATTATGAAGTCGTGGCAGCACGCTTTTTTAGCGGCCTCTACCACCTTTTCCATTGGCGCATCGGGCTGCCCGAAGCGAATGTTGTTGGCGATAGTGTCAGCAAAGAGGTACACCCGCTGGAATACAAAGCTGTAGTTTTTCATAAGTGCGTCCATACTGTATTCACGAACATCCTTTCCGTCAAGCGTTACGCTGCCGTTATCAACGTCCCAAAAGCGTGACAGCAGCGAGGTGAGCGTTGTTTTACCTCCGCCCGAGGGGCCTACTATCGCAGTAGTTGTGCGCTGCGGTATCTCAAGTGATATACCGTCGATTATCTTTCTTTTTTCGTATGCGAAGGATATATCACTTGCCTTGATGTCAAAGCTTTTAGGCTTGATATCCTTGCCTGTGATATCCATTTGCTCCGTTGCAAGTATCTCGTTTGCCTGCTTGACGCTTACATCTACTGTTCTTAACAGTGCCGAGTAGTTTCCCGCATTGTCAAGCTGTGCGTATATAAGGTATGAGCTGACGATCATTATTATAGTCGTGAGCAGATCCATGCTGCCGCCTATATGAAGCAAAACTGATGCTAAAACAATGACAGTACCTACAGCCTTGAGCCAAAAGCTCTGCATTGTCATAAAAGGTATAAGCTTAAGCTCCATAGCCGAGTTTGCGTGCTCGTTCTCCTCGATAGCCGTGTTAAGGTCTCGGCTGCGCTTGCCTGTAAGCCTGAATGTCCTTACCTCGAATATGCCCTGAATGTATTCAATTACCTTTGCAACGAGGGCCGAGTCCTTTTCAAGCTTTTTCTTTGCCATTCCTGCCGATACCTTCATAAGGCCGCTGTTGATAGTAAAAAATACGGCAAGCCCGCCTAAAAGTATCAGCCCTATCCTCCGGTCAAAGACGAGTATCATCACTGTGATCACAGCAGTTGAAAGAAGCCCCGAGCATACGATCATTACTACCCTGGTAGCTACGTTTTCAAGGTTTTGCATAGTGTTTGTAGTTACAGACATTATCCGCCCCAGGCTGTTTTCGTTGTAATAGCCCATAGGAAGGTATCTTAAATGCTCGGCAAGCTGCATACGCTTGTTTGCACAGGTGCTGTAGCCGCCCTCTGTTTGCAGCATTGTGGCCTTTGCCTTGAAAGCGCCCGAGCCGATAATGCTCACAAGCATTATACACAGGCAGGTAAGGCAGGTCTTTGATGTAACGTCATTATCAAGCAGCGCCTTTACCATACACGCTATCGCAGGTATCTTAAGTGCCTCAAACATAGCTTGGAAAAGGCTGAGTATTATCGAGGCGTAAAACCTCTTTTTATCCTCCGGCTTACAAAAATCAAAGAAATCCCTAAGTATCTTAAACATCTTCCTCACCGTCCTTTGCTAAAATGTGGGCTGACCACATCGAGCTGTAAAGCCCGCCCTTTTTGAGCAGCTCATCGTGCGTACCCTGCTCCTCGATGATCCCGTCATTTATAACATACAGCCTGTCGGCATTTTTTACAGTTGACAGCCTGTGTGCTATAACTATAAGCGTCTTGCCCTCGACGAGCCTTGCAACGCTTCGCTGTATGACCGCTTCGTTTTCGGGGTCTGTGTATGCTGTCGCCTCGTCAAGGATTATGATGTCGGCATCTTTGAGCATCGCCCTTGCTATCGCTATCCTCTGCCGCTCACCGCCCGAGAGGCGGCCGCCCGAGGTGCCTACTACTGTGTCATAGCCGTTTTCAAGTCCCATTATGAACTCGTGGCAGCCGCATTTTTTCGCAGCCTCCTCGACCTCGCTGTCAGAAGCATTTTGGTTTCCTAGCCTTATGTTCTCACGAACAGTCAGGTCAAACAGGAAGTTGTCCTGTGAAACGTATGCTATCCTTTTATTGTACTCATCAAGCGGTATCTCCCTTATATCGACCCCGCCGATCGTTATTGTTCCGCTGCCTGTGTCCCATAGGCTTGCAATAAGCCTTGCTATCGTTGATTTGCCGCTTCCCGACGGGCCTACAAGTGCTATAAATTCCCCTTTGCGGACTGTCATTGAGACCCCGTGCAGTATCTCCTTGTCGCTGTATGAAAAGCGTACATCATCAAGCACTATATCCCCGCCGATAGCCCTTGAAATAGTATCGGGTCTTACCATTTCGGGCGCATCTATTATGTTTCGCACCTCTGTTACGATAGTGTCCATCTGCGCTATGTCGTCAGAGTATGACATTACGCCTATAAGCGGCTCGATAAGCCCTACTGTCAGTATTATGACGGTTATGAAGTCTGCCGTGCTTATCGTGCCGTGCATAGTCATTACCCCGCCTATCGGCAGGACTGACAGCATAGTTGCGGGCATTATGCACATAGCAAAGGTCATATATACGTTGCACTTTCTCATCCAGTCAACAAAGCTTGCAGCGCTTTCCTTTGCGGCGGCTGCGAATTTCTCGTAGCTCGACTGCGCCTTGCCGAATACCTTTATTACCTCTATCCCGTTTATGTACTCTGTTGTTACGGCGTTTAGTGCCTTTGTAGCCCTTACTGTTCTGCCGTAGTTTTCCTCGTAGCCGAACATCATAAGCGCATAGCAGACTATCCCCAGCGGAACGGTTATAAGCGCTGCGAGCCCAAGCTTCGGGCTTATAACAAAGGCGTAAACAAGAATGATGACAGGTGCCCCTATCCCTGTTGTAAACTCGGGAAGAATGTGTGCAAGCGTCGTTTCAATGCTGTCGATCCTTTCAACGATCGTGCTTTTTAATGCACCCGAGGGCTGACTTATAACATCACCGAGTGGCATTTTGGCAAGCTTGTCAAGTGCTTTTTTTCTTATCACAGCTAGCGTGTGGAAGGTCGCTAAATGCGAATTTGCTGTTGACAATGCGTGAAAAAGCGATTTTCCGAGCCACAGTGCAAGTATTATAGCGCAGTTTATGATATAGTCGCCCTTGTCGGCGTTTTCTGCAAGCAGATCTTTAACTATCCTTGCAATAAAGAAATACGGTGCTATCCCGCATAGCATACTTATAAGTGCAAGTATAACGCTAAGTGTAAATTTTCCTTTTCGCTCACCCGATTGGCTCAAAAGCCACCCGAATGAGCCGTTTTTGTCTTTTCCCATTATAGTTCCTCCTGACTTTTTCTGTAGCTTTGCGGTGTTGTGCCCATAACGTCCTTGAACGCCGCCGCAAATTTTGATGTGTTGTCATACCCCAGCCTTTGTGCTGTCTGTGCAACTGTTATGCCGCTGTCGGATATCAGCATAGAGGCCGCAGCATTCATTTTGTAGCTTTTGATATACCTGTATATCGGCACCCCGTACACTGCCTTGAATACATTTCTAAGCGTTGCAGAGGGCATACCGAACCTTTCTGACAGCTCCTCGACTGTGTATGTGCGCTCAAGGCTTTGCGTAATAAACGAATGTATCTGCTTTACCTTGTCTGTCTGGCTTGCGGGAAAGTATCTGTGACAGAATGTATGCTCGCCCGGGTCGATAGACCGAAGCATAAGCAAAAGCTCTGCGATCTTGACCTTGAAATACTGTGCCCGTATATTCTTGGGCGTGTGATACAGCTGGGAGAATATCAGCCCTAGCTGCTCGTTGTTTCTGATCAGAAGCTCCTTCCCGTCGGGGCAGAATTTTTGCGAAAGCGCTTCTATATCTACCTTTATCCCGTTAAGCTCACGCTCGATAGCTTTTTGCGCCGTATCCTGAACAAAGCCTATTGATATACCGTGATAGTGTGACAGCGGCAGCTCGACAGTTCCCTCGTGGTGGATCCGCCTGTCAATGCGAAGATCCCCCGCCTCCATATAATACCGCCCGCCGAGTGAGTTTTCGTGCTCGATCCTGCCCTCACGGCAATGGTCTATGCAGAGAACCGTTTCGGTGTTCTGA